>DATCNE010000040.1:0-46699 GCA_036565395.1 Dermatophilaceae bacterium
GTGGGTGGGGGCGCGGGTTGCGACCCGGATTCCCTCGACGCTGGATCCACCAACGCTGGATCCACTGATTAGAGTCGACCGTATGCCGGTTCTTGAGTTCGACCCCCCAGACCGGTTCGTTGCGGGCACGGTCGGGCCGCCCGGGCAACGGACCTTCTTCCTCCAGGCCAGCGCCGGATCGCGGCTGACCAGCGTGTCGCTGGAGAAGCAGCAGGTGAGCACGCTCGCCTACCGGATCAATGACCTGCTCGACGACTTCGCCGGCGGGGCGGCCTCCGACGCTGTGGGTGAGACCATCGAGGACATCGCACCTCTTGACACACCTATCGAGGACGAGTTCCGGGTCGGCACGATGAGCATCGGGTGGGACGCCGACCGCGGTGTCGTCATCCTGGAGTGCCACGACGGGCAGGAAGAGGTCGAGGTCGACGAGGAGGGTGAGCCGACCCTTGAGCCCGAGCGCCCCGGCGAGTTCGAGACCGTCCTGCGGGTGGTGCTTGCCCCTGGCCAGGCACGTGCCTTCGCCCGTCGGTGCGCCAAGGTCGTCATCGCCGGACGCCCCCCGTGCCCGTTCTGCGGCGGTCCCCTTGACCCGACCGGACACGTATGCCCCCGCGCCAACGGGTACAAACGCTGAGCGCTGAGTCGTCCGAATGAACCTGCCGGCACCCTCGACGCAGGAAGACGTCGCCCACATCCTCGACGTCCTGACGTTCGGCGAGATCGAGGTCGAAGGCCGCTTGGTGGATGCGAGCAACCTGGCGCTGCTCGGGTGGCTCACGTTGGGCGACGTCCGGACCCGGGTGATCTACAAGCCGATCGAGGGCGAACGACCACTCTGGGACTTCCCCCAGGGAACGCTCGCCAAACGCGAGGCGGCGGCGTTCGTGCTGTCGGCGGTCGGGGGCTGGAACGTCGTGCCCCCAACGGTTCTGAGAGAGGGCCCACTTGGGCTCGGGTCGGTTCAGCTGTGGGTGGACACCGTTGACGGTGCCAGCCAGAGCCTTGTCGACGTGGTGACCCCGGCAGATCTTGCGCCTGGCTGGCTGCCTGTGTTCGAGGCCCAGCTGTCGGACGGCACGCCGGTCGTGGTGGCCCACGCGGACCGGCCGGAGCTCGCGGCGGCGGCAGTCTTCGACGTGGTGATCAACAACGCCGATCGCAAGGGGTCCCACCTGGTGCTTGATCGGTCGGACTCCCTGTGGGGGTTCGACCACGGCGTCAGCTGCCACGCCGAGCCCAAGCTGCGCACCGTGCTGTGGGGATGGGTGGACAAGCCGCTGCCTGAGGCCGAGCTGGCCAGGCTGGAAACGCTTCTGGGGTGGTTGGGCAACCCCTTGAGCCCGGTGTCACAGGCGATCAAAGCGCTGTTGTCCTCGGCCGAGGTCGAGGCTGTCAGCGAGCGGATCTCGGCCCTGCTGGCCACTGGCCGGTTTCCGCAGCCGACCGGTCGTGCGCCGGCTGTGCCCTGGCCGCCCCTGTAGGGCCGCAGTGGCGTTGTCCCATTAGGCTCGGTCCGTGAAATCCTGGCCGTCGCCGTTTATCCCCGCCCTGCCCGGCGTGGGTCTACCGATCCGTGTCCATGACACGGCGTCCGGGTCCATTCGTGCGCTGACTCCGGGTCCTCTTGCGCGGATGTACGTCTGTGGCATCACGCCCTATGACGCCACGCACATGGGACATGCTGCGACCTATGTGACCTTCGACGTGTTGGGCCGGGCGCTGCGCGACGCGGGCCACGAGGTGCTGTACGTCCAGAACGTGACCGATGTGGACGACCCCTTGCTCGAGCGTGCCCAGCGTGACGGGGTGGAGTGGCAGGCGTTGGCAGAGACGGAGATTGCTCTCTTTCGGGAGGACATGACCGCTCTGGGCGTGATCGCTCCAGATCACTACATCGGCGCTGTCGAGGGAGTGCCGTCGGTCGTCAAGGCGGTGACCGACCTGCTGTCGACCGGGGCGGCATACCGCGTGGCTGTTCCTGAGGGTGAAGGTGTCGCGGGAGCCAGCGACATCTACTTCGAGCTCTCGGCCGCCCAGGGATTCGGTACGGTGTCCTCGTGGGACCGGGACCAGATGCTGGCGGTCTTCGCCGAGCGTGGGGGGGACCCGCTGCGCCAAGGCAAGCACGATGAGCTGGACCCGATGCTGTGGCGGGCTGCGCGCGAGGGCGAACCGTCATGGCCCGGTGGCGAGCTCGGTGAAGGCCGACCCGGGTGGCACATCGAGTGCACGACCATCGCGCTTGACTACCTCGGCATGGCGTTCGACGTGCAGGGGGGTGGAACCGACCTGGTCTTCCCCCACCACGAGATGAGCGCGATCCAGGCCTGCTCCCTCACCCGCGAATCGCCGTTCGCGCGCGCCTACGTACACCAAGCCATGGTCGGGCTCGGCGGCGAGAAGATGAGCAAGTCCCAGGGCAATCTGGTGCTCGTCTCGACGCTGCGCCAGTCAGGGGTCGACCCGATGGCCATTCGTCTGACCCTGCTGGCGCATCACTACCGGACGCCCTGGGAGTGGACCGACCAGCTCCTGGTTGACGCCCAGAAACGACTGTCGACATGGCGAGCGGGGTTGTCCGGCAACGGTGGTCCGTCGGCTGACGCCACGATTGCGCGTATCCGTGAGTGCCTGGCCAATGACCTCGACGTCCCGGGTGCCCTGTTGGCGGTCGACGAGTGGGTCAATGAGAGCCTGGAGCGTGGACGTACCGACTGCAGCGGCTTCGAGCTCGGCGCCCCGGGGCTGGTCGGGCGTGCGATCGACGCGCTCCTCGGCATACGGCTCTAGCTCGCGGGTGGTTCCTCGGTGCGAAGACGCAGGTAGCGCTCGAACTCGCGCGCGATAGCCTCACCGCTTGCTTCGGGCAGGTCCGCGGTGTCCTGGGCCTTCTCCAGGGAATGCACGTACTCCGCCACCTCGTCATCAGACTCGGCCAGCTCGTCCACGGTGTCCTCCCACAGTCGCGCCAGCTCGGGGAGATCGCCGTGCGGGATCGTCAGGTTGAGCAGCTCCTCGAGCTTGGTGATGATCCCGAGGGTGGCCTTGGGCGACGGGGTTCCGCTCGCATAGTGTGGAACCGCCGCCCAGCATGAGAACGAGGGCAGATCCGCCTGGCCGGCTGCGTCAGCCAACACTCCGACGATGCCGGTGGCGCCCTCGTACTTGCTGGTCTCGAGGTCGAAGCGGTGGATAACGTCCTCGTGCTCTGACGTCGCGGTGATGAGAATCGGTCTGGTGTGTGCCACGTCAGCGAGGAGCGCGCCCAGCGTCACGAACGTGGTGACGCCGATCTGCCGTGCGTACTCGATCAGCTCGATGGTGAACGAACGCCAACGCGTCGACGGCTCGACCCCTTGGACGAGGATGATGTCGTGTCCCAGCGAGGTGGACGAGGCCAACAGGATGCGCGTGGTGGGCCAGCTGATGCGGCGCTTGCCATCCTCGACGACGACCCGTGGTCGGTTCACCTGGAAGTCGTAGTAGTCCTCGGGATCGATGGCTGCTATTGGCTCGGCGTCCCACACCTCGATGAGGTGCTCGATCGCAGCTGTGGCCGCTTCGCCTGCGTCGTTCCAGCCCTCGAAGGCAGCGATCATGATCGGGTCGCGCAGTTCGGACACGTCCTCGAGCTCGATCATCGGGTGCCTCCCTCGTCGCTCAGGTTGGGCTTCTGGTGACCACACTACGGAATCCTGCTCTGATGGTCTCCCGTACCGCCGATAGACTGCGGGCCGAATCCCCGAGTGACAAGGTCCAGAACATTGAGCAGCCGCTCCGACCTCTTCCGCAAGGCCCTCTCCGAGCGTGTCCTCGTTGCCGATGGTGCGATGGGCACCATGCTGCAAGCCGCTGACCCGTCGATGGACGACTTCCAGGGTCACGAGGGCTGCAACGAGATCCTGAACGTCACTCGTCCGGACGTGGTGCGAGGCGTCCACGACGCATATTTCGCCGTAGGGGTCGATGCGGTCGAGACCAACACCTTCGGCGCCAACCTGGCCAACCTCGCCGAGTACGGCATCTCCGATCGCATCTACGAGCTGGCCGAGGCCGGGGCACGGATCGCAGCGGAAGCCGCCGCCCACTGGTCGACTCCCGAGCATCCACGGTTCGTGATCGGCTCCATGGGACCCGGCACCAAGCTGCCCTCGCTGGGTCACGTTCCGTTCGCGACGTTGCGCGATGCGTATGCCGAGCAGGCCCGCGGGCTGATCGACGGTGGTGTTGACGTCATCCTGGTGGAGACGTCACAGGACCTGCTGCAGGCCAAGGCTGCGGTCATCGGCTCCAAGCGTGCGCTGGCTGCTGTGGGCGAGACCCTCCCTGTCATCGTCCAGGTCACGGTCGAGACGACGGGCACCATGCTCATGGGCTCCGAGATCGGGGCGGCCCTGACCGCTCTGGAGCCTCTCGGGATCGACGCGATCGGACTCAACTGCGCGACCGGCCCGGCCGAGATGAGCGAGCACCTGCGTCATCTATCGCGACACTCCAGGATCCCGGTCAGCTGCATGCCCAATGCCGGGCTGCCCATCCTGACCAAGGGCGGTGCGGCATACCCGCTCTCTCCCGAGCAGCTTGCAGCAGCGCACACGCAGTTCGTCCGAGAGTTCGGGATCTCCTTGGTGGGCGGTTGTTGCGGTACGACGCCCGCTCACCTCGCAGAGGTGGTGAAGGCTGTCGGCGGGTCCCCGATCAAGCCGCGCCGGCCCCGGCCCGAGCACGGCGTCGCCTCGTTGTACTCCGCGGTGCCCTTCCGTCAGGACACCTCGTTCCTGTCGATAGGCGAGCGCACGAACGCCAATGGTTCCAGGGCGTTCAAGGAGGCAATGCTGGCCTCCCGCTGGGACGAGTGCGTCGAGATCGCCCGCAACCAGACCAAGGACGGCGCCCACCTGCTCGACGTCTGCATCGACTACGTCGGCCGTGATGGCGTCAAGGACATGCAAGAGGTCGTCAGCCGGTTCGCAACGTCCAGCACCCTCCCGCTGGTCCTCGACTCGACCGAGCCTCCCGTGGTCGAGGCAGGTCTCGAGCTGCTGGGCGGACGGGCAGTGGTCAACTCCGTCAACTATGAGGACGGTGAGGGTGAGGGCTCGCGCTTCGCCCGAATCATGCCGGTGGTCAAGGAGCATGGTGCCGCCGTCATCGCCCTGACCATCGACGAGACGGGTCAAGCCCGCACCCGGGAGCACAAGGTCGCTGTGGCCTCGCGGCTCATCACGGCGCTCACCGGTGAGTGGGGCATGAACGTCGAGGACATCATCGTCGACACCCTGACCTTCCCGATCGGCACCGGCCAGGAGGAGACGCGTCGCGATGGTCTGGAGACCATCGAGGCCATCCGTGAGCTCAAGCGACGTTATCCCGACGTGCAGACCACCTTGGGGGTGTCGAATGTGTCGTTCGGGCTCAAGCCAGCCGTCCGGGTCGTGCTCAACTCGGTGTTCCTGCACGAGTGCGTCAAGGCAGGGCTCGACTCGGCCATCGTGCACGCCGCCAGGATCGTGCCGATGGCCCGGATTCCCGAGGAGCAGCGCCAGGTGGCGCTCGACCTCGTCTATGACAAGCGTGTCTGGGCTGGTGAGTCGGGGGAGAGCGAGCTGACCTACGACCCATTGGGCCGCCTGCTCGAGCTGTTCGAAGGGGTGGACTCGGCCTCTTTGAAGGAGACTCGCGCTGATGAGCTCGCTGCCCTGCCGCTCGAGGAACGATTGGCGCGACGCATCATCGACGGCGAGCGCCAGGGTCTCGAGGAAGACCTGAAGTCGGCGCTCGACAAGGGCCACAGCGCGCTCGACATCATCAACGACAACTTGCTTGACGGCATGCGGACCGTCGGCGAGCTGTTCGGCAAGGGTGAGATGCAGCTGCCTTTCGTTCTGCAGTCCGCTGAGGTCATGAAGGCTGCGGTGGCCTATCTCGAGCCGTTCATCGAGGGAAACGCGGATGGCTCCGCACGTCAGGCGAAGGCACGGATCGTGCTGGCCACGGTCAGGGGCGACGTCCACGACATCGGCAAGAACCTGGTGGACATCATCTTGTCCAACAACGGCTACGAGGTCGTCAACATCGGCATCAAGCAGCCGATCGCCGAGATCATTCGCGCAGCCGAGGAACGCGAGGCCGACGCCATCGGTATGAGTGGACTGCTGGTGAAGTCAACCGTTGTCATGAGGGAGAACCTCGAGGAGCTCAACTCCCGTGGTTTCGCTGCCCGTTGGCCCGTGCTTCTCGGTGGGGCTGCCCTGACGCGCGCCTATGTCGAGAACGACCTGGCCGAGGTATATGAGGGTGAAGTTCGTTACGCCCGAGACGCGTTCGAGGGCCTGCGCCTCATGGACGCGATCGCGGCAGCCCGCGCCAACCCGCAGCTCAGCGTCTCGGAAACCCTGCCCGAGCTGCGCAAGCGTCGGGTTCGTCCCGTGGCGGTTGCGTCAGCTGACGACGCACCCGCCGACACCACGCGCTCGGACGTGGCACAGGACAACAGCATCCCGACGCCGCCGTTCTGGGGCAGCCGCGTGGTCAAGGGCATCGCCCTGGCCGACTACGCGTCATACCTCGACGAACGGGCGACCTTCCTGGGGCAGTGGGGACTCAAGGGCACTCGCGGCGAGGACGGTACCTCGTATGAAGAGCTGGTCGAGACCGAGGGCCGGCCGCGGCTGCGCATGTGGCTGGACCGGATCAAGACCGACGGACTTCTCGAGGCTGCAGTCGTGTACGGCTACTTCCCTTGCTACAGCGAAGGAAACGACCTTGTGGTGCTTCATCATGAAGCGGGCCCTGAGGGTCAGCAGCCAGGCAGCGAGCGGGCGCGGTTCGTGTTTCCACGACAACGTCGCGATCGTCGGCTCTGTCTGGCGGACTTCTTCAAGACTAAGGATCGCTACGAGGCTGACGGCGAGCCCGACGTCATTGCCTTCCACCTGGTGACGATGGGAGCCAGGGTGGCCGAGGCGACCGCCGAGCTGTTTGGCCGCAACTCCTATCGCGAGTACCTCGAGCTTCATGGTCTATCGGTGCAGCTGACCGAGGCCCTGGCCGAGATGTGGCATGCGCGGGTTCGTGAGGAGCTGGGCTTCGGCGCCGACGACAACGAGGATCTCAATGCCATCCTGCGGCAGGGCTACCGCGGGTCCCGCTACTCGTTCGGCTACCCCGCTTGTCCGGACCTGGAAGACCGTGCGCTTCTGGTCGAGCTGCTCGATCCGTCGCGCATCGGTGTCACCCTCTCCGAGGAGCTGCAGCTTCACCCCGAGCAGTCCACTGACGCCTTGGTCGTTCATCACCCCGAGGCCAAGTACTTCAATGCAACGTAACAGCCTGCCCGCGGCGGTTCTGTGGGATATGGACGGCACGCTGGTCGACACCGAGCCCTACTGGATCGCCGAGGAACACGCCCTGGTGGAGGCGCACGGTGGCCGTTGGACCGATGAACACGCACGGCAGCTCGTCGGCAATGACCTCATGGTCTCGGCGGACTACATCCGGTTGCACTCGCCGGTTGATCTGACGCCCCTCGAGATCGTGCACGAGCTTTTGGCAGGCGTCGTCGCCAGGGTCAAGGCGCATGTGCCGTGGCGTCCGGGTGCACGTGAGCTGCTCGAAAGCCTTGTGGCCCAAGGTGTTCCTTGCGCTCTGGTCACGATGTCCTGGGAGTCGCTGGCAACGGCTGTGGTGAGCAACTTGCCGCACGGCAGCTTCGCCGCGGTGATCACGGGCGACGTTGTCCTGCATGGCAAGCCCCATCCCGAGCCCTACCTGCATGCGGCTCGACTCCTCGGCGTCGAGCTCGCAGCATGTATCGCCATCGAGGACTCACCGCCTGGTGTTGCTTCCGCGGTGGCGGCTGGCGTGCCGACGATTGCCGTTCCGCATCACGTCACAGTGCCGAAAACCGTTGGGGCTGTTCAGATCTCAACTCTGGCCGGGCTCACCCCCGCGGGGCTGCTCCAGCTGTTCGACTAGCCCAACGTCAAACCGTCGGTCAGCGTCCCCTACCGGTCCAACCAGTGGCATTGGCAGCGGCGGCGATCCGGTCGGCCAGTGCTTCATGGTCGGTTGCCACCAAGCCGCTGGTCACCCGAATGTGCCCGGGCATATGGGGCAGGACGGCGAAGGGCGACCCCGGTGTGACGCCGATGCCCTGGCTCGCCAGCCGGACCAGGGCGGCCGCTTCGTCCTGCACCGGCACCCAGATGTTGATGCCATCCGTTCCCTCGACCGTGACCCCCCGCTGCGCGAGAGCGTCGACGAGTGCCGCGCGGCGCCGTGCATACTCGCGCTGCGCCTGCTGGACCTCAGCGCGAGAACCCTCATCGGTGAGCAGGCTCAGCAGGATTCGCTGGAGGAGGCGGCTGCTCCAGCCCTGCCCGAGCTGCCGTCGCGCCAACATGTTGTCAATCAGCGGGGTGGGCCCGCTGACGGCAGCCAAGCGCAGGTCGGGACCATGCGACTTGGAGAAGCTGCGGATGTGCATGGTGCGCTCGGGGATCCAGCGCCCGAGACTGATGGCGGGTGCTGAGGCGATGGCTCCGGCGGAGTCGTCCTCAACCACCAACGTGTCGGCTCCTTCGATGAGCTCGGCCAGGGCACGGGCTCGGCGCGGAGTGGTCGAGATGCCGCTGGGATTCTGCGCCGTCGGCTGCACGAACACGGCTGCTGTGGGCGATGCCAGCGCGGCAGCGAGCAGCTGCGGTTGCATGCCTTCAGTGTCGAGCGGGACGCCGACGACATCAGCTCCGATGGAGTCGAGCAGGTCCAGCAGGGGAGGGAAGCATGGGTGTTCGACGACGACCCGGTCGCCGAAGCGAAGTGCGGTGCGGGCCACCAGGTCCAGCGCGTCCATCGCGCCGTCGACGATGCCGATATCGCCTGCAACGTATGGCCATTCGTTGAGCAGGACATCGCGTAGCTCGGGCAGAACCGCCTCATCTAGATAGCTGCCAGGGGTTCCGGCCGTCGTGAGACGGCCCAGCGCCCTGCTGAGGCTGGGCAGCAGTGTGGCGTCAGGGACACCGGTGGACAGGTCGAGCGAGAAGCCGCTCTGACCCTCCAGCGCCCGCCGATAGCGAGTATTCGAGGGGCCCACCGGGTCAGCTACCGTCGTGCCGCGTCGACCATCGGTGCGAATGGCGCCGGCCCGGGCCAGCAGTGACCATCCGGCGCTGACGGTGGTGGGGGAGAGGGCGAGCTGCGTGGCGACCTCGCGGATCGGTGGCAGCCTGGTGCCAGATGGCAGGACGCCGTCGCGGATGGCGCGGCTCACGGCATGTGCCAGACCCCGGGCGGTGGGCTTGTCCATGCGTTCTTCGAGCGCCGACAACATCGCGGTTGCCGATGGACTCGTCGTCATGTTTGTAACATAGCAAACATAAGTTTGTGGTGGGTTCACTTGGCACGTAGCCTGCAGCCATGACACAGCTCATCCCACAGACTCGGCGAATCGGACACTGGATCAGCGGCCGCGAGACCCCAGGCGCCTCCGGCCGAACGGCCCTCGTCTACAACCCTGCGGCTGGGGTGGTGAGCGCCGAGGTGGATCTGGCCGCCGGCGACGAGATCGACGGCGCCGTCGCCACGGCCGTGGCCGCCGCCAGGGACTGGCGACACGCGTCGCTGTCCAAGCGATCCGGAGTGCTCTTCGCGTTTCGCGAGCTCCTGCGCGAGCGCACCGATGAGCTCGCCGCGATCGTCACGGCTGAGCACGGCAAGGTCCTCTCCGACGCCGCCGGCGAGATCGCGCGCGGGCTCGAGAACGTCGAGTTCGCTGCCGGAGTGCCGCAGCTGCTCAAGGGCGGGTTCTCCGAACAGGCCTCGACCGGGGTCGACGTGTACTCGATCCGGCAGCCTCTTGGTGTGGTCGCCGGCATCACCCCGTTCAACTTCCCCGTGATGGTGCCCCTGTGGATGTGCGCCAACGCCATCGCCTGCGGTAACGCCTTCATTCTGAAACCCAGTGAAAAGGACCCCTCCGCCTCGCTCTTCCTGGCCCAGATGTGGAAGGACGCCGGCCTGCCGGATGGCGTCTTCACGGTGATCCAGGGCGACAAGGAGGCCGTTGACGCACTCCTGACCCATGCCGATGTTGCCGCAGTGAGCTTCGTGGGCTCGACGCCCATCGCGAAGTACATCTACGAGACGGGCACCGCGAATGGCAAGCGGGTCCAGGCCCTTGGCGGTGCCAAGAACCATGCTCTGGTGCTGCCCGACGCCGATGTGGACATGGCCGCGGATGCGGTGGTCTCCGCGGCATACGGCTCGGCAGGCGAGCGCTGTATGGCGTTGTCCGTGGCCGTGGCCGTCGGCGATGTCGCAGAGCCCTTGGTCAACGCGATCGCGGCACGTCTGCCGAAGCTCACCATCGGTGACGGGGCGCATCCGGACAGCGACATGGGCCCGCTCATCACCGCTGCGCATCGGGACAAGGTCGCCGGCTACATCGGTGCCGGCGCGAGTCAGGGCGCCGTCGTGGTCGTCGATGGTCGTGATCAGGACGTCCCCGCCGAGGGGTTCTTCCTGGGCACGACCCTGCTGGACCACGTCACCCCCGGGATGACCGTCTACACCGACGAGATCTTCGGCCCGGTGCTGTGCGTCGTCCGGGCGAAGACGTACGAGGAGGGGTTGGCGCTGATCAACGACAACCCCTACGCCAACGGCACGGCCATCTTCACCCGTGATGGTGGGGCGGCTCGCGCGTTCCAGTACGACGTCCAGGTGGGCATGGTCGGCATCAACGTGCCGATCCCGGTGCCGGTGGCCTACTACTCCTTCGGCGGCTGGAAGGCTTCGTTGTTCGGCGACACCCACATGTACGGCGCCGAGGGCATGAACTTCTACACCCGCGGCAAGGTCGTCACCTCCCGGTGGCCCGACCCCGCCACCTCCAGCGTCGACCTCGGTTTCCCCCTCACGCGATAGGACCACTGCCTTGACCCACACATCGCCGTCCGCAAGCCCCACCGTCGCGACGGGAGCCGGCGCCGAAGAGGCACGGGTTCGCGCTGACGACCGCTCGCATGTCTTCCACTCCTGGTCGGCGCAGGCGCAAATAGATCCCTTGCCGATCGCGTCAGCCTCGGGGTCGTACTTCAGCGACTACTCCGGCAAGCGCTATCTCGACTTCTCCTCGCAGCTGGTGAACGTCAACATCGGGTATCAGCACCCCAAGCTCGTCGCCGCCATCCAGGAGCAGGCCGCCAAGCTGTGCACGATCGCGCCGAGCTTCGCCAACGATGCGCGTAGCGAGGCGGCACGGCTCATCGCAGGGGTTGCCCCGGGAGACCTCAATGCCGTCTTCTTCACCAACGGCGGCGCTGAGGCCAACGAGAACGCCATCCGGATGGCGCGCCTGCACACGGGGCGGCACAAGATCCTGGCCGCCTATCGCAGCTACCACGGTGCGACCGCCGGGGCTATCGCCCTCACCGGTGACCCTCGCCGCTGGGCCGCGGAGCCGGGCCTGCCCGGGATCGTCCGTTATTGGGGCCCGTACGCCTATCGTTCGGCTTTCCACGCGACCACTGAGCAGGAGGAGTCGGCGCGAGCCCTGACGCATCTGCGGGACATCCTCATGGTCGAGGGATCGCACACGGTCGCCGCGATCATCCTGGAGACCGTCGTCGGCACCAACGGGATCCTGGTCCCGCCACCTGGGTATCTCGCCGGGGTCCGCGCGCTGTGCGACGAGTTCGGGATCGTCATGATCGCCGACGAGGTCATGGCTGGTTTCGGTCGCTGCGGCGAGTGGTTCGCGGTCGATCACTGGGGCGTGACGCCGGACCTGATCACCTTCGCCAAGGGGGTCAACTCCGGTTACGTTCCGTTGGGTGGCGTGATCATCTCTGCGGAGATCGCCTCGACTTTCGAGAACCGGGCCTTCCCCGGCGGGTTGACCTACTCAGGTCATCCGCTGGCGTGCGCGTCCGCAGTGGCGTCGATCAACATCTTCCGCGAAGAAGGCATCATCGAGCACGCTCGTGCGCTCGGGACCGACGTCATCGGACCGGAGCTGCGTGCGCTCGCCGAGCGGCACCCGAGTGTCGGCGAGGTGCGTGGGCTGGGCGTCTTCTGGGCTCTGGAGCTGGTGCGCGACCGGGATACCCGCGAACCGCTTGTTCCCTTCAACGCCAGTGGCGCGGATGCCAAACCGATGGCCGAGTTCGCCGCTGCATGCAAGGACCGCGGGTTGTGGCCGTTCGTTCACTTCAACCGGACCCATGTCGTGCCGCCATGCACGACGTCCGCCGAAGAGATCAGAGAAGGTATCGCGATCCTGGACGAAGCTCTGAAGGTGGCCGACACGCACTACCAGGGCAGCTGAGGCGACGCGGGAGGAGGGTAGCTGAGGCGACACCGGGAGCTGACCCATCCGGCCCCTATGCGCTGCCCCCGGCTTCGGGGCAGAGCATAGGGCTGTCAGGGCGTGTCGACGCGCTGGAACTCGTGCATCTGCTCGACCTTTCGGAACCCGAACTCCTTGTTGATGTGCTGCATCGGTCCGTTGACCCCAGCCGTCCAGGTGTGCACCATCCGGCGTTCGGGGTAGTCCCTCGTCAGGACGCCGAGGTTCGCCAGCTTCAAGGCAACTCCCAAGCGATGTCCACGATGCGCACGCATCACGAGGGTGTCATCCTGGCTGACTCCCGACGGGTCGTTCGAGTCGACGAACATGAGGCTGTAGCCGGCGAGCTCCCCGGCGGCGTGACGCGCAACGGTCGTGATCGAGGTGTAACCCTGCGCAGCCATGCGTTCGTCGTTGAGCCGGATGCGGTCGGCGTTCAACGTTGGCGGCGTGTAGTCGAGGTTACCGATGGGAACGTCCTGGCCCATGGCCGTTTGCATGAACGCATAGGCGTCGACGAGCTCCTCAGGACACGTGCCGGTCCATGTGCGCAGGTTGTAGGCGCGGTGGTGCATCGCTATGGCCCCTGTGAGCCGCTCGACCACGTCCGGATCCGCGGGGAGGTCGAGGACGAGGTGATCCTCCTCGTGCTCGCTGACGAAGGCGTGTCCGAGGGCGAATCTCGAACCGGGCCAGTCATCGACAGCGAAGCGTGCCGGCACGTTGACCTCGGTCAGGAACGTGGTCCGGCGTTCCTCCGTGGCCACCGCGTGAACGCGGTCGAAGAGCGCGGCGCCGAAGCCCCGGCCCCGCTGAGCAGGCGGCACGTTGATGTCGACCTCGGCCAGGTGCCGATTCTCTTTCATGGGCAGGTCGAGCATCGCGGTGCCGACGATCGTGCAGTCGACAAAGGCGCCATATGCCGTCCGCTTCTTGCGCGCGGTGGGTGTGCGTAGGGAGGCGCTCAGTGCCTCGTAGGTGACCACCTTTGGCACCTCCCGGCCGGCGGTCGCCCCGGCGTGCATCGCGGCATACCACGCCTGGAAGAGGCCGTCGTCATGCGGATCCATCACGCGAATCAGTGGGCGGTCGTGGCTTTGCGGGCTCATTGGTCACCGGGGGAGACGGGCATGTCATAGGTGACCCACATGGTCCGCTCTGCTACCTGGTCGTACTTGCTGCGGGCGCGGTGGTTGTCGTCCGCGGTGATCCAGCGGATCTTGCTCCAACCACGCTGACGCGCGATGGTCCTCAAGGCGTCCAGCAGCGCATCCACCGCACCGGTGCCTCGTGCGGCCGGCTCCACGAACAGGTCATCGAGATGACCGGCCACCGCAGCAGCCAGCGGACGGAAGTAGGGACGGTAGTGGGCCAGGCCAACCGGGGCCCCGGTCGCGTCCCGGACCAGCAACGCCTTGACGTCATGGTCGGGGTCGGTGATCCAGGACCAGACACGATCAAGCTGCTGGTCCGTGACCGGCTCGTGGTAGAAGTCGGCGTAGCCGCGGTAGAGCTCACGCCATCGTGCGTGATCTTCAGGCCCGGGTGGCCCGACCGTGAAGGAGGTCATGCCACCGAATCTAGTCATCACCGAGCTCGAGGGCAGCCGACGCGTGGGGGTCAAGAGCCAGCACGGCCGCCCTCTCGGGGAGCGGTGGGGGAGTGCCGCCCCATGCCGGACACAACGCGCGGTGGTCGCACCAGTCGCAGAGCCTCGACGTACGGGGCTGCCAGTTACCCGTCTCGGCAGCGGTCTCGATGGCCTTCCACAAGGCCTTGATCTTGCGTTCGACTGCGAGCAGCTCGTCCTCGTCAGGGCAGTAGCGCAAGATCTTGGAGTCCCCGCCGAGATAGACCAGCTGCAGCATCCGCGGCACCTGACCATGCAACCGCCAGAGCACCAACCCATAGAACTTCATCTGGAACCAGGCTTTGGCCTCGAACTGTTCCAAGGGAGCCTTGCCGGTCTTGTAGTCGACCACCCGCATCTCGCCGGTAGCCGTGAGGTCGAGCCGGTCGACATAACCCCGCAGCGTCAGCCCGTCCAGGTCGGCCTCGACGTAGAGCTCGCGCTCCTTCGGCTCAAGCCTGGTCGGGTCCTCGAGGGTGAACCACTTCTCGATCAGCGCGACGGCGCCGCCGAACCAGCCAGCCAATGCGGCCGGGTCGGACTCGTCCACCAGCTCGGAAAGCTCTGGCTCGTTCTCGAGCATCGCCTGCCACTGTGGCGCCACCATGGTGGCGGCGGCCTCGATGGTGCGGCCGTCTGCCGGGAGGTCGAACAGCCGCTCCAGCACCGAGTGCACCAGCGTGCCCCTTGCCGCAGGCGCGCTGGGCGCAGACGGCAGCTTGTCGATCACCCGAAAGCGATAGAGCAGCGGGCACTGCATGAAGTCAGAAGCTCGGCTCGGAGACAGTGCGGCAACCATGGAACGCACTGTAGATGGGGGCGCTGACATAGGGTCGAAGCATGGCCGCCAGTACCGAGCACCCGACGAGCCCTGCCCCTGGCTGGCGCCTCGCAACGATCGGTGGCGTCCCGGTCTATATCGGCCGTTCGTGGCCGATCATCGCCCTGATCATCGTGACCACGTTCGGCCCCGGTATCGCGAGCAGCCGCCCGTACCTCGGACTCGGTGCCTACGCGGTGGCGGTCGCCTACGCCCTCCTGCTGCTGGTCTCGGTGCTTGCCCATGAAGCCGCCCACGCGGTGGTGGCGACGCGTGCGGGATACCGCGTGAACCGGGTCGTGGCTGACCTCTGGGGCGGGCACACGGCATACAGCTCGTCGAACGCGCGGCCCGGAGCGAGCGCCCTCGTGGCGGTTGCCGGCCCGGCCGCCAATGCGCTGCTGGCGCTCGTCGGCTGGCTCGCAGCACCTCACATCGACGGCGACGTCACCTCTTTGCTGGTGGGGGCGATCTGGTTCACCAATGCCTTCGTCGCAGGGTTCAACCTGCTGCCGGGGCTCCCGTTGGACGGCGGGTTCCTGGTGGACTCCCTGGTGTGGCGGATCACCGGCAAGCGCGAGAGCGGGCTCATTGCCGCCGGGTGGTGCGGGCGGGTCGTGACGGTCCTGGTCGTCCTGTGGTTCCTGGGGCTGCCACTGCTGAACGGCCAGCGTCCGGACCTGTTCAACGTCGTCTGGGCGCTGTTCATCGGTGGCTTCCTGTGGGTGGGCGCCACCAACGCGATCCGCAGCGGACGCGGGAGTCGCCTCATGGCCGGCATCCGGATTGACTCGGTATGGCGCCGAGCGGCGGTCCTGCCTTCGCGCGCAAGTGCAGCCCAGGCGATGTCCCTGCGGGCAGACGCACCTGGCGGCACCGTCGTGATCGTTGAGGATGACTGGCGCAACGCGATCGGGCTCCTGGACGACGAGGCACTCGGGGCCATCCCCGAGCCCGCCCTGGGGGGTGTGCTCGTCACCAGCGTGATGCGCCAGCAGCCGGCGGGTTGGGTCGTCGATGCCTCCCCGGACCAGTCAATCGTGCGTGTGGTGATGGCCATGCAAAGCCTCGGCATCGGGGCTGTGCCGGTGCGAGGTTCCGACGGGCGGATCGGGGGCATCGTCCTGGCTGGCGATCTCGAGGCTGCCCTGTCACGAGCGACGTCCCGTCGGACCTAGACTTGCCCGCCATGAGCCAGGGCACGCCGAAACAGTCAGGTCAGGTCGGTCAGGAGCTGCCCGTTCCCGCGACCGAAGGACTGCCGAGCACTGAAGAGTCGCACAGCGCCACCGGCGCCCACCTGCGACGCGGGCCGTTCGTCGAGGGCGAGCGGGTGCAGCTGACCGATCCCAAGGGCCGAATACACACGATCACCCTTGAGGCTGGCAAGGAGTTCCACACCCATCGCGGGCGCCTGGCCCACAGCGATCTCATCGGCGCGCCGGACGGCTCGACAGCCAAGAACACCGCGAGCGTCGAGTACCTCGCCGTCCGTCCGCTGCTGGCCGACTACGTGCTCTCGATGCCGCGCGGGGCGGCGGTGATCTATCCCAAGGACGCCGGCCAGATCGTCGCGATGGCCGACATCTTCCCCGGGGCTCACGTGGTGGAGGCCGGCGTCGGGTCGGGTGCCCTGAGCATGTCCCTCCTGCGGGCGGTGGGCGACCTGGGCCACCTCCACTCCTTCGAGCGACGTGAGGACTTCGCCGACATCGCGCGAGGAAATGTCGAGACCTTCTTCGGTGGCCCGCACCCGGCCTGGCAGGTCACCGTCGGAGACCTGGTCGAGATGATGCCGCTTCTCGTCGAGCCGGGCTCCATCGATCGGGTGGTGCTCGACATGTTGGCCCCGTGGGAGTGTCTCGACGTCGTGGCTGACGCGTTGGCCCCGGGCGGGGTCCTGATCTGTTACGTCGCCACCACAACCCAGCTCTCCCGGGTGGCTGAAGCGTCACGCGACCATGGGGGTTTCACCGAGCCCGCTGCCTGGGAGTCGTTGGTCCGCGGCTGGCACCTGGAGGGGCTCGCGGTCCGGCCCGAGCACCGCATGCACGGTCATACCGGCTTCCTCATCACGACCAGGCGGCTCGCCCCCGGAGTGACTCCGCCGCTGCGCAAGCGCCGCCCGGCCAAGGGCTCCAGTGACGAGGCGAGTGAGCCTGTGACGGGCGAATGGTCTCCCGAGGATGTGGGCGAGCATCCCCTGTCCGACAAGAAGATCCGGCGCGTTCGCCGATCTTTTGTCCGGTAGGTCATCCACATAGACAATTGTCGGACTAGGGTCGATTGTGTCAGCGATGAATGAAGCTCACAGGCGTCCGCGAGGAGGTTCAGATGATGTCCGAGAACTCGCCGCAGCATCGAGACCAGCTACCCGACGAACCGGTCGACACGGCCGAGGCTGAACGACAACAAGCCGCCCTGTCCAAGGAAGTTGCCGCGCTACGTCGTCGCCTTGCGGACTCGCCAGCACGTTCGCACGACCTTGAGAACCGCATCGCGCAGCTGGAGAGCTCGCTGTCGACCCTGTCGTCCCAGAACGATCGCCTCGTCCGGACGCTGAAGGAAGCCCGCGAGCAGATCGTCACCCTCAAGAGTGAGGTCGACCGGTTGGCCCAGCCACCCGCGGCCTACGGCCTGATCCTCGAGTCGTATGACGACGCGACCGTTGACATCCTCACCGGTGGTCGCAAGATGAGGGTCGCTGTCTCTCCGCTGGTCGATCCGGCCGAGCTGTCAGCCGGGCGCGAGGTGATGCTCAACGAGGCGCTCAACGTCGTGGCGACCTGTGGCTTCGAACGCATCGGCGAGATCGTCATGCTCAAGGAGCTGTTGGACGACGACCGGGTGCTGGTGGTGGCGCACGCCGACGAAGAGCGTGTCTGTCGCAAGGCCGAGAGCCTTGACGGACAGCCGATCCGGGTCGGCGACGCCCTGCTGCTGGACACCCGTTCAGGCTTCGTCTACGAGCGGATCCCCAAGGCCGAGGTCCAGGACCTGGTTCTGGAAGAGGTCCCGGACATCGACTACTCCGACATCGGCGGCCTGTCCGGTCAGATCGAGGCGATCCGCGACGCCGTCGAGCTGCCCTACCTGCACCCGGACCTGTTCCTCGAGCACAAGCTGAAGCCACCCAAGGGCGTCCTGCTCTACGGCCCTCCCGGCTGCGGCAAGACGCTGATCGCCAAGGCTGTTGCGGCCTCCCTGGCCAAGAAGATCGCGGCCAAGGAGGGCAAGCCGGTCGGCAAGTCCTTCTTCCTCAACATCAAAGGCCCCGAGCTGCTCAACAAGTACGTCGGCGAGACCGAGCGCCACATCCGCCTGATTTTCCAACGCGCGCGCGAGAAGGCCTCGGACGGCACACCCGTGGTCGTCTTCTTCGACGAGATGGACGCGTTGTTCCGGACCCGTGGCTCCGGCATCTCCTCGGATGTCGAGACGACGATCGTCCCGCAGCTGCTTTCTGAGATCGATGGGGTCGAGCGCCTCGAGAACGTCATCGTCATCGGTGCCTCGAACCGCGAGGACATGATCGACCCCGCGATCCTGCGCCCCGGCCGGCTCGACGTGAAGATCAAGATCGAGCGCCCGGACGCCGAGGGGGCCCGCGACATCTTCAGCAAGTACCTCGTCGCCGACCTGCCGCTGCACAAGGACGACCTGGCCGAGCACGACGGTTCGCCGGAGCGCACGGTCGCCGCGATGATCGAGGCAGCGGTCGAGCGGATGTACTCAGAGATCGAGGCCAACCGTTTCCTTGAGGTCACCTATGCCAACGGTGACAAGGAGGTCCTCTACTTCAAGGACTTCAACTCAGGCGCGATGATCCAGAACATCGTCGACCGGGCCAAGAAGATGGCGATCAAGGACTTCCTCACGACGGCTCAGAAAGGCATCCGGATCGAGCACCTGCTGGGCTCGTGCGTGGACGAGTTCAAGGAGAACGAGGACTTGCCCAACACGACCAACCCGGACGACTGGGCTCGGATCTCCGGCAAGAAGGGCGAGCGCATCGTCTACATCCGCACCCTGATCACGGGCAAGGACGGCACCGAGCCGGGTCGTTCCATCGACAACGTCGCCAACACCGGCCAGTACCTATAGTCGGCATTTTGGGTCTGGGCGCTGTGAGCGTTCAGGTCAGACGCAGCTGGAACCATGTCGTGCTGACGTAGCGCCCGAACTTGAAGCCGACCTCGTCGAGTGTCCCCACCTCAGTGAAACCGAGCTTGCGGTGCAGGGCGTTGCTGGCCGGATTCGGTTGCGCCACAACGGAAACGACGAGATGGACTTGATCCTTGCGGAGCAGGTCGAGCAGCGCGCTGAAGAGCCGGGTCCCGAGGCCACTACCTGAGGCGGCCGGCGCGAGGTAGATCGACGCCTCGCGGGTGCGTCCGTAGGCAGGCCGGGACCGAAACACTCCCGAGTATGCGAATCCAAGCACCGTGTTCTCGTCGCAGGCCACCAAGAAGTGATCACCCACCGCGGTGCTGTCGAGCTTGGCCTGCCAGTAGGCATGCGGCGGTTCCTCGATGTCGAACGTTGCCACGCTCGTGTGGACGGCATCGGCATAGATCGCGGCAATCGGCGCCAGATCGGCCGATTCGGCAGGGCGCACAGTGATCTTGCTCATGTGCTGATCTTGCTCGTGTCCGCCGTGGCCTGGGTCTTGAGCGTTCGGCGGGATATGAGCATCGCCACCGCACGCCAGCCCAACAGCATCGCGCCCAGGAAGAGGGTGGCCACCACGATGAACGAGAACGCTGTGCCGGCATGGGTCAGACCGCGCAACGTCATGCCGATGGTCACCGCGCAGAGCCAGACGGGTATGCCGGCGCGCACTGTCAGGGGGGCGCGCCGCAAGGTGAGCAGGGAGATCAGCCAGCCGGCCGCCATACCCGCCAGGAAGGGCCATGCGGTTGTCAGGACGCTGAGCAGGGCGCCGGTCTCGGCGTGGCTGCGCCGACCGATGGCGGCGAAGATGCAGATGAGGGCAGTGTCGGCGGCCAGACCCAGAGCGATGCGCACGGGGCCGACCCTAACAACCGGCGGACCTTCGTTCAGGGTGCAGATGTCGACGCAGCTCACCGACCAGCTCGGCCCGGTGCTGCTGTCCGATGTTCGTCGCCCCCGGGAAGCTCGCGAACCCGTGGGGGACCCCGACGTAGTTGGTGTGCCGAACGGGCACACCGGCGGCAGCCAGCCTTTCGGCATACAGCCTGCCTTCGTCGCGTAGCGGATCGAGATCCGCGGTCTGAACCAGCGCGGGCGGAAGGTCCGCATGGCTGGTAGCCCACAAGGGCGAGACCAGCGGGTCATCGGCTGAGAGACCGTCCGGACCCAGGTAGTGCTCGAGGAATGCGTCGATCTTTGGTCGGGTGAGGATCGGAGCGTCAGCGTGTTCCACGATGGACGGCTGGCTCAAGGTCGCATCGGTGGCTGGATACAGCAGCGCCTGGTGCGCGATCGGCGGTCCGCCCTCGTCCCGGACCACCTGACACACGATCGCTGACAAGTTACCGCCGGCGCTGTCACCGGACACGGCAAGGTGAGAACCGTTGCCGCCCAACGACTCTGCGTGTTCCCCGAGCCAGCGGACGGCGTCGACGCAGTCATGCACAGCCTTCGGTGCACGGTGTTCGGGCGCCATGCGGTAGTCGACACTGACCACGACCGCGCCGACGGCTCGAGCCAGGAACGTGCACAACGGGTCGTACATGCGGGTGTTGCCCAGCACCCAGCCCCCGCCGTGGAGGAACACGATCACTGGAAGCAGCTCTCGCGACCCCGCCGGACGGTATACGCGCAGCGGCACCTCGTGCCGGTCACGCGCCGGGAATCCTGTGTCCGCGCGCGAGACGTCGCCGAAGACCGGACCGGTGATCCAGGTGAACGGGGGGACGGCCGGGGTGACCTTGGCGCGACTCCTGCGAATGTGGGCGAGGTCCATACCGACGATCGACTCGTGCCCGAAGCGGTCGAAGGCCATCGTGAAGACCCGGGTCCGCAGAGGCATGCGAGTGGTGGCGATGGGGCGTCGAGTTCTCACCGGCTCATCATGCCGCCCGCAAGGTTGCGATTCGCCTAGGCTGGCGCCATGACCGTGCGCCGGGTGATGGGGATCGAGACGGAGTACGGCATCTCCGTGCCGGGGGATCCCACCGCGAACCCGATGCTGCTGTCCGGATCCGTCGTCAATGCCTACGGCAGCCTGCGAGGTCGACGCGCCGGTCGGGCCAGCTGGGACTACGAGGACGAGATGCCGCTGCGCGATGCGCGTGGCTTCGAGATCGACCGGGCGCATGCAGATGCCAGCCAGCTGACCGACGAGGAAGACCCGACACTGGCCAACATCGTTCTCACCAACGGCGCCCGCCTGTATGTCGACCATGCACATCCGGAGTACAGCTCGCCCGAGGTGACCTCACCACGTGCGGCCCTGCGCTGGGATCGGGCAGGGGAGCGGATCATGCTCGAGTCGGTCCGGCGCCTGTCGTCGGTGCCAGGGACCGCCGGTGTGAACCTCTACAAGAACAACACCGACGGCAAGGGCGCGTCATACGGCACCCACGAGAACTACCTGATGCCCAGGGCGACTCCGTTCTCCGACATCAGCCGCCACCTGATCCCCTTCTTCGTGGCGCGACAGGTGATGTGCGGCGCGGGCAGGGTTGGCATTGGCCAGGACTCGGCGACGTCCGGGTTCCAGATCGCCCAGCGGTCGGACTTCTTCGAGGTCGAGGTCGGCCTCGAGACGACTCTCAAGCGGCCCATCATCAACACGCGGGACGAGCCACATGCGGTGCCCGATCTCTATCGCCGGCTGCACGTGATCATCGGCGACGCGAATCAGTGCGACGTCGCGAGTCTGCTCAAGATGGGCACGACCAGCCTGGTCCTGGCAATGATCGAGGACCAGGCGCTCACCGTCGACCTGACTGTCCGCAAACCGGTGGCCACGCTGCATGCGGTCTCACACGACCCGAGCCTGCAAACCCTTGTCGAGCTTCGCGACGGCCGCACCATGACCGCGGTCCAGCTGCTGTGGGCCTACTTCGAGCAGGCCGATGCCTATCTGCAGGCACGTCACGCCGGAGCCGTCGACGCCGACACCGCAGAGGTGATGTCGCGCTGGTCCTCGGTGCTCACCAAGCTCGAGCGTGACCCCATGGAGTGCGCGCGTGAGATCGACTGGGTCGCCAAGCTCACCCTTCTGCAGGGCTATCGGGACAGGGACGGGCTCGAGTGGTCGGATCATCGGCTCAAGGCGATCGACATCCAGTGGTCGGATGTCCGACCCGAGAAGGGCTTGTTCCACCGTCTCCTGCAGCGTGGCCGCATCGAGTCGCTGGTCGAGGATGAAGCCGTGGAGTCAGCCATCATCAACCCGCCGGAGGACACGCGTGCCTACTTCCGGGGTCGCTGCCTTGAGAAGTACCCTGCTGAGATTGCCGCTGCGTCATGGGACTCGGTGATCTTCGATGTGCCCGGTCAGACGGCCCTGCAGCGGGTTCCCATGCTCGAACCGCTGCGTGGAACTCGTGAAGGCGTCGGCGACCTGATTGACCGCAGCCCCGACGCGTCAACCCTGTTGCAGGAATTGGCCGCAGCCGGTCGTTGACATCCGACTAGGCTGCCGATGACAAAGGATGTCCGGCGTCTGCCGGCCCCGATGATCGCCCTTGGAGGACGGATGCCAAGCCAGGAACACAGTCGACCACAGCGTCGCGACGAGACCCCCGACGAGGCGCCCGCGCCCGCAGCAGCGAGCCCCGAGGCGACGGCACGCAAGGACGCGCTCGACGACGACATCGACAGCGTGCTGGACGAGATCGATGGCGTCCTCGAAGCCAACGCAGAAGAGTTCGTGCGCGGCTTTGTCCAGAAGGGTGGCCAGTGAACCTCGGGTTCGGCGGCGCCGGTCGACTGCCCGCAGCGTTCATGACGACCGGCTCCTCGTCCTTCACCGAGTTCATCAGCGCGCACTCTCCTGAGCTGCTGCCCTCGCGCCGTGCACTGCCTGTGGGCGGCACGGTCGAGGCGCCGCACGGGACGACGATCGTGGCGCTCACCTATAACGGCGGCGTCGTCATGGCAGGGGACCGTCGAGCCACCATGGGCAACCTGATCGCCAACCGTGACATGGACAAGGTGTTTGCCGCCGACGAGTACTCCGCTGTCGGGATCGCCGGAACCGCGGGCCTTGCCATCGAGGTGGTGAAGCTGTTCCAGGTCGAGCTCGAGCACTACGAGAAGATCGAGGGCACGCTGCTGTCGGTCGAGGGCAAGGCCAACCGGCTCGCCTCGATGATCCGGGCGAATCTGGCGATGGCCATGCAGGGCCTTTCCGTGGTCCCTGTGTTCGCCGGTTTCGACCTCGACACCATGGCTGGCCGGATCTTCTCCTATGACGTCACCGGCGGCTGCTACGAGGAGCATGACCATCACAGCGTCGGCTCAGGCTCGCTGTTTGCCCGCGGTGCCATGAAGAAGCTCTGGCGACCGGGCATGGACTCGGCTGCCGCCAGCCGCGTGGCTGTCGAGGCGCTCTATGACGCTGCGGACGACGACTCGGCGACCGGCGGCCCCGACCTCGGTCGACGGATCTGGCCGACGCTTGCCGTCGTGGATGTCGACGGGCTGCGGTTCCTGGACGACGGCGCGCTTGCCGCTGTTGTCGAGCAGATCGTGGCCGACCGCCAAGGCAACCCCGGAGGTGCCCGATGACCATGCCGTTCTACGTCTCGCCCGAGCAGCTGATGAAGGACCGGGCCGACTTCGCGCGCAAGGGGATCGCCCGAGGCCGCTCCGTCGTGGTTCTGGGCTATGACCGGGGCATCGCGTTCGTCGCCGACAACCCCTCACGCGCTTTGCACAAGGTCTCCGAGATCTATGACCGGATCGCCTTCGCTGCGGTCGGCAAGTACAACGAGTTCGAGAATCTGCGAGTGGCGGGTGTGCGCTACGCCGATCTGCGTGGCTACTCCTACGATCGCAGGGACGTGACGGCGCGGGGACTGGCCAATGCCTATGCACAGACGCTCGGCGCGGTCTTCACCCAGGAGTCAAAGCCGTACGAGGTCGAGATCGTCGTTGCCGAGGTCGGTGAGAACGCCGACGAGGACCAGATCTACCGCTTGATGTATGACGGCTCGGTCGCCGACGAGCAGGGGTTCATCGCGATGGGTGGAACCGGCGAGCACATCACCGCTGGTCTCAAGGAGCGGTGGAGGCCAGGCATGAACCTCGGTGATGCTCTGGCGCTGGCTGTCGAGCTGCTGGGGCAGGACCCGAGCGGTGGGCCCTCACGCACCCTGACCGTGACCCAGCTCGAGGTCGCGGTTCTGGACCGGGAGCGGCCCAGGCGCACCTTCCGGCGTCTGGCGGGGCCGTTGCTCGACGCGCTCCTGAGCAGCGAGAACCCCACGAAGGATGTGCCTGCCGACGATGACGCGGCGCCCGGGCGTCACGACACGCTGACCGGCGAGGCTGCACCGCCCGATGGGGCTTCGGGCGCCGAACCGTCTGACCCAGATCCGTCATGACCATCTCGGTGACCGGTGCCACCGGAGGGCTCGGCGGCCGGGTTGCCCGCGAGCTGTCGGCTCGAGGTGTGGAGCAGCGGTTGATCGTCCGCGATCCTGCTCGGGCGCCGCAGCTGCCGGGCGCCGAGGTCGCCATGGCGTCGTACGAGGACTCAGAGGCGATGGCCCGGGCCCTGGACGGCACAAGCACGCTGTTTCTTGTGTCAGGGCATGAGGATCCTGATCGGGTCTCGCTGCACCGCAAGGCAGTCGAGGGTGCGCGCCTCGCCGGCGTCGAACGCATCGTCTACACCTCGTTCATGGGCGCCGCCCCCGATGCGACGTTCCCCTACGCACGCGACCACGGAGCCACCGAGCAGGCCATCCGTGACGCCGGGATCAGCCTCACCTCGATGCGCAACACCCTGTATGCCGACGCCGCGCCCCGGTTCGTTGGGCCTGACGGGGTGATCCGCGCTCCGGCCGGACACGGTCGCGTGGCCTGGGTGGCTCGAGCCGACGTGGCGCGACTTGCCGCTGTCCTGCTGACCGAGCCCGGCCATGAGGGACAGATCTACGACGTCTCCGGACCTCATGCGATTGACCTGCACGAGACTGCACGCGCCCTGACCAAGGCCACTCGCCGGGCCATCACGTACCACGCCGAGACTCTGGCAGAGGCAAGGGAGTCGAGGGCGGGCCACCCCGGCTGGTTGGTCGACAGCTGGATCGGCTCGTACCTGATGCTGGACACCGGCGAGGGCTCGGTGACCAGTCACACCATCGAACACCTCACCGGCCAGCGTCCGATGACACTGTCAGAGTTTCTTGCCGCCGAGCCCTCGTCCTTCGCCCATCTGACCTAGGCACGAACCCGCCCTCGGTGCAGACTCAGCGCTTCGAGCCGACCTTCCGACTTGAGCCCGATGCCTTGTCGTCCGCCTTGTCGTCCGCCTTGTCGTCCGCCTTGTCGCCCTTGACCTCATGGTTCGCGTCTTCGTCGGCCGCGTCGTCCGTACGCTCCTCGACCGTCAGCTCGTCGATAGCAGGGTCATCGTCCGTCTGAGTCGTGTTCTCGATATCCTGGGCGGCGGTCACCACCTGGGGCAGCTCGACTTCGGCAGTGGCCTCGGTCTCGTCGGGAACGGTTTCTGCCGCCTCGATCGGCGCGATCATCGCCACACCGCCGAGCGTCGCCAGCATCTGGCGGACATTGGTGAGCTGCGCGTTGATGCTGTCGCGTCGCTGGGTCGCGGCAGCGAGCTCGCGTTCGGAGTCGGCCCGGATGCGGTCGGCCTTGAGCTTCGCCTCGGCCACCAGCGTCTGGGCGTGCGTGGTCGCCTGCTCGAGCTGCTGGCCAGACCTCGACGCCGCTTCCTGCTGCGCCTGCTCTGACTCGCTGCGGGTCTGCTCCGACCGCAGCTGGACATCGGCCAGCTGCTGCTCGGCGGCGGCGATTTCGGCGACGAGCTCCAACGCCGACGCGTCGCGGCGGGCGGCCAGAGTGGTCTCGAAGTCGACGGCAGCGGCGGCGGACTTGGCGCGGGCCCGCTCGTAGACGGCTTCGGCTTCTTCCCGTCGCGCCATGGCCTCGCGGTCGGCGTCGTCCAGGAGGCTGTCAGCGTGCCGTTTGGCGTCCTCCACGATCCTGGCGACGTCGGCATCGACGGCGCTGCGTGTCTCCGTCGCGTAGTCGTCCGCGCTCTGACGCGTCGCGTGAGCGCTCTCGTCAGCCAGCGCGTGGTGGTTTGCGGCGTCTGCCTGAGCCCGTGTCCGCATCTCGGCGGCTTCCTTGTCCGCCAGCGCCAGGATGGAGCCGATGCGCTCGCCGAGACCAGCGTAGGTGGGCGCCGCGGCCTTCATCTGTGCCTCTTCCAGGGCACGGAGCTGCTGGACGTGACGTTCGATCTCACTTTTGAGCTGGGCAGTCGCGGCCTCGAGCTTGCTGACCTGGATGGTGCGCTCGCCGGCCTCCTGCTGAGCTGCCGTGGCTGCTTGTGACAGCTCATGCACGAGCTGGTCAACCTGAGCGGGGTCGTATCCGCGTAGGACGCTGCGGAAATGGGCGTTGGGGTCAGTCATCGGATTCCTGTCGTCGCTTCGGTGGTGATGGAGAGATGGGATGTTGGGTTCTCGGGAATGGCATCAGAGCTCTCGGGCGCGATCGCAGAGAGCCCTGCAACGGCCGCTGAGTGTTCGGACACGGCAAGGGCCTCGATCACGCCTGAGAGGTGGCCGAGCTGTTCGGTGATGTCGTCGCGTCTTTGTGCCAGAACCGCCACCTCCGCGCGGGCGTGGGCGAGGAGATCGCGTGTCTCGGCCCGGCTGCTGTCCGCGTCGGCGCGGGCAGCAGCAAGTATCGTCGTTGCCTCCTCGCGGACCGCCCGGCGGTGCTCATGGGCCTCGGTCTGCAGTCGCGCCACCTCGGACGCGGCCCGTTCGCGCAGCACCTTGGCGCCACCCTCGGCCTCGTCCAGTCGTCGCTGCGCGCGCTCCAGCCGCGCCTGCGCCGTCAGGTCAGCCTCGCTGATGACCCGCTCGGCGTGCGCCCGGGCGTGCTCACCAGTGGCGATGGCGTCGTTGTCGGCTGCCTCGAGAACGGCCTTCGCCTGGGCACGGAGCCGTTCGGCTTCGGCAGAGGCCTCGGCCAGGGCTGTCCGCGCGCGCAAGGCCACACGGGAGATGAGGTCCTGGACGAGTCGCCGTCGCGCGGTCAGATGAGCAGCATTCCTGGCGTGGCCAGCCAAGCGCGTCAGCTCTGCCTCGGCCTCGGCCGTCGACAGTAGAGACCGAACGGTGTTTTGGGCCCATTGCATATGGTCGGCAGCGTCACCCAGAACGCGATCGGCCTCTGCTGTCGCGGCATCTCGTGCCGACGCGATCTCTTCGGCGGTGGTCGATCTGAGCTCTGTTGTCTCGGTCCGTGCTTGCTCGAGCTCTTGTGCCGCCGCGGCACGTGCCGCATCGGCTTCGGCGGTGGCTTGCGCTCTTGCATCGGTCGCGAACTCTTCGGCGGCAGCCCGGATCGAGGCTGCGTTCTGGGCAGCATCTTGGCCCAGCTGCTGCAGCTCGGAATCGACCTGCAGCCGTTGGGACTCGAGATGCGCCGCGGTCTCGGCCTGTAGCGCAGCGTTGCTCTCCTGGACCTGATCGAGCTCGGTGGTAGCCAGGACCTGCAGCCGTAGCGCCTCCGCCAGAATGCTGGTCCGAAGCTCTGCGGCCTCCACCTGGGTGCTGGTAACGAGGTTCTCGCTCGTCCTGGCGGCGGCGTCAGCCACCAACGTGGCCTGGTCTGCGGCGTCGGCAATGAGCTGTGCCGACTCCTCCTGCGCCTCCTGCAGGCGGGCCTGAGCCGAACGCTGGGCGCTGAGGGCGTCTTCGTGGACGCTGGTGGCGTCGCTCAGGAGTCGTCTCGCCTCGTCGTGCGCCGCGTGGGCGTCGGCGCGCAGTGCTGCTACCTCAGCCTCCACATCCGCCTGAAGACGATCGGCAAGGGCCTGCGCCCGCGACAACATGCCGAATGCAGCCGAGCTGGGTTCTTCGGGGGTGCGGTCCGGGTCGCCTGAGGCCTGGTTCAGGGTTCCCGGTGAGGCAGTCACGTGACCAATCATCCCATGTGCCTAGTTACCGTCAAGGCGGCAGCCGGCACCAGCCACGAGGCCAGGTCGGGCACGTCGACCGCCTGGGGCGCCAGATCGGGGCAGGAGGGCATGAACACAGCCCCCTCGACTCCCAGACTCCGAAATACGCCCTCACCGTTGTGTCGACGGAGCAACACGTCGTTCCGCCAAGCGCGTAGCCGTCCCGGCGCGCCTAGAGTGAGCCCATGGATCGCCGAATCTTCGGTATCGAGAACGAGTACGGAGTGACGTGCACGTTCGGCGGGCAGCGACGACTGACGCCGGACGAGGTGGCGCGCTACCTCTTCCGCAAGGTCGTGTCCTGGGGTCGGTCCTCAAACGTCTTTCTCGCCAACGGTTCTCGGCTCTATCTCGACGTCGGCAGCCACCCCGAGTACGCCACACCCGAATGCGACGACGTGCGCCAGCTGGTCACTCACGACAAGGCCGGCGAGCGCATCGTCGAGGGACTCGTGGCCGACGCCCAGCAACGGATCACCGACGAGGGCATCGCGGGCGAGATCTATGTCTTCAAGAACAACACCGACTCGGCGGGCAACTCCTACGGCTGCCACGAGAACTACCTCGTCGGAAGGGCCGGAGAGTTCCAGAAGCTGTCCGACGTCCTTATTCCGTTCCTGGTCACCCGCCAGGTCACCTGCGGCTCAGGCAAGATCACGACCACGGCGCGCGGGGCGACATACTGCCTGAGTCAGCGGGCGGATCACATCTGGGAGGGCGTCTCCAGCGCCACCACGCGTTCGCGGCCGATCATCAACACGAGGGACGAGCCGCACGCCGACGCCGAGAAGTACCGCCGGCTGCACGTCATCGTGGGTGACTCCAACATGAGCGAGACGACCACGATGCTCAAGGTCGGCTCGGCCGATCTGGTGCTTCGGATGTTTGAGGCCGGTGTGTCGATGCCGGACCTGACGCTGGAGAACCCGATCCGGGCCATCCGTGAGATCAGCCATGACCTGACGGGTCGCAAGAAGGTCAAGCTCGCTGACGGTCGCGAGCTGAGCGCCGTGCAGATCCAGACCGAGTACTACGAACGGGCCGCGGCGTTCGTCGACCGCGAGGGACTGAACGACCCGACCCACAAGAGCGTCCTGGATCTGTGGCGCCGGACGCTCATCGCGGTCGACACGGGGGACCTGGCCCTGGTGGGCACCGAGATCGACTGGGTCATCAAGTACCAGTTGATCTCGCGCTACGCAGCCAAGCACGACCTGCCTTTGTCCAGTCCCAGGATCGCCCAGCTCGATCTTGCGTACCACGACATCAACCGTGAGCGTGGCCTCTTCTATCTGTTGCAGCGTCACGGCAACGCTGCCCGGATCTGTTCTGACGTCGAGATCTTCGAGGCCAAGAACCTGCCCCCACAGACGACCAGAGCCAAGCTGCGCGGCGACTTCATCCGCGCCGCCCAGGCGCACAAGCGGGACTTCACCGTCGACTGGGTCCATCTCAAGCTCAATGACCAAGCCCAGCGGACGGTCCTGTGCAAGGACCCGTTTGCCGCGGTCGACGCTCGGGTCGAGCGGCTGATCACGAGCATGTGAGCGACGAAGTCGGAAAAGCGGGGGGCTCGGCACGGGTCCACGCGCATTCGGAAACACACAGGTCGCGGCGTTATGGTGTGCTGAATCCATCGTCCAACGATCAAAGGTCTTCGCGTGCGCCTGTCCCGCTTACGAGCTGTCACTGCTGTGGTTGTACCTCTGGTTTTTCTGGCGGCCTGTGGCTCGGGGAACTCCGACAAGACCTCGGCCAACCCGCTGGACGCGATCACCGTGGGTGGCACCGACACCGCGCCCACGCTGACCTTCAAGACCAAGCCGTTGACCGTCAAGGCGACGACGACCAAGGTCCTGACCGTAGGCAAGGGCGCCACGCTCACCAAGGCCAACTCGATCACGTTCAACTACATCATCGTCAACGGCAAGGACGGCAAGCAGATCGAGTCCAGCTTCGGCAAGAGCGCGGTCTCCCAGGACCTTTCGGCGGCTTCCTTGCTGCCGGGCCTGGGCAAGGGACTGAGCGGCCAGCACGTCGGCTCCCGGTTGCTTGTGGCGATCCCGCCGGCGGACGCCTTCGGTGCCCAGGGGAACCCCCCGACCATCGGCCCAGCTGACACCATCGTCTTCTTGATCGACGTGGTCTCAGCCAGCACACCGCTGAAGACCGCCACCGGCGCTGCCGTTACCCCCAAGGCCGGACTGCCCACGGTGAAGGTGGATGCCAGGGGCGTCCCGGTCGTGACCGTGCCCAAGACCAAGCCGTCAACCACACTGGTCGTTCAGCTGCTGATCAAGGGCGACGGCCCGGTGGTCAAGGCCGGTCAGACGCTCACCGCTGCATACACCGGCCTGGTCTATGGCACCGGCAAGGTGTTCGACTCCTCATACGCCTCGGGCAACCTGCTCAACCAGCCCGTGGGCAAGGGCCAGCTCGTGCCGGGCTTCGACAAGGGCATCGTGGGCCAGACCGTCGGGAGTCGCGTGCTGCTCGTGCTGCCGCCGGCCGAGGGCTACGGCAAGACGGGAAACGCCCAAGCCGGCATCAAGGGAACCGACACGCTCGTGTTCGTCGTCGACATCCTTGCCGCGACCTGAGTCTGCACGTCGAACCGTTCTCGCACCCCCGAACGAAAGGACCGCACATCATGGGTTTTGACCCCAGTACCACCAAGCCCGAGATCGACTTCCCCGGCGACGTCGCACCCACCGATCTGGTCATCGAGGACCTCAAAGCGGGTGATGGCGTCGAGGCCAAGGCTGGTGACACCATCAGCGCACACTATGTCGGTGTCGCACATTCGACCGGTGAGGAGTTCGACGCCTCCTGGAACCGCGGCGCGCCGCTGGACTTCCGCCTGGGTGTCGGTCAGGTCATCAAGGGCTGGGACGACGGCATCGTCGGCATGAAGGTCGGCGGCCGTCGCAAGCTGACCATCCCCGCACACCTCGCCTACGGCGACCGCGGCGCTGGTGGCGCCATCAAACCGGGCGAGACCCTCATCTTCGTCGTGGATCTGGTCGACGCTCGCTGAGCCATTCAGCGCAGCAGCGTCGCCGCGAAACGGCCGGCGGCCGCGGCAGCCAGGAACGACGCCTCATCCGCGTCCAGGCCACGTCCCATCGTTGACAGTCGCACCGGGCTCGAGGCCAGCGCGTCAAACAGGCCGGTGGTGTCCACCTCGTGCAGGTGAAGTCGCCCTGCGCTGTCCCGGACAAGGTCGCGCGCCTGCCGAAGGACAAGCTTGCCGAACGCTCCGCCGAGCAACGGGACCGGCAGGTCGGCCGGCGCCATGGCGACGCGGCCATATGCCGTCAGGCTGTGATGCGAGATGCCGCGGTGGCGTTCGCGTTCGTCGGCTTCGGAGATGCGAAGTGAACCGATGGCCCGCCCACCGAGCACCGCGGTGGCATTGACCGCTTCCCCGGTCGCCACGCCGGAATACCCCCACGGAGAGCCGGTGCCCAGATTGCCCGGCCCCTGGGCGACGATCGCCACGTTGGCATGCAGGACGTGGGCCGCGGCCAAGAGCCCGGTGTGGACGTTGACAGCCTCCAGGTCGCCGCCAAAGGACTGACCGACAGTGACCGTGCCGGCGAGCCAACCGGCGTCGCGCAGACCGGCCACCGTGCGAGAGAAAGCGATCGGCAGGGCACCACCGTCCGTCATCACATAGACCGCCCGAACCTCGGGCGCGGCATCTCGCAGGCCCGCCAGGATCGCCGGCACGGCTGAGTGCAGGTCGGCCATGATGACGGGCATGGCGTTGACCCCGGTGGCATTGCGCAGCACCTCGTGGTGCGGGCTCTCCTGCTCGTCGACGCCAAGAACCATCGTCTGCATCGGCGTGTAGCGCGCCTTCACGACGTGGCCGGGGGTCGTCAGGGGGTCGGCAGGCAGGCGGTCAGGGATGGCCACGATGAGCGCCATCCCACCTGTGCCCAGCCCGCGATCCAGAGCCCCAACATTGAGCAGGACCCGGTCGCCGGGCACCGGCTCACCGACCAGGTCGGTATAGGCCAGGGCCGTGACGGTGTCGCTCCTAGGGCTGCTCAACGTCACGTCGTACTCGATCGCGCCGGGCCACCGTGCCCGAACCCGTTCGACGGTTGCCTCACGCCACTGGATCACGCCACGAACAGTAGTGCTGGAGACACCTCACGTGGGGCTTCATGGTCCGGTACCGTCGTGCCTCATGAGCACCCAGCCCAACGCAGCCGTCAAGACAGAGCGTCTGCTCAACCTGGTGATCTGTCTGCTCTACACGCGAATGCCGATGTCCAAGGCCAAGATCCGCGAGGTCGTGCCCCAGTACGGGGCGACCGCTTCCGAAGAAGCCTTTGACCGGATGTTCGAACGTGACAAGGACGAGCTGCGCGACCTCGGCATCCCGCTCGTGACCGAGCCGCTGGACGTGTTCTTCGATGACGAGCCGGGCTATCGCATCGACCGCCGGGAGTATGCCCTGCCGGAGATCTCCTTCGCCGCGGATGAGCTGGCCGTTCTGGGCCTGGCCAGCCGGGCCTGGGCGCAGGCCAGTCTTGCGGGACCGGCGGCTCAGGCACTGCGCAAGCTCAAGGCAGCGGGCGTCGAGCGCGACGACTCATCCCTGATCGGTATCGAGCCTCGGGTGCGGACAGCTGAACCGGCCTTCGATAAGGTGAAAAAGGCTGTGCTCGAACGTATTCCGGTGACCTTCACCTACCGGGCCGCGGGCTCTGGGGAGGGAACCACTCGCCATGTCCAACCGTGGGGAATCGCCTCCTGGCACGGTCGCTGGTACCTCACCGGCTTCGACACCGACAGGGGAGCACCGCGGGTATTTCGGCTGGGCAGGATCGAGGGCGACGTCGCCACGGCGGGCAAGCCGGCGGCATACGACGTTCCGGTCGACCATCAGCCCAGGGCGATGATCAGCACCATGGTCGTCGAGCGCGACCCCCAGCCGGCAGTCCTGCGGGTGCGACTGGGTGCAGGGCACAGCCTGCGCCGACGCGCAGCCAACGTCGGTGACATCGATGACACGTGGTCACAGGTCCGCATCGACTTCACCGACACCGAGGCTTTTGCCGATGAGATCAGCAGCTTCGGCCCCGACGTCGTGGTCGAGGACCCCACCGAGCTCAGAGAGTCCGTGATCCGAAGGCTGACCGGAGCGCTCGACCCCATGCCCGGCAGCGATGAGGTCAACACGTGAACGCCAAGCGGCACGTATCCGAGTCGGCCACCAGCCGCCTTTCGCGACTGCTGACGATGGTTCCGTGGCTGCTCAAGCGTCAGGGTGTCGAGATCGCGGAGGTGGCGCGCGAGTTCGGTGTGAGCCCGGCGCAGGTCGAGGCTGATCTGGCGCTGTTGTTCCTGTGCGGCACACCGGGCGGCTACCACGGTGACCTGATCGAGGCGGAGTGGGAGAGCGGCAAGGTGTTCCTGGGTAATGCCGACACCATCAAGAGGCCTTTGCGTCTCGGTGTCGACGAGGCCCTTGCCCTCATCGTGGGCCTGCGCGCCCTCGCCGCGGTCCCCGGGATTGGTGAGCGTGACGCCTTGGTGCGCGCCCTGGCCAAGCTGGAGGCAGCGACGGGCTCCGCGGCCGCCGGGAGCTCACGCATCCAGGTGGTGATCGACGAGGGGACGAGCAAGGAGACCATGGCCCTTGCTCAGGAGGCACTGACGGCCCATCGCCGTGTTCATCTGCGATACCTGGTCCCTGGGCGCGATGAGTCCACGGAGCGCGACGTCGACCCCATGCGGGTGATCAACTTCGACGCCCAGTGGTACCTCGAGGGCTGGTGCCACCGGGCCGAGGACGTCCGCCTCTTCCGTTTCGACCGGATCGAGTCGCTCACGGTTCTGGACCAGGACGGCACACCGCCTGCCGAGGCTCAACCTCGTGATCTTGACACCGGTGTCTTCACGCCACGCGCCGACGACCAGCTGGTCCGGCTCGCCCTGGGACCGGGGGCGGCGTGGGTGAGCGACTACTACCCGACCGAGAGCATCGAACCGACGCAGGGCGGGGGAGCGGTGGTCACCCTGCGAACCGCGGACACCGCCTGGCTACGCCGTTTGCTGTGGCGACTGGGTTCACAGGCCAGGGTCCTCGAGCCGGAAGATCTTGCGCTCGAGGTTCAGCAGGGTGCGCGCGAGGCCCTCAAGGCCTATGCCGCCACGGCTGGCTCGACCCTTCCGAGCGGGTAGGGTCCGCCTCATGTGGTGGCTGATGATCTGGGTGTGCCTGCTCTTGGTGGCGGGCGTCTACCTCGGCACGCGGGTCTGGGCGCTGTGGGGGCAGACCAAGGAGCTGGGCTCCGAGCTCGCGTCGGCTCAGAGTCGTCTCGATGCGGTGCAGGGTCAGATGGAGCTGCTCGGTGAGCGGATCAGATCGCCGGAACAGCTCGCGGTCTTTGCCGATCCGGCCACGGCACGCCGGCAACGCGATCGCGTCAAAGCTGCCAGTCGCCGTGCGCGACAACAGCGTCTCGCCGCGTCCCGCCCAGCGTGGGCCAAACACGTAGACTGAGATTTGCTGGCCGCCAGCAAGGGTTTGTCGAGCACCGCGTTTCACGATCACGGAAGGTTTTCTCCCCATGGGCAGAGGTCTGATTGAGCCTTGGCACATCGTCATCCTCGTCTTGGTGATCGGGGTTCTCTTCGGTTGGAAGCGACTGCCGGACGCCGCGCGCAGCCTCGGCCGCTCGATGCGCATCTTCAAGTCCGAGGTCGAAGAGATGAAGAAGGACGGTAAGTCCACTCCCAGCGCCGCGAGCAGCGACACAGTCAAGGGTGAGACGGTCGACCCGACTCCCCGCCCGACGCCGCAAGCACCCCCCTCGCCGACTGCTGACACGATTGCGGACCCGCCCACCCGCGAGACGCACAACCAGCCGCCGGCCTGAGTCACACGCCAGCCGCGACCACCCCACGGTCAACTGAGGATCTACCCACTCATGGCAAAACTGCGCCATAAGCGCAGCCCCGACGGGCGCATGTCGTTGGGTGACCATCTGCGCGAGCTTCGGCGTCGATTTCTCATTGCCGCCGCGGCCATCGTGGTCGGCAGTGTGCTCGGATGGGTGAAGTACGACTGGCTTTTCGCGCAGATCATGGCCCCTCTTCGCAAGCTCGCGGAAGAGCGGGGCGGCTTGGTCAACATCAACTTCGGGGGCATCACCCAGCCTTTCACCGTTCAGCTCCAGGTGGCGATGTTCGTCGGCGTCATCGTGGCCAGCCCGGTCTGGCTCTTCCAGGTGTGGGGCTTTATCGTCCCTGGGCTGACCAAACGCGAGAAGCGCACCACCATGGCGTTCGTCGGGGCCGCCGCGCCCCTGTTCCTCGCGGGTTGTTTCATGGCGACCAAAGTGGTCCCCAAGGCGGTCGAGATACTGATCGGCTTCACGCCCCAGGGCGCCGCCAACCTGCCTGACGCGGCGCTCTACCTGACCTTCGTGACCCGGTTCATCCTGGCCTTCGGCCTGGCTTTCCTGCTTCCGGTGTTTCTCGTCGGCCTTAACGTGGCACACATCCTTCCTGCACGGATCATGCTCAAGGGCTGGCGGATAGCCGTCATCCTCATCTTCGTGTTCTCGGCGATGATGACGCCAACCCCGGACGCCTGGACCATGCTCGTCCTGGCCCTCCCGATGGTCGGTCTCTTCTATGCCGCCGTTGGTGTCTCGATGCTGCTGGACAAGCGGCGCGCGCGGCGAGAGCCCGAATGGGCCAAGGTCCCCGACGACGAAGCCAGTCCGTTGTGACGAAGCCAGCCCGCTGTAGCGTGCGCCCGTGACCAAACGCATTGGGCTGATCATCAACCCCACCGCAGACAAGGGCCGCGGTGCCGCGATCGGCACCGAGGTGGCGGCCCGTCTGGCCGCCGACGGCCATGAGGTGATCGACCTGTCCGATCGGTCAGGACCATCCGCCCGCGAACGCGCCATAGTCGGTATCGCCTCCGGGCTGGACGTGTTGGCAGTCACCGGCGGGGACGGCACGGTCAACCTTGGCGTCAACCTCTGCGCGGGCACGGAAACCGTCCTGGCCATCGTCGCCGCCGGCACCGGGAACGACATCGCACGCGCCCTGCATCTGCCCCTTCACGACGCAAGAGCCGCGGCGAAGGTCTTGGCCAGCGGCACGGTTCGCACCATCGACGCCGGTCGACACATTGACGCCCACGGCGTCCCGCACTGGTTCGTCGGAGTACTCGGCGCCGGATTCGACTCGGTGGTCAACGAACGAGCCAACACCTGGGGGTGGCCGAAGGGCCGGATGCGCTACAACCTGGCCATTGCCCGCGAACTACCTGTTTTCAAGCCGATTCCCTATGTGATCGAGGTCGACGGCGTCCGCCACAGCAGCGAGGCGATGCTGGTCGCGGTGGGCAACGGCCCGTCATACGGCGGCGGCATGTTGGTGTGCCCGGACGCCAGCTTCGACGACGGCATGTTCGACGTCCTGATCGTGCACCAGATCTCGACCATCGAGTTCCTCAAGGTGTTTCCCAAGGTGTTCAGCGGCAAGCACGTCGGGCACCCTGCCGTGGAGATCCTGCGCGGCAAGGAGGTCCGGCTCGAGGCCCCCGGCATCGTCAGCTATGCCGACGGCGAACGTTTCGCGCCGCTTCCCATGAGCGCCCAGATCGTGCCCGGCGCGCTGAACGTCCTGGTCAGCAACACCTGACGTAGCCTGAGCGCCATGGCCACCTCTGCGCGCGCCGCACAGCCCCAGATCGATGCGTTTGCCAAGAGCTACGACTTCCCGCTCGACGACTTCCAGCTGCGGGCCTGCCAGTCTGTCGCGGTTGGCCAGGGCGTCCTGTTGGCCGCGCCGACCGGCGCAGGCAAGACCGTCGTGGGGGAGTTCGCGGTGTTCATGGCGCTGGCCACCGGGCGCAAGGCTTTCTACACCACGCCGATCAAGGCGCTGTCGAACCAGAAGTACGCCGACCTGGTCCGCCGTCACGGTGTCGACAAGGTCGGTCTGCTCACCGGTGACTCCTCGATCAACGGTGAAGCACCGGTTGTCGTGATGACCACCGAGGTGCTGCGCAACATGATGTATGCCGGGTCCGCCACCCTGCGCGGGCTCGGCTTCGTGGTCATGGACGAGGTCCACTACCTCGCCGATCGGCTGCGCGGGGCGGTCTGGGAGGAGGTCATCATCCACCTGCCCGAGGACGTACAGGTGGTCTCGCTGTCGGCGACGGTGAGCAACGCCGAGGAGTTCGGCGCCTGGCTGGGCGAGGTTCGCGGCAATACCGAGGTGATCGTCGAGGAACACCGACCAGTGCCGTTGTCGCAGCACATGATGGTCGGACAGGACATGTATGACCTCTTCGCGGACGGGACCGAGGTGGGCAAGGAGGTCTGGGACGCGACCCAGGTCAACCCCGAGCTGCTCGAGCGGATCCGCGGTGGTGACCGGTCTGGCGGCCACGACGGTTTCGGACGCTCTCGGGGTGGCGCCGCGGAGGGGCGCGGTCGGGGTGGCGGCCCAGCTGGGGGGCGTGACCGCGTCCCACAGGGTGGCCGGTTCGGCGGAGGCCCGAGCCGTTCAGAAGTCATATCGCGCCTCGACCGAGACGGGCTGTTGCCGGCAATCACGTTCATCTTCAGCCGCATTGGCTGCACCTCAGCAGTGAGTCAGCTGCTGTCCAACGGCATGCGACTTATCACGCAGGCTGAAGGCGACCGGATCCGACGCACGGTCGAGGAGCGCATCCAGGGCCTGGCGGACGAGGACCTCGGGGTGCTCGGCTACTGGGAGTTCGTCGAGGGTCTCACTCGCGGGTTCGCTGCCCACCACGCGGGAATGCTGCCGACCTTCCGGGAGATCGTCGAGGAGCTCTTCACCGCGGGCCGTATCCGTGCCGTGTTCGCGACCGAGACCCTTGCCCTGGGGATCAACATGCCGGCTCGGTCCGTGGTCCTGGAGCGACTGGTGAAGTTCAACGGTGAGACTCACGCGGACATCACCCCGGCCGAGTACACCCAGCTGACCGGGCGCGCCGGACGTCGCGGCATCGACATCGAGGGCCACGCTGTCGTGCTGTACAACCGTGGCCTCGACCCGCTTGCGGTCGGTGGCCTGGCATCCACGCGCACCTACCCGTTGCGGTCCAGCTTCCACCCGACCTACAACATGGCGGTCAACCTCGTCGGACAGGTGGGACGAGAGACCTCCCGCGACATCCTCGAGACGTCGTTCGCGCAGTTCCAGGCTGATCGCGCAGTCGTCGGAATGGCGGTGACCGTCAAACGCAACGAGGAAGCGCTCGCCGGTTATGCCGAGTCGATGACTTGTCACCTGGGGGACTTCACCTCCTATGCCGCGCTGCGCAACGAGATTCGCGACGTCGAGAAGGACGCCGCAAAGGCGCGGTCGGCGAGTCGACGGGCAGAGGCGGCAGTCAGTCTTGAGAAGCTCCGACCCGGGGACGTCATCAAGATCCCGGTTGGCCGCCGATCTGGCTTCGCGATCGTCATCCAGGGCAACAAGGGTGGCAAGAAAGAGAGCGCGTCTCCGACGGTCCTGACCTCCGACGCGCAGGTTCGTCGACTCACCCTGATGGACGTTCCCACCCCTGTCGAACCGGTCATCAACCTCAGCGTCCCCAAGCACTTCAACGCACGCAACGCCAAGTCTCGCAAGGATCTTGCGGCAACGATGCGGGTCAAAGTGCCCCACGACCAGCCACCAGCACGACAGAAGGAGTCGGGGGTTTCGCAGGAGGTCGAGCGGGTCGCCCAGCTGCGTCGTCAGATGCGTGCGCACCCCTGCCACGCGTGTCCAGAGCGCGAGGACCACGCGCGCTGGGCCGAGCGGTGGTGGCGGCTGCGCCGAGAGACCGACGCGGTTGCGCGCACCGTCGAGGGCCGAACGAACACCGTGGCCCGAACCTTCGACCGCATCTGCGAGCTACTGGTCGAGCTGGGGTATCTCACTGAGGGAGGCGCCGCGGTGACCTCGCAAGGTGACACGCTCAAGCGGCTCTACACCGAGAAGGACCTGCTCGCGGCCGAGTGCCTGCGCCACGGAGTCTGGAAGCGACTCGACGCCCCAAGTCTGGCGGCGATCGTCTCCTCACTGCTCTACGAGCCGCGGGGCAGCGATACGGAGGTCTCGCCCCGGATGCCCAACGACGACGTCAGTGAGGCGTACGACCTCATGGTCCGGCGGTGGAGCCAGCTGGAGGACCGCGAGCGCGCGCACACGCTGCCGACGACCGGCGCACCGGACGCGGGTATGGCCTGGATGCTGCACCGATGGGCCAGCGGTCAGCGCCTGGAGGTGGTCCTTCGCGACAGCGAGATCGCAGCGGGTGACTTCGTCCGCCACTGCAAGCAGGTCATCGACCTGCTCGGTCAGATCGGTGATGCGGCTGGTGAGCCGACCCTTTCCGTGACGGCGAGGCGTGCCATCGACGCGGTCAGGCGAGGCGTCGTCGCGGCCGACCGGATCGACTGACTCAGCTCCGCGGCTTCGCCCGGTCCTGGCAAACCGGAGCGGGGCTGCGAATGTGTCGAGTCTGTGGCCGCAAGACGTCGGTGACCGCAGGCACGATCTTCCACCGCAGCCACACCCCGCTGTCGACCTGGTTTGCCGCGATCTGGTTCCTCACCTCGCAGGTAAGACCGTGGTCCCCGTGACGCACTTGGTGACGCATCCAAGGAAGCACCAGCCGAACGGACCCGCCTGCGAGCCGACGGCCGACGTCACCGACATCGCGGTGGGCTTCACAGGCGTCGTGGAGACCGGCCCAGATCCGGCGCGGCCGACTACCTGGGCCGGGCGCAGGCACGCGGCGTGGATTCAACGGATCTACACCATTTTGCGTATTCCTACGAAAGTTACCTGCGGGGCGTGCCAAACTGCGGAGGACGCTACTGGAGGTCGCAGACGTGGCGTTGACTGGGGGTGATGAGGTGCGGTTGAGCACACGCGTGACGTTTCGTGGTGGGCTGGTGTGGGCGATGGGACTGTTCCTGGTCGCCTATGCGGGCGGTCTGGCCCTCCCGGGCGACGCGGGGAACGCGGTCGTCGACCTCTGGCTGGGGTTGCTGACCGTGTGGATGCCCGCGGCGGTGTGCTGGCTGGCAGTCTGGCGAGTCGGGTTCCGACGCTGGGAGGTCCTGCTCGTTGCCGCCGCGGCGACCTCGTTCGCCGCCGGAAACACCTACTACGTCCTGGCTGCGTCCGCGACCGGGTGGTCACTGCCGTTCCCCTCGCCGGGGGACGTGGGGTACTTGGGGTTCTATCCGCTGATGCTGGCAGCGCTGGCTCTGACAGTGCGCCACCGCTTGGGGGGGCTGGCGTCGTCTGTGTGGCTGGACAGCGCGGTGGGGTCGCTCGGTTCGGCCGCGGTGCTGGCGGTTGTGCTCGGCCCGGTGCTGGCCTCGAGCCTGACGGGTTCGCTGTCGTTGGCCACCGTGGTGGCGGTCGCCTACCCGATGTTCGACCTGCTGCTCGTAGCCGCTGTCAGCGGAATCGCCGCATTGGGGGGTAGCCGCACTGGCGACCGGTGGGGCCTGCTGGTGGTGGGCCTGATGGTGTTCGCGGCGACGGACGTGGTCTACGCGCTGCAGCTGACCGGCGACACCTATGTCATCGGTTCACCGCTGGACGCTGGATGGGCGATCGGGCTCGCCGCGGTCGCGATCTGGGGCGACGGCGCCGCGCGCCGTGACACGCAGGCGACGCAGGAGGCGAGGCCGGTGACCGGTGCGACGGCCCTGGTGGTGGCGGCGATGGCCACTGTCGCCGGGCTGGGGGTGCTGGTCGTGGGCAGCCGGGCGCACGTGTCGACCCTGGCTGTTGCCTTGGCAGGAGCGACGCTGCTCGCGGCGGCGGCTCGTACCCAGGTGGCATTTCGCCAGCTCGTACGGATGGCTGACCTGCGCCGCCAGGCCACGACCGACCACCTGACGGGCCTTCCGAACCGGAGGGCCCTGTACGCCCGGGCAGACGCGCGGATGGCGGACCCTGAGCATCAGCGCAAGGCGCTGTTGTTGTTGGACCTGGACAGGTTCAAGGAGGTCAACGACAGCCTGGGCCACCAGGCGGGGGACCAGCTGTTGATCAAGGTTGGCGTCCGCCTGGGCGAGCACCTGCGTGCCGGTGACCTGCTCGCACGCATGGGGGGCGACGAGTTCGCGGTCCTGCTCGACGACGGGGGGCACGACGAGGCCGCCGCTGTCGCCGTCAAGTTATGCGCGGCGCTGGCCGAGCCCTTCGCCGTGGATGACATCGCGGTCCACAGTTCTGTCAGCATCGGCATCGCTTTGTTCCCCAACGACGGACGTGACCTGAACACCTTGCTGCGCAAGGCGGACGTCGCCATGTACAAGGCCAAGGCATCCGGGCAGGGCCATCACGTCTACGGCGGTACCGACGAATCTGACTTCTCCACCCGGCTGCAGACGGTGGAGGAGCTGCGGAACGCACTGGCCCACGACCAGCTCGTCGTGCACTACCAGCCCAAGATCGATCTGCGTACCGACGACGTCCACGGCGTGGAGGCGCTGGTGCGCTGGGACCACCCCACCCGCGGCCTGCTCTATCCCGACGCATTCTTGGACCTTGTCGAAGACGCCGGGCTGATGCGCGCCCTGACCCAGGTGGTGCTCGAGATCGCCCTGGACCAGGCCGCCGTGTGGCACGCCCAAGGCCGACGCCTGACCATCGCGGTCAACCTCTCGGCCAGCTCCCTGGTCGACAGCGACCTGCCTGAGCAGGTCGCTGCCATGCTCGCCGCCCGGCACCTGGCGCCGAACGCCTTGCAGCTGGAGATCACCGAGGAGTTCCTGATGGTCGACCGCGACCGGGCCCGGAACATCTTGACCCGGCTGCGCCGCCACGGTGTGCAGATCTCCGTCGACGACTTCGGCACCGGGTACAGCTCACTGTCCTACCTGCGCGACCTGCCCATCGATGAGCTCAAGCTCGACCGTTCCTTCGTGTTCCCCATGGCCGACGACGCCAGCGCCGCCGCCTTGGTCGCCTCCACCATCGGCCTGGCCCACAGCCTCGGCCTGCGCTTGGTCGCTGAAGGCGTCGAGACCCGCGTCGCCTACACCGAGCTCGCGCGCTTGGGTTGTGACCAGGCTCAGGGCTACTACATGTGCCGGCCGGTCCCGGCCGTCGAGCTCGAGCACTGGCTCAGCACCTGGCGCGCCTCCGACAAGCTCACTGATATCCCCCAACCGTGGCCATCCGTGGCCCTCGACTGACATCTCGCTGTCGGTCCCGCTGGCGTGCCCCAGATCTGTTGGGGCCAAGGGGTCGAGCTCCCGGAACGGATCTTCGACCCGCTCGGCATGCGTGACGCCGGCTTCTGGACCACAGCGCCCCAGCATCGTGGCACTGGGTTCTGGCCCACGGGGCATCGCGACATCTAGGCAGCGGCCTAGGTTGCGCTCAGCTGACAGCAGGTACCTGCCTTGCAGACATGAGACGACCAGGCACGAGGGGACCGACCACGCCGCCGACAGCACGCACTCTCATGCTTGTTATGCACGTGATCTACAGGGACATTTCGACCGCCAAGGTGGCCGCCATGAGGGCGGCCACGCTCGCCGGGATCTGCCGCAGTGTGCCTGACTGCGCCGAACACGTCATGTGGGTGCGGAGGTCCGCTGCGCCGTCTTGGATCTCGATGTGGTGAGGCGTTCAAGGGGCTTGGCTGGTGAGAACCGACGGTCAGCCGGACTCGCCGATGCCGAGCGCGCTCAGCACGTGCTTGATGGGATTGGTCAATCCGTAGGTCGAGGCCAGCGACGACAACAACCTGACGTCACCAACCTGGCGGGGGAGCGAGGCGTCGAAGTCCGGGACAGGGGCGTCCAGCGCGACCTGGACGACCAGTGGTGCCACGTCCAGGTACGCCGAAGCGGCTTCCAGACGCGTTCGTTGGGCGCCCTTGATCTGTGGGTCACCCGCGGCGAGCGCGCGACGCAGACCGGCCAGGTCGCCATACCGGTTGATCAGGGTGGCGGCTGTCTTCTCGCCGATCCCAGCGACACCTGGCAACCCATCGCTGGCGTCACCACGAAGCGTGGCCATGTCGGCGTAGGCCTGACCCGTGGGCACGAGGTACTTGCTCAACAGGAACTGCTGGGTGATCAGGTCTGGATCACGCACTCCGCCGCGGGCGGTGTAGAGCACCCTGACGCCCGCGTCGTCATCGACAAGCTGGAACAGGTCGCGGTCGCCGGTGACGACATCGACGAGCTGCCGGCCACGGGCGCGATGGGTCAAGGTGCCAATGACGTCATCAGCCTCGTAGCCATCACTACCGATACGGGGAATCCCCAACGCCTTCAGCGCATTCGCGATCACGGGCACCTGCGGGGTGAGGTTCTCCGGGCTCTCCTCCTGGACCGTGCTGCCTTCGGTGAGCCGATGCGTCTTGTACGTCGGGATGGCGTTGACCCGAAACGCCGGTCTCCAGTCGTTGTCCCAACAGGCGACCAGATGGCTCGGGCGATGGGTGCTGACCAGGGTCGCGATCATGTCCAGGAAGCCCCGCACTGCGTTCGTCGGTGGCTCGTCCGGGGTGCGCCGCTGGTCCGGGACACCGTAGAAGGCACGGAAGTACAACGAGGCCGAGTCCAGGAGCATCAAGCGCTGGGTCATGGCGTCATCGTGTCATTACACCGGTCCGCATCCACAGGTGCCGATACCTCAGTAGCCTTGCGCCATGGAGGATCTGGATCGCCGCATCGTCGGTTTGTTGTCGCAGGACGGGCGCATGAGCTTCACCGATCTCGGGAAGGCAACCGGGTTGTCGACGTCGGCCGTCCACCAGCGGGTGCGCCGGCTCGAGGAGCGCGGGGTTATCCAGGGCTACCGCGCGGTGATCGACCACAACGAGCTGGGGCTGCCCCTCATCGCCTTCATCTCGGTGACGCCGCTGGATCCGGCAGCCCCGGACGACGTGCCGGACCACCTCCGCGACATCTCGGACATCGAGGCCTGCCACTCGGTCGCCGGGGAGGAGAGCTACATCCTCAAAGTCAGGGTGTCCACGCCCGGAGATCTCGAGGACCTGCTGGCCCGGGTGCGATCCTCGGCCAACGTGTCGACGCGCACGACCGTGGTCTTGTCGACGCCCTGGGAACACCGTTCCCACTTCACTGACTGATCGCCCGACATCAGCCCGAAGGCGCGAACCCTGAGGCGGTTCGATCCGACAGGTCACGAGCGACTGCCCGCCCGAGGCATGGCGTTCTCCCATCTCCGTGCGCGTGCACATGGCACGATGCGTTCATGGCGATTTCGCGGAAGCTGTTGTCCGACGGCGAGCACGTCGTCCTGAGTGTCAGAACACACGCCAAGGCGTTGATCTGGCCTGTCGTGCTGTTCATCCTGGTGGTGACCAGCGTCCTCACTGTCGCCCTGCGGCAGCCCGACAACAGCGTGTGGGGCCTTGTCGCCGTGGCGGTAGCCGTGCCCGTTCTCATCCTCTGGACGTTGATCCCGTTCCTGCGCTGGACCACGTCGACCTACACCGTGACGAACCGGCGGCTGATCACCCGACACGGCATCATCACCCGCACGGGTCGCGACATCCCGCTCTTCCGCATCAACGACGTGGCCTACGAAAAGGGCCTGCTCGACCGCATCCTCGGCTGCGGCACGCTGATCGTCTCGGACGCTACAGAGAACGCTGGCGTGGTCCTGCCGGACGTCCCGAACGTCGAGAAGGTGCATCTGCAGATCTCGGATCTGCTCTTCGACAATGACGACGGCAAGGATGACGACGGCAGTCGCCCACCGGGGGAGCCGCCACGCAACAGCCAGCCCTAGCGTCACGCGCCAGGTTGCTCAGCTGAGGCCGGTTTGCTCAGTTGAAACCGCTTTCGGGCGCCAGAATCAGGCTCCGGAGCGGCCTGAACTGAGCAAAGCGCGTGCCTCAGACGAGCTGGGCGATCGAAGCCTCCCAGCTGGCGGTGGCTCTGACCTCTGCAGCTGCGTGTGCTGCATCGACCTCACCGTGCTCGCGCCACCAGGCCTGACCGGCCTCGGGCAGGGTGTAGATCGGGTCGTAGTAGACGAACTCGCGGGACAGCGCTTCGGTGTCGGCGGCCTCGATGGAGGTGCGGTAGTTCTTGCGCCAGAACGACATCCCACGCTCCTTGTCGTACGTGTCGACCTGGTGGACCCATCGCTTGCCGACGAACGGCACGTCGCAGAGGATGCGGGGCGTGGCGAACCCGGGCAGGTAACCCATGATGTCGTGCTGCAGACGTTGCGCCTCGGCCAGCGAGAGCCGCCAGTGCTCGGCGAACGGGATCATGTCGCACATGTAGAAGTAGTACGGCGTGATCCAGGCCTCGTCCTGCAGGGCGAAACACAGGTCGAGCAGCTGTTTGACCGAGTCGTTGATGCCGCGCATCAGGACGCCCTGGTTGCGGACGTCACGGACACCGGCGTCCAGCATCGCCCTGGCGGCGGCGGCCACGGCGGGCGTCACCGACTGGGCGCTGTTGACGTGGGTATGGATCGCCAGGGAGACGCCGCGCTCACGCGCTTTGGCGGCAACCCGGCCGACGCCCTCGACGACCTCATCGGCCAGCCAGTGCTGCGGTAGCCCCATCAGTGCCTTGGTGGCCAGGCGGATGTCGCGGATGTTGTCGATCTCGAGCAGCCGGTCCAGGAACGCCTCGAGGTTCTTCCACGGCATGTTGGCCACGTCGCCACCGGACACCACGACGTCGCGCACCGCCGGGGTGGCGCGCAGGTAGGCCATCATCGCGTCGTACCGGTCGACCGGTTTGAGGTCGAACTTGAGCTTGGGGATGACCGGCGTCGAGTTGCCGACGAGGTCCATCCGGGTGCAGTGGCCGCAGTACTGCGGGCAGGTCGACAGGAGCTCGGCCAACACCTTGGTGGGATAGCGGTGGGTCAGGCCCTCGGCAACCCACATGTCGTGCTCGTGCAACGAGTCGCGGGTGGAGTAGGGGTGGCTCGGCCAGTCGACGCGTCGGTCGCTGAAGACCGGGAGCATGTAGCGACGAACGGGATCGGCGTAGAACGCGCGGGTGTACTCCTCGCCGGCTGGGGGCATCACTCCGTCGTCATACACACCGGTGACCGGGACCATCGTGTTCATCATCTGCGGAGTGACGAGCATCGACATCGTGGCCCGCTCGGCCTGGTCCCGCTCGAGGTCGGCGTAGAACACGTCGGTGAGCAGATCGCCCATGAGCGCCCGAAGCCCCTTGATGTTCTTGATGCAGTTGACCCGTTGCCATTGCGCGCTGGCCCACTCGGTCGCTGTGACGTGGCGCCAACCGGGCAATCGGGTCCAGTCTGGCTCTACCAGCTCGTGGCGCAGATAGGCGTAGGGCTGCTCGATCTTTGGCTCCATAACTGGCATGATACGGGAGAACTTGCGCCCAATGCATCGCCACACCGCAAGATTCGTCTACTTGGGTCCGAAAGCAGGAGGAAACAGTGGCTGTCCCGGTCGACCGAACACTGAGCGCCCCGATCGCCAGGGGAGAGAGCTCGCCCGTGGGTCTGCACCGGGTCCTCGAGCCGTCGGGTGACCAGATCACGTTGCCCCAGACCGCCCAACGCCTGGATGCCTCGCCGCAGATCTGGGCGGACGAGGTCCGCATCGATGTCGAGGTCCTGAATCTTGACGCCGCCTCGTATCGGCAGCTGTGCAGTGTCCACCAGCTGCCCGGTGGTGGAACCGATGGCACAGCGGTCAAAGCC
>DATCNE010000041.1:0-1649 GCA_036565395.1 Dermatophilaceae bacterium
CAGGACCTGGCGCTCGCGCGCCGACAGCGCGTCCGTGGTGGGGTTGCCGGCCGGCCGGTTGCCCGGCAGCAGCGCGCGGGCGGCCTTCGGTGACAGCGGGACGCCACCGTCGGCTGCGTCGCGCAGTGCTCTGATGACGTCTTCCGGCTCGGTGTCCTTGAGCAGGTAGCCGACCGCGCCGGCTTCGAGCGCGGCCAGGATGCGGGCGTTCTCACTGAACGACGTCAGCATGATGACCTTCGCTGTCGGCCAGGCCTGAAGCACGGCGCGCGTCGCCTCTATGCCGTCCAGACCTGGCATGGACAGGTCCATCAGCACGATATCTGGCTCAAGCTCGGTGACGAACGCTGCCGCGAGCAAGCCGTCGTCGATCGAACCCACAACGTCGATACCTTCGGCCGCGCTCAAAAGGTCGCTCAGGCCACGCCGAATAAGGGCATGATCATCGACGATCAGGACCCGGATCACCGAAACGCGCTCTCGACGTCCTTCTCCTGTTGCGGCTGCTGCTCCTTGACTACAGCCACCGGATGCGTCGTCGCCCGGGCGAGGGGCACCCACAGGACGAGTTCGGTTCCCTCGCCGGGCGCCGCGTCAACGGTCAGGGTGCCGCCATGGGATGTGACCAGCCCGGCGAGCAGCTCGAGGCCGACGCTCCCGCGGCCGCGAGCCGTGGTCCCAGCGGGCTCGAATCCGCGGCCGTCGTCGCGGACGCGCAGCACGAGCACCTCCTCGCGCCCACCCGAGACCGAGGTGGCATCGCGCGAGAGCTTCAGGGTGACCATGCCCGCGTCGGCGTGACGCACGATGTTGCGGACCGCCTCCTGTGCCGCCCGGTAGACCAGCGTCTCGGTCGTCTCGTCGAGCTCCTCGGTTCCGATGACGTCGACATCCACCGTCACGGTCAGACCGCGCACCTCAAGGGTCGCGGCGAGGTCAGCGAGAGAGGTGGCGAGACCTTGGACGTGCAGCTGTGGTGGGGTGATGGTCACGACGAGGCTACGCAGCTCACGCACCCAGCGTCGCAGGTCAGTCGCCGTGGCCGCTATGACCCGTGCGGTGTCCTCATCGACATGCCGGGCCCGCTCGGCCGCGGCGCTGAGGGAGTACGAAGCGCCGGCGAGCCCCTGGACGATCCCATCGTGCAGGTCGGCCGCGATCATCGCGCGTTCCTTGTCGGACGCGGCGAGCGCAGCGAGCAGCAGTGCTTCACGCTCGTCCTGGCTGCGCTTGAGGCGCCGGGCCATGCGGTAGGCGAGTGGCGCCTGCACCAGATACAGCAGGCCGAGTCCGCCGAGCAGCACCGGAAGGCTGGTCAGCCACATCCGCCGGCTTGAGTCGATGATGGACTGGTATGGCTGGTAGGTCTCGAACAGCAGCTGTTGACCGGTCGGGGTCCGCACGCTCAGGTAGACTTGGAGAAGCGTGCCCCACTGCCTCTCGTCAATATTTTCGGAGCTGGACAGGTCGCTGACCTCAGCCTTCGAGCCACCGGTCCGGAGCCCCGTCAACTCGTCGGCCGATAGCGGAAAGCTCTTCCCAACGAGTGCGTCGTCGTCGGAGTACACGATGCGCCCGGTTGCATCCCAGACCTTGATGCGCACGATGCGGTTGCCGAGAACCAGCCGACGCATTGCCTGGTCGAGCGC
>DATCNE010000042.1:0-2820 GCA_036565395.1 Dermatophilaceae bacterium
CCAGCCGATCTCCTCGACATGATCGTCGAACGCCTCCTCGATCTCGCCACCTTCAGCGAAACCATGGCCGGGGAACTCGGGAAGCCAGAACTGAACGACCACGCCGCGTTCTACCGCAAGGATGCCGAGGCAATCGTCCGAACGCGGTGAAGCAACACTGTTCACGAAACTCGCTCCTCGACAGAGAGTGAGTCCCGATTGGCGATCGGCCATCGAGTCAGCCATCTTGGGTTGCGTAACACCATGCCGGCATGGGCGGTGGCCGGCGGAATTGGCGTCCGGCCGTTGACCGAGATAGGCGTGGGGTGGCTATGGCCCGCCGCGGCGGCCGTGGGTGCGCGGCGGATCATAGCCGCCCTCGGGTGGCACCATCTCCGCCCGTACGCCGAGCAGCCGGATCGGGCGGTCGTCGTCCAGGCGGTGCAACAGGTCGATTGCGGTCTGGGTGATGACTGATGCGTCGTACGTCGGCTCGGGCAGCTTGCGGATTCGTATCACTGTGAAGAACGGTGCGAACCGCACCTTGAGGTGGACACGCGCACAGCCACGTCCCTCCCGCTGAAGGTCCTCCACCACCTGATCGGCCAGCGTACGCAGCGCACCGGCAACCTCCTCGGCGTTGGTGAGGTCGCGCTGGTACGTCGTCTCGTGGCCGTGGGCGCGCGCGACCCACGGGGTGTCGTCGACAACGTTGCTGCCAGCGCCACGGCCCAGCCGCCCGAGGTACGGTCCGGTGTTGGGGCCGAACTCACCGATGAGCGGCCCATCGGGTGACTCGGCGAGCTCGCGCACGGTGCTGATCCCCAAGCCTGCCATCCGTCCTGCGATGCGGTTGCCCACCCCCCACAGCGCCGTGGTCGGGCGGTCGCCCATCACCTCCATCCAGTTGTGGCGGGTCAGCCGGTAGACCCCACGCGGCTTGCCGAACCCGGTGGCGATCTTGGCGCGCACCTTCGTGTCTCCGATGCCGACCGAGCAGTGCAACCCGGTGGCCTCGAGCACGGCCGCCTGCAACGCGCGTGCGGTGGCCTCCGGGTCGTCGCCCCCCACGCCGACGAAAGCCTCGTCCCAACCCAGCAGCTCAACGACGGTGCCCGGGAAGGCCCTCAGGGTGTCCATCACCAGCGCCGAGGCTGCCTGGTAAACAGGAAGATCGACCGGCAGGAAGACCGCCTCGGGGCACCGGCGCGCGGCTGTCTTCAGCGGCATTCCCGACCGGATGCCGAACTGACGCGCCTCGTACGACGCCGTCGACACGACCGCCCGCTCGGCCGGATCTCCGCGCCCGCCGACGATAACCGGCCGTCCCGCAAGCTCGGGACGACGCAGGACCTCAACCGCCGCGAGGAACTGATCCATATCGACGTGTAGCACCCAGCCCGTCACGGAACCATCCTCCCGATCTTGTGCGGGCAGCCGACAACGCCGCAAACTACGAGACTGCTCGGACCCATCACCGCGCGGTTCGGATCATCGTGATGTCCGGCGACCCACGTCGGCCACTCGGCGGGTTCAGCGACGATGAGTTGTGGCAGTTCGTGCCCATAGCAACTCAGCCTTCCAGACGCGGATACCGGCCCAAGTTCGGCGCACCTCTTCGGCGCGACGAGGCCATTGGCCCAGCACAGCGCGTTGCTCCGAGGACTTTGTCTTTGGCTCCCAATTCAATGCGTTTCGACGTCTAACGTGGATATCCGGAAACCACTGAGGAGCAGACGTGAAGATCGCTGTCGCGGGCGGGACGGGAACGGTCGGGCGCTACGTCGTTGAGGCGGCCGAACGCGACGGACACGAGGTAGCCATCTTGAGCCGCTCAACCGGAGTTGACCTGCTCACGGGGGTGGGCCTGGACACGGCGCTCGACGACATCGAGGTGATCATCGACACCGTCAACACCCCTCATACGTCGGGCGCCAAAGCCACGGCGTTCTTCATCCAGACGACCCGGCATCTCCAGGCGGCAGGTGCTGCCCGGAGGGTCGACCGGCTCATCACCTTGTCGATCGTGGGTCTGGAACGCGTACCCGGCTACGGTTACTACCAGGCGAAACTCGAACAGGAAGCGGCTGCGCGTGGCGGCCCGCTCCCGGTCTCAATCGTCCGGGCAACCCAGTTCCATGAGTTCCCCGCCCAGATCCTCGCCCGCACCCAGGCCGGACCTTTCGCTGTAGTACCGCGGATGAAGATTCAGCCGATCGCAGCCCGGACGGTGGGCGAGATCTTGGTGGAGTTGGCGACCAGCCCAGCAAGACCACAGGCCGTTGAGGTCGCCGGGCCCGAGCCTGCAGACCTCGTTGACCTGGCCCGTGCCCTCATCGCGCACCGAGGCCAGCGAGTCGCCGTCATTCCACTTCGTATCCCTGGTGGCACCGGGAGGTCCATGAACGGTGGCGCCCTGATCCCCACCCCAGACGTACGCACCATCGGACCCACCTTTACCCAATGGCTCAACAGCCCCGATAGCGCAACGAGCAGGCAGTAGTGCTCTGTCCGCGTTCGCAGGGGATCCGTTACCGGGCAGTTCCGGTCATGACATCACGGCGTCCCGGGAGTACTGGCGAGTGACCATGCCGGCTAACAGTCAGACGGTCTGACCTACGGGAACGCTGTCTGGGTCATCGGGGCCAGGCATCGGCTCGACCGGAGCGGGAGGAAGGGTCTCCGGTGTATCCGGAGAGAGCGGTCCTGGGTCGTCAGGCACCGGCTCGGTCGGATCAATCGGCGGGTAGTTGTCGGGGTCTGGCCCTGGTTGCGTCATGTCGACAGTCCTACATGAACCTGTTGGACCTTGTGAGCGGAATGGGCTGTGACCGATGACCA
>DATCNE010000043.1:0-3214 GCA_036565395.1 Dermatophilaceae bacterium
CTAGGTGGCTTGAGCAGTAGGCGTTTTGGACTGAGAGCCGACAAACTGGGGAGGCTTTAGCTACAAGGGTGCATGCCGCCGCGCCCAGCCCGTCCGATTCCCCCGACCTCGCGGTACTCTAAACGGCGCAGCACAAAGGGCTGTTCAGTTGTTTTTAAACAGCTGGTCATAAGGCCCTTTTCGGCCGATTTCGATCTCAGAGACAGACCACGTGTTTACAAAACAGCTGCTCTGCCAATTGAGCTACGCCGGCGTCGTCTCCGAAGGTTAGCTCAAGCCAATAAACGACCACCTGAATGGCAGCCCGCCTCCAAAGCAGGTGCGGATGGCCTCCTTTGCCTCAACACCCATTCGCAGCCGGCCACTATTTGTGGGTTGACTGTAGTCGGCCGTAGATCTTGTATTCCCTCTCTATAAATCGGTCGTGCGTATGATTCCACTTACTGGTTTAACCGAGCGGCCCAAACACAAGAATCGGGCGCCATAATCGTTTTACTTAATGATTGCCACCCGGGAATCACTGGAGGCACGGTATGGGTGACATAGCTGTACGAAGGCCGGCGACTCTCTTTGTCGTATTACTGGCCGCCATTCTGCTTCTGCTGGCCGCAACCAGCGTGGGCCGTGCGACACTCGCCGCCGCCACCTCTGGTCACAGCGGGCCCGTTCCGGCTGTCATCAACGCTGGTACCAGCAACCACCTGAACGTCGCCGTTCAGTCAGCCCCGATCCAATCAGACGAGACGCCAAAAAGCGGTAAGCACGGTAAGGGCCATGGGGGAGACGGCGAAGACTAGGCGTCGGGTCGCTGCCATTGGCAGTTCGGGCGGGTGCTGATCCTGCTCGTCGAAGACGAAGAGCGCATCGCCGCCTTTGTCAGTAAGGGGCTTCAGGCGGAAGGCTATTCGTGCGTCCGCGCCCGCGACAGTGGCGAAGCCCTTGCGCTGGCGAGGACTGAACCGATCGATCTTGTGGTACTAGACCTCGTCCTGCCGGATGGCAGCGGGCTCGATGTCCTGACGGCCCTGCGCAGCACCAAGGCAGGTTTGCCAGTCTTGATACTCACAGCCCTCGACGACGTGAGTTCCCGGGTCCGAGGTCTGAACGCCGGCGCCGATGACTACCTCGGTAAGCCATTCGATTTCGATGAGCTACTTGCCCGGATCCGCGCACTCCTGCGACGGGACCAGGCCAGCGCAGTCGAGCTGCGGGCTGGCACACTCCGACTCGACTTGCGTGAACATTCGGCAAGCTCGGCCGACGGTCGTGTGGATTTGACAGTACGCGAGTCTGCACTGCTGGAGTACTTCCTCCGTCATCCCAATCATGTTGTTACACGAGCCCAGATCAGCAGCGGTGTATGGCCGTATGACTCGTTCAGCGAGAGCAACTTGGTCGACGTCTATGTCGGCTACCTGAGACGGAAGGTGCCTTGGCCGGCGGATGTGCGCATCGAGACGGTTCGAGGCGCAGGTTATCGGTTGCGCGTGTCATGAACATCGACCACCACCTCGGGCGTTGGATAGGAGCGATGAAGGTAGCTGTCCGGCGCCTCGACCAACTGTTAGCTCGATTGGGCATACGCATCAGGTTGAGTTTGACTGCCGCCGGGTTGGTGCTGGTCGCACTCATTGCAGTCGAGCTTGTGACCCTAGCCATCCTTCGCACACAGCTCTACGGAACAGTCGATGCCAACGTTGCGCTCGAGGTTCGTGCATTTCAGCAACGGGTGTCGTATGCAGCTACGCCAACAGACGTGGACCTTACGACTCGCGAATTCATCACGAGCGACCCAGCTGCGGCCTCTGGACTTGCCCCCGTCATCCGCGTCCAGTTGGCGGGCGGAGCAACGATAAGCAACACCAAGGACAGCGCTCTGCTAGCCATGGTTGGCCGCTCGGCTACCTTCGGCGAAATTTTGACGGTGGCCGGCGCGCGTGGCGATTACCGAATGGCGGCGGCGAAAATCTCGCTAGGCGGCAAGAGCATTGGTGATGTCAGGGTGGCCCTACCGCTTCACGACGCGCAGGTGATCTTGGGCACCATAACCCCCGTGATAAGCCTGCTCTGTCTCGGCATAGCTGCGGCTTCAGGGCTGCTGACCTACGGTGTGGTTGGGCGAGCGCTCGCGCCAGTAACGAGGATCAGACTCGCGGCCGCGGGCATCACGGAGCGCGACTTCGGCCATCGCATCGAGCATCGCGGGCCCCGAGATGAGGTTGGGCAACTGGCCGAGGTTTTTGACGAGATGGTGACGAGGCTTGAGCTTGGTTTTCACCAGCGGGAGAAGGTCTATGCGCTTGCCTCACACGAAATGAGGACTCCACTCACTATCATCCGCGGTCATCTTCAGGTGTTGAGGCGGCAACGGCAGCCTTCCTCAGGCGAGGTGCAGCAAACAATCGACGTCGCTCTCCAGGAACTGGAACGCGTGACTGAAGACGTCAACGACCTGCTCTTCTTGAGCCGCATCCAAACCGACAAGGTGTCGACCAAAACCGTTGATGTGCGTGAGCTTCTCCTCGAGGTGCATCGCCGAGCTCGGGGCGCCTCGACTCAACATTGGGTTGTCTACGCGCCCAAAGCCGTCATGGTGCGAGGTAACCGCGAGCAATTGGCTCGTGCCGTCCTCAACCTCGTCGTCAACGCCGCTCGGCATACTCCCGAGAGCGGGGAGATCCATCTGAGCTGCCAGTCGTCGGGAGGTCACGCGTTGATTACTGTGGCGGACTCCGGCAACGGGATCGCGCCCGAGCATCTGCCGCACGTGTTCGAACCCTGGTTCAAAGACGGACGGAGCCGCTCCGACGGCGGTCTCGGTCTGACAGTTGTGTATGAAGTTGCGCGCACCCACGGAGGCGCCGTGCACGTCGAGAGCAAACCGGGCGCTGGAGCACGCTTCACGATGGAGTTGCCTCTCGCCTGACTGCTCTCACCGATCCAGGTTGTGGAGAGTGCCGTAAGCGAACGCGAGGCCGAACCAAACCCAGTTCTGCTCGTAGTAATTGGTCGATGTTCCGAAGTACATGCCGTCCTGGCCACTACTCGTCGCGGTCGCCTCCAGGCGAGACGTCATTTGATCCGCAGCCTTCCTGTCGACGACGAGAAAGGAGGCGATGGCGCCACCGTATACGGTCGGATCTTCGTTTGGATTGCTGACCGCGCCGTCATGTGTGTATACCGCTGCGAGCTTGCCCTGCTGGCGCCATGAATC
>DATCNE010000044.1:0-36422 GCA_036565395.1 Dermatophilaceae bacterium
GCACGGCATACGTGGGAGTGGTGGGCGACGCCCCGGATCCGCCCGAGGCTCCGCAGTGGCGGACCCTGCGAGAGGTGGGCGTCCTTCTCTCGGACAGGGACGCAGGTTTGTTCGCTACGTTGCTGGGGCTGGCCAACTGGCACGCCTCGCACACGCACTGTCCCAGATGTGGTGCGAGGACGGAGCCCGATCAGTCCGGCTGGATCCGCCGTTGCACGAAGTGCGTCACCGAGCACTTCCCGCGCACCGACCCGGCCGTGATCGTGGCGGTGACCGACGCTGCCGACCGGTTGTTGCTCGCCCGTAGCCCGCACTGGCCGGAGGGGCGGCTTTCGGTGCTGGCCGGCTTTGTGGAGCCAGGGGAGTCCCTCGAGGCTGCGGTGGCGCGGGAGGTGTTCGAGGAGGTCGGTGTGGTCGTCGAACAGGTGCGCTATCTGGGCAACCAGCCGTGGCCGTTTCCGTCCTCATTGATGGTGGGCTTCACCGCGCGAGCCATCGACCCGACGTTGCACCTGGATCAGGAGGAGATCGCCGAGGCTGTGTGGGTCAGTCCTTCCGAGCTGCGTGAGATGGTGCTGGCCGGTTGTTTCGGAATCTCGCCCACCGTGTCGATCGCGCGACGCATGATCGAGCACTGGTACGGCGGGCCGATCGACCAGTCAGCCTGATGTGGCTGAACGGCGACCTCATGGTCCGCCCTCCGAACGAGGCAAACCTGACACCGGCTAGGTTGGCTCATCACGCGCCCCAGGAGAACGGAGCTCGCGCGATGACACTGGACCCGAATCTGGTCGCTCTGGCCGCCGCCCGCAACATCGGCGCGCTGGCCACCATCAAGCGTGACGGCCGGCCGCAGCTCTCGGCAGTCAACTTCACGCTTGACCCTGCCGCGGGGACGGCCCGGATTTCCGTGGTCGAAAGCGGGGCAAAGGTGCATAACCTGCGTCGCGACCCACGCGCGTCGATTTTTGTCACCAGCCCCGATGGCTGGACGTATGCCGTGCTCGAAGGAATGGTCCAGCTGTCACCGGTGGCGTTGGCTCCGGATGACGACACCGTCGAAGAGCTGGTCGACGTCTTTCGTGCCATCAGGGGTGAAGACCACCCCGACTGGGACGACTACCGCGCGGCCATGGTGGCAGACCACCGGTTGGTGGCCACGCTGCACATCGAACGCGCTTACGGCCTTGTGAGACCGTAGGAGCCCAGACCGCAGCGCTGCCGCCGGTCGTGGGTCAGGCCAGGCGAAGTCGGACCTCGGCCAATGACGGGTTGGTGGCCGCGGAGCCGTCCGGAAAAACTACGGTCGGCACGGTCTGGTTGCCACCGTTGACGCTCATCACGTAGTCGGCACTTGCCTGATGCCGCTCGATGTCGACCTCGGTGAAGTCGATCCCCTCGCGGTCCAGAGCACTCTTGAGCCCTCGGCAGTAGCCACACCATTGCGTGCTGAACATCGTGATGGTGCCGGCGGAGGGCAGGGCGGGGGCCGCGTACATGCAAGGTCTCCTCAAACGTCAGTTAGTGGGTGACCTCATCAACCACGCCTTGCCTCCTTTCGTTCCCGGCACGGACCTGACACCCCGGTCTGAGAGGATCTGAGACGATGTCTCCTCCACCCGACCGATCCAGCGGCACCCCGACTGCCGACGACGTTCTCGACGCCCTTGACCCCGAGCAGCGTCAGGTAGCGGCGTCGCCGAGGGGGCCCATGTGCGTCCTGGCCGGCGCCGGCACCGGAAAGACCCGGGCCATCACCCACCGCATTGCCTACGGCGTACACAGCGGCACTTATCAGCCGCAGCGAGTCCTCGCCGTCACGTTCACCGCCAGGGCCGCAGGCGAGATGCGCACAAGGCTGCGCGAGCTCGGCGTCCCGGGAGTGCAGGCACGGACGTTCCACGCCGCGGCATTGCGTCAGCTTCACTACTTCTGGCCCCAGGCGATCGGCGGCGCGTCCCCAGAAGTGTTGCCGCACAAAGCTTCCGTGGTCGCCGAGGCCTGCTCACGCCTTCGTCTGCAGGTTGACCGCGTGGCGGTGCGCGACCTCGCGGCTGAGGTCGAATGGGCCAAGGTGAGCATGCTTACACCCGAGTCGTATGCCGCTGCGGCCCGTCGCGCGGGCCGCGACCCCGCCGGTCTGGACGCCACCGCGATGGCCCGCGTGCTGCAGACCTACGAAGAGGTCAAGACCGCACGAGGGGTCATCGACTTCGAAGACGTCCTGCTGCTGACCGTCGGCATCCTGGCGGAGCGGGACGACATCGCCCGGATCGTGCGCTCGCAGTACCGCCACTTCGTGGTGGATGAGTACCAGGACGTCAACGCCCTCCAGCAGCGGCTGCTCGATCTCTGGGTGGGTGAGCGCGATGACGTGTGTGTGGTCGGTGACGCGGCCCAGACGATCTACTCCTTCACCGGCGCGACCCCCAAGCATCTGCTGGAGTTCCCACGGCGCTATCCCACGGCGCAGGTGGTCAAGCTCGTGCGCAACTACCGTTCGACGCCGCAGATCGTGGCGCTGGCCAACGTCATGGTGCGTGCCGCTTATGGGCAGAGTGGCACTTCGCCGACTGACACGCTCCAGCTCCGCGCGCAGGGACAGGACGGCCCCTCGCCCAGCCTCACCGCCTACAGCGACGACCCCTCTGAGGCGACGGGCGTGGCCACGTCGATCAAGAGCCTGATCGCCCAGGGCACCCCGGCAAGTCAGATCGCCGTTCTCTTCAGGACCAACGCCCAGTCCGAGGCCTATGAGTCCGCGCTCGCGGACGCCAATGTCGCCTACCTCGTACGTGGCGGCGAGCGGTTCTTCGCCCGCAAGGAAGTGCGTGGGGCGATCCTGCTGATGCGTGGCGCTGCCAGGGCTGACGACGGAGCCAAACCTCTGGGCGAGCTGGTCCGGGATGTCATCGCCGGAGCCGGGTGGACCGAGCGGGCGCCGAAAGCCGGCGGGGCGACCCGCGAGCGTTGGGAGTCCCTGCAGGCGTTGGTCGGGCTGACCGACGACTTCGTGTCCGGCAACCCGCAGGCGCGACTGACCGATATCGTCAGCGAGCTCGACGAGCGCGCGGCAGCCCAGCATGCACCGACGGTCGAGGGCGCGACCCTGGCCTCGTTGCACGCCGCCAAGGGTCTGGAGTGGAACTGCGTCTTCGTCGTGGGCTGTAGCGACGGCCTGATCCCGATCAGCATGGCTGAGGGTCCCGAGGCGATCGAAGAGGAACGCAGACTGCTGTATGTCGGGCTGACGCGCGCCCGGCGCGAGCTGCGCCTGTCATGGTCCGGGGCCCGCAACCCCGGCGGGCGGGCCAGCCGGCGACCGTCTCGGTTCCTTGACGGGGCGGCCAGCATCCTGGGCGAGGGCGCGCGGTCATCCGCCAGGGCGGCCGGCTCGACCGCTCGAAAGAACGGCGGCAAGTCCGCGAGGTCGGCGAGGGCGGCGAAGCTCTTGCGGTGTCGCGGGTGTGGCAAGGACCTGGTCAGTGCGGCAACGCGCAAGGTGGGTCGCTGCCAGGACTGCCCGCCCACCTATGACGAGGCGACGTTCGAGGCTTTGCGGGTGTGGCGTCTTGCGGTCGCGGGCGCGAGCAAGGTCCCGGCCTACGTGGTATTCACCGATGCGACGTTGACGGCGATCGCGGAGAAGACACCGGCTAGCCCGGGTGAGCTGGCCACGATCTCGGGGGTTGGCGCGCGCAAGCTTGAGCGCTACGGCAAGGATGTGTTGGCCATCCTGGGTGGGGCCGATCCTGTCGAAACCGCCGAGATCTTTTGTGCTGCAACGGCGTTGGCGAACGACGTCTCGCAGGCCTAGCCCCGGTGGCGGTGAGGACAGTGGCGTTCGACATGATTGCCGTGTTCAGAATGATCCGCGATTAATACGTTGCGAGCATGAAGCGACTGCCCTAACCTGAACCTACGTCCAGCCCAGCCGGTCCAGGTGACCGTGCTCGGACCCGCGAGAACAGTGAGGAGGTTGGCCCTGATGGAGAACATCACGATGACGAAGAGGACGCAGATCACCCGCGTCCGCTTCGCGTTCCCGCAGATCGCCGACCGCAGCCTCACTGTCGGCGTTGGCGGCGCGTTCTGGGGGACGGGTCTGTCCTCGTTCGGCCCCGGCGAGCTCGCCGGCATCGGTGCGGACATCACAGTCTCCGCGACCACGTCTGTTCCCACGTTCTACGCCCCGACTCACAAGGCACTTGCTGTCAAGGATGTTGCGTACCTCCGCTCCTGGAGCCCACCGGTCTAGCTCCTAGACCAGGCCACCTCCAGGCCGCGGAACCCGACATCCGGGATCCGCGGCCTTTGTGTTGTCCCGGTGGCCGCCCGCACAGGAAGACCGCCAGCCAGATGAAGAAAAGCAGGATCGATCCCCAGCCGGCCCCACAGGGCGTTGCCGCGGATCAGCGTGATGACACACACCCGAGAGCTCGCCCCCTGACCGGGGGAGACGAAACGAAGGAGGTGACACCCGATGCAGCTCACCGCACTCATTGACCTGAACGAGCAGGCCGAAGACGCCGGTTCTGACATCCCGTGTCAGGAGTCCGATGCCGAGCTGTGGTTCGCCGAGAGCCCAGCCGATGTCGAGTTTGCCAAGACCCTGTGTGGGGCATGCCCGGTTCGCATCGAGTGCCTTGCCGGCGCCCTGAATCGTGCGGAGCCATGGGGCGTATGGGGTGGCGAGCTCTTCGTACAAGGGACGATCGTCGCCCGCAAGCGTCCCCGCGGACGTCCCCGCAAGAACTCGGTTGCCGCCTAGGGGACTTCCGTTCCAGAAGCCACGTCACTCACAGCCGTGGCCCTCATACCTTTAGTTTGCAAGGAGTTCCACCATGTATTTGTTACAGAGCATGATCCTCGTTCGAGCTCGAATGGAGGAGATCTCGAATCCCGGTGAGCCAACGGCCACTCGTATGGCCCCGGCCAAGACTCGCGGCGCGCTGCGGATCAAGCTTGACGCTCGGCGGTCCCGGCTGGAGAATCCGGCCGGGTGAGGTTCGGGTGAGGTTCGGGTCAGGTCGGGACGCAGGCGACGACCGGCAGACCTCCGCGGTGGCGGATAGGGTCGGTTGTCGTGAGCACCCTCCCCGCCGCGCAGGTGTCGTCCCGACGTGAGTCCATCGTCGCGGCCCTGACATCGCCAGACCTTGCCCCCATCGTCGACATGGTTGTCTGGGTCGACGATGGGGGAGGGTCGGTCGATGGGAACCGATCGTCAGATGACGGTCAGGTGGCGATGGCCGCCAGTCACGTCGGGCGTGTGCGGCTTCACCGGGACGGACATCACGAGGTCCTGGTGGGGTTGGACCCCATCACCCGCGAGGACCCGATGGCGTTCCTTCCCTATGACCGTGAATGCGTCATGCCGAGCCCGCTCAGCTCGCGGGACAACTCCTATCCCTATGCCGCGGCGCGCATCCTCTCCTTGTTCGCGGATCCGACCCGGAGCCCCGACGTTGCGGTCCTGCACACACCCCGCCATTTCTTCCCTGAGCAGGGCGGACACGTCGGCGAACACGGCTCGCTGGATGTCATCCAGTCAAGGGCGCCATTGTTGTTGTCCGGCAAGGGAGTTGCCGCGCGAGGCGTCGTGGACGAGCACGTCAGGCTCGTCGACGTGGGCCCCACGCTGGCCGCTCTGGCCGGCGTTCCCGACGGCGACCTACGCGACGCCGCAGGTGACCCATTGGACGGAAGCGTGCTCACGGCATACTTCGACGGTGAGGCGTTGGTCGAGCCCAAGGTGATCGGCATCCTCTGGGATGGCGCACACTGCGGCGATCTGCTGCACATGGCCGAGTCCGGTGAGCTGCCAGGGCTTGCGCGGCTCATCGACAAGGGTGTGGCGTTACGCGGCGGGGCGGTGGCGCAGTTCCCGAGCGTCACCCTGACCAACCACACCTCGATCCTGACCGGGCTCGGACCCGGACGGCACGGAGTCCTCGGCAACGTCTTCTACGACCGCGCGACAGGTGAGCAGATCGTTCCCAACAACAACTCGACCTGGCATCGCAGCGCAGAGTGGCTTCGCCCAGCAGTGCGTACGGTGTTCGAGATGGTCAATAACATTGTTCCGCACGGGAACTCACCGCGTACTGCCTGCGTCAACGAGGCCGTCGATCGGGGCGCCGACTATTCCACGATGGCGATGGTCCGGGCCAGCGGCAGCTCATCAGGGGCGGCCGGCCTGAACGACCAGCTGCCGGATGCGCACGCCTCAGTTCACGTGCATGACAAGGCTCACCTGGCGGACTCGTACTTCTCGTGGTGCAGCCAGGTCGACGATCTCGGGCTGGAGCAGATGCGGCAGCTGTGGCAGAGCCTGGACTCGGCGCCCACACTGACGTGGTGGGCTAACATCGTGAGCGATGCGGGCCATCACGCCGGCGGACCTCGGAGCGAAATTGCACGTGACTCTCTGCGTGACTCGGACTCGCGCCTGGTGTCGTTCCTGGACCACCTCGATGGTCTTGGGATCACCGACCAGGTGACGTTCCTGCTCACCGCCGACCACGGTTTCGAGGGATCGGACTCCACCGTCACCGGCTCGTGGGGGCCGGCACTCGACGGCCTCGGCATTCCGCACCGCGACGAAGGCCCAGGGTTCATCTACCTGCTGGCCGACGACTGAACAAATCTGCAAACCCGTGACGATGCTGGCAGCTGAGGGCAACACTGGGCGAATGAGCCAGGACGCGACGCCGCCGGTCTGCCTGAGGTGTGGACGTATGCCGGACGACGAGTCCGCCGCCCGGCTCACATGGGCGCTCGGCGTTGAGAATGGTCGCCAGGTCTGGACCTGCGACCGCTGCAGCCGCGAGAACCTTCGGAGTATCGAGGGCAAGCTCGACTCGCCCTGGTGGTGAGGGCTTGGTGGTGAGGGCTTGGCGGCGAAACGCGGTGGTGAAGCCCGGTGCGTCCTGGGCGGGTGCTGACTAGGCCAGAACTGGCGGGAGGCTGGCTTCGGGCAGCCAACGGTCCACGGTCGCCCGGCCATGAACCTCGCCCTGGATCTGACATAGGACACCGATACCACCGAGCCACACCCGGTGGATCAAGAGGTATGACGGCGGCAGATTGAGCTTGAAGCCCAGCGCGAAGTCGGAGCGGCGGGGATCGTTGAGGTGCAGGGACACTGCGCGCAGCCAGGCTCGGGTGAAGGTGAAGGTGTCGGTGCGCAGTGGCCCGATGAACGGCTCGAGGAAGGCCAACAGCTGGTCCGCGTCGATGTCCATCGATGCCTTGACGAAGCCGTGCTGACGCAGACCCTCGAGCGCCCCCTCGGAGTCGCCGGACAGTGCCAGCGTGAGCAGCTGCCCCATCTCGACCGGCAGACCGTCGGGCAGCCGGTTGACCGCGCCGAAGTCGAGGACCCCGAGTCGGCCGTCAGCCAGCATCCGGAAGTTGCCGGGGTGTGGGTCGGCGTGCAGCAGCCCGGCCAGCTGTGGCCCGACGAGCAGGAACTCCATGTAGCGCGCTGCTGCCTCGTCGCGCGCCTGCTGCGAGCCGGTCGCGATGATCGCCGACAGCGGAGTTCCGTCGAGCCATTCGGTGATGATGACGTTGCCCTTGTGATAGATCACATCAGGGATGGCGAAGTCAGGGTGGCCCGCAAAAGCTGCGGCGAACGTCTTCTGGGACTTGGCCTCAAGCGCGTAGTCCAGCTCTTCGGCCACCCGGCTCTTGAGCTCGTCAAGGATCGGTTTGATGTCCAGCCCTGGGATCCACCCTGCTGCCACGCGAGCCACCCTGGAAACCTGGTTGAGGTCGCTGATCAGTGCATGGCCGGCGCCGGGGTACTGGACCTTGACCGCAACCTCGCGACCGTCCTTCCACACGGCCCGGTGCACCTGGCCGATGGACGCCGCCGCCGCCGGCTTGTCGTCGAACGAGGTGAACTTCTGCCTCCAACGCGGCCCCATCTCTGCGGCCAGCACACGATGGACCACCGACGCGGGCATCGGCGGCGCGGCGTCCTGCAGCTTGGTCAACGTGGCGCGGTACGGCCCGGCGAACTCTTCAGGCATTGCAGCCTCGAAGATCGACAGCGCCTGGCCGAACTTCATCGCCCCGCCCTTGAGCTCGCCCAGGACTTTGAAGATCTGTTCGGCCGTTCGGGCCTGCACCTCGGCCGCGACAAGCTCAGCTGATCGGCCGCCGACCCGCTTGCCCAGGCCCAGCGCGGTGCGCCCGGCGAACCCCAACGGCAGCGCCGCAAGCTTGGCCGTGCGCATCACTGCCTTGCGGGGGAGCTGGCTCACCGTGCCATTGTCCCTTGCGCGACCAAACACTCGCACATCGGATGTGAGAGCCACCGTCGGTTCTGGATCGTCGGCCAAGGCAGGGAGAGCTCCAGCGAGAGGTCGTCCGACACCGGCTGACCATCCAGGCACGTGTGAATGATCATGGCCGCGGCGCCGATGGTCATGGCCGTGAGCGTGCTCTCACAGTTGACCGGTGCGCTGGGCAGGAACGACCCCTGTGGAGCGAGCTGTGACAACAGCGCTGGCCAGGCGGCGTCCCGGTCGCTGCGGTGCAGATCCAGACACGAGAGGCAGGGCCCGTCGCCGCCCGTGATGAGGGGACCGACCTGGACCCGGTGACCTTGAACCACCACCGGCAGATGCGGTATGCCGCGGCGCAGCCATGGCGCGCCCGCGTCGGCACAGACTGCTCCCATCGCCGCAAGGACCACCAGGTCCGGCATCTTCGATGGTGACCCGAACGTGGCACGTTTCGCGCCTGCCCGGTGACCGCGCAGATCGAGGTCCAGCATGTTCACGGCGTTCGCGCCCACGCTGACCCGGCCGACCCCTCCGACCCGAAGGAGGTCTGCCAATGCGCAGGGCAGGTCGCCCTCTGCGCTGATGACCACGTGTTGAGTGGATCTGGCGGCGACACGGTCGAAGCCGTCGCCTGACAGGCCGTACGCTGCCGCAACCGCCGTTGCGTCCGGCTGCAGCAGATGGCGCCTGGGCTCGTCGATCGGGGACAAGCAGGCGCGGTCCGTGGCCGCGTCGACCAGGAGGTGGTGTTCGTCCAGCGTCGCGATCAGGGCCGACAGTCGACCGGCGGCTACCCCGGCGGCGGCCGCTCCGGTATACAGGGTGTGGGTGTCCACGCTGCCGTCGAGACCCTTCACCACGGCGATCTCGGCGTCGCTGAGCCCGTCCAGAACGACTCCGCTGTCTCGGCACACGCCGAGCTGGAGTGATCCGGGACCACGCCGAAGTAGCTGTACATGGCTCTTGAGACGGGGTCTGCCGTGCATGAGATTCCTCCAGGGATGGGTCTTCCTGAGGAATCTGTCACCGCCTTCGACGGGTCCGGGTCTCATCCACAGGGGATGAGTAGCGCTACCCATTCCTGAACGTGCCCACGCGAGACGGACTGAACCTGCCCACGCGAGACGGACAAAGAGCGGCACCCGAGCATCATGCTCGGGTGCCGCTCTTACGCAGTTCGGTGTTGCTGGTTCGGTGGTTGTTCAGGCCTTGCCGAGGATGCGGTTGAGGTTTGTGCCACATACGGGGCACTTGCCCTTGGCCATCCGACGACCGTTGGTCTCGACGACCTTGCCAGTGGCGTCGCGCTTTGCCTTGCACTTCACGCAGTAGAAGTCGCCCGTGTACGTCTCGCCGGTCTCTACAGACTCTGCCATTTGTCTATGTCTCCTGTGTCGTTCCTTGCCGCTTTGTGCGGCACCGGACTCGTTTCACCCTAGACCAGGCTGAGCACAACGTCTCGCATTGGGCCGCGTTTCTCGTGCTCAGGTTTGGCGCGTCCATCTTTCCCGGAGCCGGACAGAACAGTCGCGATGACGCTCAGAACAGCCCGTGGTGACGTTCAGAAGACCGTAGCGATGGGATTTGTCGGCGCCGGGGCTTAGGTTTTGATCGTGGACGGGGACGAGATCGAGGTCAGGCGCAGCCGGCGTAGACGCCGGACGGTCAGCGCCTATCGCGAGGGCGGCCGGACCATCGTGCTCATCCCGGCGCGCTTCTCGGCCGATGAGGAACGCACGTGGGTCGACGCCATGATGCGCAAGCTGGCTGCGGGGGACAAACGTCGACGACCCAGCGACCAGCAGCTGCTCGAGCGTGCAGCCGACCTGTCTGGACGTTATCTCGGTGGACTGGCCAAGCCACTCAGCATTGCCTGGGTCACCAACCAGAGCTCCCGGTGGGGTTCCTGCACGCCCAGCGAGGGGACGATCCGGATCTCCTCGCGGGTCAAGGGGATGCCGGCCTGGGTGCTTGACTACGTGATCCTGCACGAGCTGACGCATCTGTTGCAGCCGGGGCACGGCCGTGAGTTCTGGTCCTTGCTGGAGTCCTACCCACGTACTGAACGGGCACGTGGTTATCTCGAAGGCGTCGCAGCCACGGCTGGACTCCAGTGGCTTGAGGACCAGACCACAGGCGAGCCGGAGACCTGACCCACGAGGATCAGGCGAGGCCGAGCACGGATCGGGCCAGCGAAACCAATGGTTCGAGGTCGCGTCGGGTGCCCTCGGGCAGCGCATCGGTCGGCCACCACCGGACGGCGAACGACTCCTCGCTGACCGCGTGTGTCGCGTCGTCGTCGGCAACCGCGACGAACCGCAGATCCAGGTGTTCACGGCATCGACCGAACGCTCCGACCAGCTGGTGACGGTCGAGCTGAACCAGCTCCGGACGGGCGACGAGCGCCGCGATCCCCGACTCTTCGCGGGCCTCCCGCTGGGCCGCCGCATGGGCATCGGTATCGCCCGGCTCGAAGTGCCCGCCGAACTGGAACCACGCGTGTGCCTTCTTGTGCAGCGTCAGCAACGCTCGTGACCCGGTCTGGTCGAGCACGAGGCAGCTGGCGGTGAAGTGGGCCGGTGGACCCTGCTTCGACATTGCGTCCGGATGAGCCGCAAGGTGCGCGAGGTATTCCGTCCGGAGCCGCTCCTGGGCTGCGTTCGGCGCCCTCCACGCCGAAAGACCTCGGGCCGCGTCTTCGTGGAGAAGGCGGTAGCCCGTTGGGAGACTCATGCCCTCAACCTAGGGTCTGTCCGGGTCGCCCTCGGAGAGAAGAGCATCCAGCGCCGCGTCCATCTCGTCCCGGGTGCCTTTGGGCGCGAATCGATCGACGAACCCGAGCGGGTCGTCGAGGTCGGCCGCGGTCGGTGCAACGTCCGGGTGAGCCCATGCAGCGTCACGCGTCGCGGCACCACCCTTGGACTCCAGCGCCGCCCACAGGTTGGCGGCGTCGCGCAGACGACGGGGGCGCAGCTCGAGGCCGACCAGCTGGCTGAAGACCCGCTCGGCAGGGCCGCCGCTCGCGCGACGCCGCCGGACGGCCTCGCCCAGTGCGGCGGTGTGCGGCAGGTGCTGTTTTGCGGCGCGGTCGGCCACGACGTCCACCCACCCCTCGACGAGCGCGAGGTAGGTCTCGAGCAGCAGAAGGGCAGACCGCTGCGCCGGGCTCGGCTCAGGGGTGAACAGCGAGCTCGACAGCGCCACCTGCATCGCCGCGGGGTCGGAGGTGTCTATCGACTGCAGGGCCAGCTCGATGCCCTCGGTGTCGATGCTGATGTCGCGGGCGTAGGCCTGCACAGCAGCGACCAGCTGCGGGCCCAGCCACGCGACGTCGGCGAACAGGCGCACGCGTGCCGCCTCACGTACCGCGAGGTAGAGACGCACCTCAGCCAGATCGACCTCGAGCCCCTCAGCGAAGGCGTCGATGTTGGCCGGCAGCATGGCGATGCCCTGGTCGGGCACGAGGGGGAGCCCCACCTCGGTCCCGCTGACCAGATCGCCGGCGAGCGCACCCACGGCCTGCCCGATCTGCGCGCCGAACATCGATCCGCTGATCCGCGCCAGCATCGGCTCCATCTGGCCCATGAGCGCGACGGTGTCGATGCCCTCAGGCAGGCCCGGGATCCCAGCCCCGCCCTCACCCGCCCCAAGCTGGCCCATCTGAGCGCGCATGGCAGCTACTACTGCGGTGCTCACCCCTGCGGCCACCGGCTCGACGAGCCGCCGCCACATAGGCATGGTCCGGTCGACCCATTCGGCACGGCTCCATGCGTGGACCACCATGTTGCGCGCTGTCAGGTCCGTCACGTCGTCGAGCCAGAGGCCCGCGATGTGAACTGCTTCCTCGATCTGGCGGCGAGCGACATCACCGACGCTCGAGTCGCCTTGTTCGGCAACGGTTTTCCGGGCTACATCTGTGGCGAGCTCGAGGTTGAACGACTCGGCGGGCCCGCTAGCGGAGAACATCGCCTTGAGTTGCGCGGCCATCATCCCCACGGTCGCGGGGTCGATCTTGTCGATGCCCATGGCGCTGAGAGCCTTGGCCACTTCGGGATTGTCGGCACTCTCCAGCAACGAGGCGAGCATGGCCTCGAAATCAGGCTCGTCAGGGTTGTCGGGCTGCTCTTCTGGATGATCGGACACGCGGGCTCCTTGGCCTCCTGAGAGGATGTCGTCTCATAGATAAACATGCGGAGGTCGCAGTGAGTTCCCCCAGGGTCAGGGTTCGTTCCAGTCGCAAGGCGATGACGGTCGCCGTCACCGGTGCGGCGACCCCGCTGGGCGACGACATCGTGCGCGCGCTTTTGGCGCGTTCTGCCGCCGGGGGTGCCATCGGCACGGTGGTCGGGCTGGATACCGAGCGTGGTGCGGCCGATGGCGTGCACTGGCGACTGGTCGACCTTGGCTCGCCCGACCTGGCCGGCCACCTTCGAGACGTCAACGCCTTGATCCACGTGGCGGCCAGCACCGACCTTGCGGCCGACCTGAGGCAGAGCGCTCGGGCCCGACGTGAGCGGGCCGTTCGCCAGATCCAGACCGTGGTGGTCTCCGCAGCGGCTACCGGGGTCGCGCGGCTGGTCGTGGTCACGAGCGCCATGACGTATGGCGCGTCGCCGACCAACCTCGTGCCGCTGCCCGAGGACGCCCCTCTGGCGGCAGACCCGGACGAGGGCCAGGTCGGTGACCTGTTGGCGGTCGAGCAGATTCTGCGGACCGCCGCCGAGGTCCACCCTGGGCTCGCCATCACCGTGGTGCGTCCGGCCGCTCTGGCCGGCCCCCACGTGGACACGGTCATCACCCGACACTTTGAGGCGCCTCGACTGTTGACCGTCAAGGGCGGTTGCCCCGCGTGGCAGTTCTGCCACGTGGAGGATCTCGCGACGGCTCTGGTGACCACGGTCGAACTCGGGCTTGGGCCGGTCGTGACCGTCGCCTCGCCGGGTTGGATGACCCAGAGCGAGGTCGAGGTGGTCAGCGGTATGCGACGGGTTGAGCTCAGCGAGAGTGTGGCGCTGGGGACGGCGCAGCGGCTGCACCGCGTGGGCATACTGCCTTCTCCTGCAACGGATCTCGCCTACGCGGTCTATCCCTGGGCCGTCTCTTCGGCGACACTGGGCGCGGCAGGTTGGCAGGCGGCATACGACAATGAGACGTGCTTGGGTGTCCTCCTTGAGAGCATCAGGGGACATCATGCTGTGGCCGCCCGCAGGCTCGACCGCAAGGATGCGGCGCTGGGTGCGGCAAGCGCAGCCGTTGCGCTCGTCGGCACGGCCGCCATGATGCGACGACACCGTCGGAAGGGAGGTGGAGCTTGAGCAAAGCTACTGGCGACACTCGGGATTCACTGATCGTGCCCCAGGTGATGCTCGCCGACATCCGCGAGACCCCGCTGTCGGTCGATGAGGTCGTTGACGCCGTGCGGCACCCTCGGGCCGGTGGTATCGCCACGTTCATCGGCGTCGTGCGAGAGCTCGACCATGGCCATGGCGTCGAGGCCCTCGACTACACCTGCCACCCGAGCGCGCCGCAGGTCCTGCGCGATATTGCCCAGCGGCTGGCCACAGGGGCAGATGTCATCCGCGTCGCCGCGGTTCACCGCGTCGGTCACCTCGAGATCGGCGATCTGGCTGTCGTCGTCGCAGTCAGTGCGGCTCACCGCGGCACGGCGTTCGAGGTGTGTCGCGAGCTGGTCGACACCTTGAAGACCGCGGTCCCGATCTGGAAGCACCAGATCTTTGATGACGGAAGTGATGAGTGGGTCGGAACGCCGTGATCGACACGCAAGGATATGAGAGCAACGTGGCCGATCGACTGGGCACCACGATGAGCCGACGTTCGGGTGGGTGGATCATTGCGGTGTTCGTCGGGATCGTGGTCGCAGCGCTCATGGGCATGGTTCACCTGCCGTACGTCATCCTCCAACCGGGTCCGGTCGTCAACACCTTGGGCAACGGGTCCGGCGGCAAGCCGCTGATCACGGTCGAGGGCAAGTCCACCTACCCCACTCGCGGCGCTCTGGACTTCACCACGGTCTCGGTGTTGGGCGGCCCGAACAACCGGGTCAATGTGTGGGAATGGATCACCGGCCACCTGGACCAGACAAACAGCGTCGTGCCCGAGGATCTGTTGTTCCCCAAGGGTGTGACCAGCACCCAGGTCGACCAGCAGAACGCCGCTGAGATGGCCGACTCGCAGCAAGAGGCCATCGCCGTTGCCCTGCGCGGGCTGGGCCAGACAGTCCCCGAGGTCGTCATCGTCAAGGAGCTGGCGAAGGACTCACCTGCCAGCGGTGTCCTGCGCGCCGGCGACATCCTGGTCTCGATCGACGGCACTGCGGTCACCACCCCCGATGGGGTTCGTGCGGCGGTCCGGGCGCACAAGCCGGGCGACAAAGCCGTCTTCACCGTCCGCAGGGACGGCAAGAAACTGGTCCTCAGCGTCAAGACCGCAGACTCCCAGGGTCACACTGTCGTCGGCGTCTTTCTGCAAACCTCTTTCGACTTCCCTATCAAGGTCAGCATCAACGCGGGAGACGTCGGCGGCCCATCTGCCGGGATGATGTTCTCCCTCGCGGTCTACGACAAGCTGACACCCGGGGCCTTGACCGGTGGCGCCGCCATCGCCGGCACGGGGACGATCAACTCCGTGGGCGCGGTCGGGAAGATCGGCGGCATCCAACAGAAGATGGTCGGCGCCAAGCGGGGCGGAGCCACCTGGTTCCTTGCTCCCGCGGGGAACTGCAACGAGGTCGTCGGGCATGTCCCCGACGGGTTGCGGGTCATCAAGGTGTCGACGTTCACCCAGGCGCGCGACGCAGTCGAGTCGATCGCGGCCAAGCAGACGACGTCCCTGCCGACGTGCACGTAGGCCGACACGCCGGCAGGCCTACATGCCAGTAGGCCTACGGCACAACGGCATACGTTGATCAGTCCTGAAGCGTGGCGCTGAGCGCCTGAACCAGACCTGGCGCGATATCAGCGCCGGAGGCGACCTTGTCGTCGGTGTCGTGATCGCGTTGGCGCAACAGGCAGGTGGACTCGCCGTCGCGCAGCACCGCCACGAGCAGGCGGACGTCCTTGCGGTCAGGGTGCGAGGCGAGGGCCTCGGCTGCCCGATCGGGGTCTTCGGGCAGGTCGTGCTCGGCCTCTGGGGGAACCACGAGCCGTTCGACCGCCAGCGCCACACCGTCCACATCGTCCGGCCAGGCGAGCTGGGCCAGCAGGGACTCCAGGGACGAGGTCTCGGGCAGGCCCTCCTGCTCGATCGCGGTGAGACCCGCCTCGTCGCCCTGGCCGACGTGGGCCCGCAGATGCGGCTCCCGTTCCAGCAAGCCGCGAGTTCGGACAAGAGCGAACAGTCGTGGCGGCTGGTCCCAACCCGCTGCCGCGACGTGCCTTTCAGTCTCGAGGGCGCACGTCACGAGTGGGCTGAAGATCGGCTGAAAGGCGCTGGTCACGGGTCCATGTTGCCGCATCACGGTGGCCTGACGGGAACCGGACGGGGGGTGGGTTAGGTTGAGTTATCCATAGGCCCGCGCCTTCGTGCGCGGCAACGGCGAGATCGGGCGATGTTGTGAGTCAGAGAGACTGGTTCGGCGGTTCGGGCGACGCGGGATCCGGCGGTCCCGGAGGATCTGGTCAGGGGCCAGGCCGTATGCCGGGTGGGCCTCGCCCTCCGATGCCGCAGCTCCACCTGCGCCGCAGCGGTCCGCTGCTTCCCACCTTGGTCATCCTGGCCATCATCATCGTGCTCGTCTCGGTCGCTGCGCAGTGGTGGACGGAGGTGCTCTGGTTCGACAGTGTTGGTTTCACGAAGGTCTTTTGGATCGAGCTGAGCACCAAGATCGGGCTCTTCGTCGTGTGTGGTCTGCTCACGGCCGTGGTCGTCGCCTCCAGCCTGCTGATCGGATACCGCACCCGCCCGGTCTATCCGCCGATCTCGGCGGAGCAGCAGAACCTCGACCACTATCGCGAGCTGCTCGAGCCGCTGCGCCGCTTGGCCACGGTCGCCGCACCAGCGGTGCTGGGCATCTTTGCCGGATCGGCCGGCGCAAGCCAGTGGCAGACCTTCCTGCTCTGGGCCAACCGGGTGCCCTTTGGCTCCAAGGACGCGCAGTTCAAGCTCGATATCGGCTTCTTCGTCTTCACGCTGCCATGGCTTCGTTTCATCGTTGGATTCCTCACCATGGTCCTCGTTCTCGCGGCGCTTGCCGCGGCGGCAACCCACTACGTCTATGGCGGCCTGCAGCTGCAGACCAAGGGCGAGCGGACCACCACCGCGGCGCGTATTCACCTGTCGTTGCTGTTGGCCTTGCTCGTCCTTGTCCAGTCGGGGAGCTGGTGGCTGGACCGCTACTCGTTGACGACCGAAGACTCTCGGTTGATCACCGGCCTGACTTACACCGACCAGCACGCCGTCATGCCCACCAAGGCGATACTCGCGGTGGCCGGAGTCATGTGTGCCGCGCTGTTCGTGGCCACGATCTGGACCCACTCCTGGCGCCTGCCGGCTGTCGGGCTCGGGCTGCTGGTGGTGACGGCCGTCGTGGTCGGCGGCATCTTCCCTGCGGCGATCCAGAGCTTCCAGGTCAACCCGTCGGAGAAGTCCCTCGAGGCGCCCTATATAAATCGCAACATCCAGGCCACGAGGGTGGCCTACGGGCTGGAGGGAACGCAGGCCTCGGTGTACAAGGCCTCGACCACGGTCAGCGCGGGTCAGCTGCGCAACGATGCCGCAACCATCCCGGGCATTCGGATCGTCGACCCGAGCGTGGTGTCCCCGACGTTCAAACAGCTGCAGGCGGTCAAGACCTACTACCAGTTCCCGGACGCGCTCGACGTCGACCGCTACAGCCTCGATGGCAAGGTCAACGACACCGTGGTTGGGGTGCGTGAGCTGGATCTGGCCGGTCTGCCACCCGCCCAGCGGAACTGGGTCAACGACCACACGGTCTACACGCACGGCTTCGGTCTTGTCGCGGCCCACGGTAACCGCACCGGCGCGGACGGTCAGCCGGTCTTCTTCGAGCAGAACATTCCGCCGGTGGGGCCCCTTGGCCCCTTTGAGCCACGCATCTACTTCGGCGAGTCCTCGCCGGACTACTCGATCGTCGGCGGTCCCGCGAACGGACCGAAGAAGGAGCTCGACTATCCCGACTCGAGCGCGACCGGCCAGCAGAACAACACGTATGCCGGCAATGGTGGCGTCAAGATCGACGATTTCGCGAAGAAGGTCGCCTACGCGATCAAGTACCGAGAGCTGAAGATCTTGCTCTCGAACACCGTCACCTCCGACTCACGGCTGCTCGACTACCGCTCACCGCGTGAGCGCGTCGAGAGAGTGGCTCCATGGCTCACCCTGGACGGCAACTCCTATCCAGCGGTGGTCGACGGGAAGGTGCAGTGGATCATCGACGGTTACACCACGTCGGCCGACTACCCGTACTCCAGGCTGCAGCAGATCGACACCGCGACCGTCGACTCGGTCACGCAGCGAGCGGCGAGCGTCCAGGCGCTCCAGGCCGGTCAGATCAACTACATCCGCAACTCGGTCAAGGCGACCGTCGATGCCTTTGACGGCAGCGTGAAGCTCTACTCCTGGGATGACAAGGATCCGCTGCTCAAGGCCTGGTCGAAGGCCTTCGGTGGCACCGTCCGCCCCATGTCAGAGATCAGCGGCGACCTGATGGCACATCTGCGCTATCCCGAGGACCTGTTCAAGGTCCAGCGCAGCCTGATGACCAAGTACCACGTCACCGACCCAGGCGCCTTCTATACCGGACAGGACTTCTGGACGATTCCTGACGACCCGTCGCAGGAGACGCAGACCGTTGACCAGCCTCCGTACTACCTCAGCATCGCCATGCCGGGGCAGCCGACACCGTCGTTCTCGTTGACGACGACGTTCATGCCGGTCGGAAACCGGCCGGTTCTGGCTGGCTTCATGGCCGTTGACTCCAATGCCGGCGACGTGGCCGGCAAACGTAGAGACGGGTACGGCGCGCTGCGACTTCTCGAGCTACCGCGCGACACGACGGTCAAGGGTCCAGGACAGGTGCAGAACGACATCGAGTCCTCCAACATCGGTTCCCCCCGGTTCACGTTGACGCTCTCGCAGTTCCTCAACAACAACCGAACCCAGGGCTCCCAGATCCAGCTGGGCAACCAGCTGACCCTGCCGGTCGGCGGTGGGCTGCTCTATGTCGAGCCGATCTACGTCAGTGCCAAGACCGGTTCCTCGTTCCCGCTGTCGCGGGCGATCGTGGTGGCCTTCGGCAACCAGCTCGCTTGGTCGGACACCCTTACCGGGGCCCTGGACGGGCTCTTTGGTGGCAACTCCGGCGCCGTTGCTGGGGATTCGGGTTCCGGCACGTCAACACCCACGCCGACGCCCACTGGCGGGACGACCACGCCTCCGGCTTTGCAGGCTGCGCTGGCCGAGGTCCAGAAGGCCTTCGCCGACGGGCAGGACGCGCTCAAGAAGGGCGACTGGGTGGCATACGGGGAGGCCCAGAAACGGCTCCAGACCGCGATCGGCAAAGCCGTTGCTGCTCAGCCGTCGGGCTCGTTGACGGTCCCGACGCCCGGTGCCACCGCGACCACGACGGCGCCGGCTCCGACCCCGACGGCCACTCCCTGAGGCTGGCTTCCAGAGCGCGGACCGGGCCGATTAGGTGTGCCCGCTCGGTTCGCGTTAGGGTTGGTTCATCGACGCGGGGTGGAGCAGCTCGGTAGCTCGCCGGGCTCATAACCCGGAGGTCGCAGGTTCAAATCCTGCCCCCGCTACCAACGTGTCAGCAACGGAAGACCCGGACCAATGGTCCGGGTCTTCCGTTGTTTCAGGCTGCTGACCTGCAGGTATTCGGTTTCTGCTTGCCTTGATCGCCTCAGGATTCGTGTGCTGTTGAAGGGTTGTCCGGAGAATGATGCTCGCCCATTTCGAGGGCTGAAGCGCCACCCGTGACCAGATCCGTGACCAAACGCGCTGTATTGGCGTCGCAGCCGCCAGTGGCGGACTGAATCAGGTCACCAAGAGTCTGTGCCATGGCCTGGTCCCGACCGTGTGATCGGTGGGTGTAGATCTGCAGGGTCACGGACATGTTGGCGTGTCCGATGCGGTCGCTCAGCGTCTTGGGATCGACACCCATGTCGAGGGCCAGAGTCGCGTAGGTGTGACGGACGTCGTGGAGTCGGATGTGCTGGACGCCGGCCCGGTCGACGAGGCGGTTGAAGCGCGCCGTGATGCTGTCCGGGTGCAAGGGGCGGCCAACTTCGTTGACCATCACGAGGCCGTGGCTCGGGTACTCGTGGCCGAAGGCTTCGCGTTCCGCGTCCAGCCGTTTGAGCAGTTTGGCGAGTTCCTGGCAGGTGAACGAGTCGAGGGAGATGTCACGTCGACCTGCAGACGACTTGCCATCCGAGCCTTGTGCCTGGCCGTTGACCACGACGCGCGTGTCCCCAACGTGAAGCCGGCCGCCGGCCAGGTCAAGCATCTCCCGCCTGACCCCGGCGAGCTCCGATCGCCGCATGCCGGTGGTTGCCGCCAGTAGCCACATCCCGCCGAACGGGTCGTCCAGCGCGATGGTCAGCCATCGACCGAGCTCCTCGACGTTCCAGATCGCGTGTGACTGCTTCTGCAGTCGACGGGATCGCGGCACCACAGCCTGGCCAGCTGGGTTCGAGAGGAGATACCCCCATGCCACCGCGTCTCCGAGAGCCTTGTGCATCATGACGTGGATGTTCTTGAGGGACTTCGGGCTCAGTCCGGGATTGTGCTCACCCGGCACGCGTCCGTGACGATAGCGACGCGCCCCTTCGCGAGCAGCGTCCAGGTCGTCCCGCAAGATGCCGCCATGTCGCGTGGCTTCGGGCCGAATCCGTCGCGTTCCGACCGGTGCTCCAACCAGTACGAATACATGCACGAGTTGTTGTCTCCGTTCCGGCGACCGGATTCAAGCAGTTCGCGGTAGAAGGCATTGAGCGTCGGGACCTTGAGGTCTCCCAGCCACCTCGAGCCCATCGAGGGATTGATGTAGGCCGTGATCATGTCGCTGTAGCTCTGCGCAGTCGTGTCCTTCAGATTGGACCGCACCGTCTCGAGCCACTCGTTGAAGTACTCACTCACCTGCATGCTTTTCGCGTGCGGCGTGCGCCCGGACTCGAGCCGCTTCTTGGCGTCCACAGCGGCGCGCCAGGCATCCTCCTCACTGCCGAATCCCCCTTTGTATGGGCGGAGTCGGCGGCCCGAAATCGTTTCCGGTTCGCCAGTGATGCGGTAAGCCCAAGTCTTCTTCAGCTTGTAGACGGTGATCCCCGGGATCTGTCGCCGGCCTCGACTCATGCGGCCTCGCCCTCGCCATTGACGAAGGCTGCGAGTCGGGAGGTGACGATGTAGACACGACCGCCCAAACGACGCGTGGGCAGGTCACCTGAGGCTGCGAAACGGTACGCGCTGGCACGGCTCAGGCCGAGGAGCTGTGCGGCTTTGGGCACGGAGATGAGGGCGGGCAGTTCTTCGAAGTCAGACATCGCGTTTTCTCCAGCGTCCCGAGTGGAGGTCGGTTCCGAGTTCCCAAACGTTCCAACGTGTTCAGTCCTTCGCTGACGACCGCTTCCATCTCGTCTACCCGGGTCGGGGTACACCATGGGCACTGGAAGGCCTGCCTGTAGGCGTCGCAGTTACCCGCAACATCAAAGCAGGCTAGGTCCGCCGAGGTGGGCGACTGGTTCAGACTCTCGACGTGTGGCGAAGGCCAGGGACTGCGAGGATAGCCCGGTTGCCGCAATGGGGGCCATGGAGATTTCGAGGGTTGCCCGAACCTGCTGTGCAGCTCTGGACCCCTCCCGCGCGGCGTTGATTAGGGCGGCGCCCTCCGTGAGCCTGATGGCCACGTACTTTCCGTGGTCGCGGTCGTGCACGCGTTCCATCGTCGAGGGCAGGATCCGGGCTGGGGCGAATAGTTGCTCGGAGCGGATGAGCGGCTCGGGCAGCTGGGCGCCGGCGTGGGTCAGCTCGGCCAGATCGGTTGCGGCGTAACGAAGATCGGCCAGTGCTTGGTCCACGTCGATTCCGTTGGCGGTTCCAATCTCGTTGTTCGGATCGAGGTCTTCTCGCTCGATCGCGGACAGGCTCGCGTGCAGATTGGTGGCCGCTGTGACGTACTCGTGGCCCGGTCTGGTGGCTGTGGTGACGGCTTCCCACTGCTGCTGAAGGGTGTGCATGACCTGGGCCGCGTCACGCAGTTCGTCGTGGACGACCTCCGCTGCTCGCCCGGGAAGATGCCCGTTGGTAAAGGAGGCTTCGACCAGACGCGCGCTCACGGCGTACAGGTGGCGGGCCTGGTTGGTGATGTTGCGCAGGACCTCACTGCTGGGAACGGTCCTGGCCATTTCCCTCCGCGCGAGACTTGCCCAAGCGCGCAGCGCGGCCTCGAGCTGTTCGTTCGGCCCGCGGGGTGACGAAGGTGGGGCGAAGCTCGCGACCCGGGTGAGAGCGCTGGGTCGGCCGACGTCTCCGATGGCATCCAGGCTGCGCTCGGCATACCGGGCGATGGCCAGCGGCCGGTCTGCTTCCTCAAGTGGGACGTGTGCAAGGGCGTGGCGGGCGGCGGCCACGGTCATGGCGAGTACCCGGGCCATGACAGGTGCGACCTGTGCGTCGTCGCGCAGAGGGTCGAGATCGGGGATGTTGGTGGTGCGGGACCGTTCGGCAACGACCATGTCGGCCAGGGCGCCCAGCGTGCAGCTGAGCCGATCCAGGGGGTGCGTGCTGGCGGGGTCGGCTGGCTGAAGCCCGGTGATGGAGGGAAGGTCCGTGGCTTTGATGCTGTACCTGCGGCCGTCGTAGGTCGCAGGCAGTCGCGACCCGCGAATGTCTGCGGCCACTGTCGCGCGCGAGACGCCGAGGTGGCTGGCGACCTGCCGGGCGTTGTATGTCGTTTGGGGGTTCGGCGCGGACAGTGGGCTCGGGTAGCCGTTCAGGATTCGGCTCGCGGTCGCGTGCGAGACGACCTGATCACGGTTGCCGGTGCGCTCCGGGCCGACCAGTTCGTGCAACAGCCGGTATGAGGTGGCGTCGAAGGACCGCCACTGGTCGGCGGTGATCTCGGCGCGGGTGACGCGCAGGGCGCGCGCGAGAAGTTCCGCACAGTCCAACAGGTCACCGACGGTCGTGGTGCTCACGGTTGCTCTGACCCGACCGCGACGAGAGCGTCATGGAGTTCGGCGAGGCGCAGGGTCCACACCAGCAGGTCTGTTTGCCCGTCCGAGGGGGGGAAGCTGTCCAACAGGGACAGCGCCTGATCGGTGTGGGCCGTCGGCCCGAGGAGGTCCTTGGGGTCGACGGCGGCGCGGATCGTGGGGTCGATGCCGCCACGGATGAGGGCGAGCTGACCAGCCAGGCCGAGCAGGGGGGAGAAGACGTCACCGTCTGCGGCGGCTTCCAGTTGGCGGGCGGCTGCGTCGATGTGGACGCAGGCCTGCGCCACCGTGTCCTGGCAGGTTGTCTCTGAGGTCGCGGCGTTAGGAGTGGGCTGGTCCGTCATGACTTGGTCGCCTTCGGTCGGTGGAGCGGTATGTCGGGTGGTTCGGTCCGCGGGGGCACAGCCCCACGGGGTGATGGTGAAGGTCAGGTGAGTTGGTGCGCATCAGGGCTGGGCGATTCTGTGGATAACCGCGAGTGGCCTTCTCTGGCAGGCAGCGCGTCGCGGTGTTGCTCCGTGAGGACCGGGGGTCGCGCACTGCCGATGGCGGCGTGAGCTGCGCGGGCGAACTCGCCCTGTGTGTTCCATCCGCGAACGGTCATCTCGTGTTCGGCTTGGTCGATGAGCTCGCGCGCGGCACCCTCCGGAAGCCGCATCGCTAGCGGCACGAGCACGTCCAGGACGTGACGGGCTCGTTCGCCGGGTTGGTCGACGCAGATTCGGACGAGTTCCCGGCCGGGCAGCGCAGGCCTGGTGGCGTCGACGTTGACATCGGTGTTGACGTCGAGGCAGCCTCGACGGTCGAATGCCGGCAGTCCCGAATCGCCTTGGTGTTGCAGCCATTCGGCTGGATCGACCCCATCGGGCAGTCGAGTCACCAGAGCTGGGCGGCCGTGTTCGATGCAGAGCGCCTGGAGCCAGCGGTCGGTGCCCTCACGCCCGGCGCGGTCGCCGTCCAGGGCGATGACGGGTGGTTTGGGGTGCAGGGCCAGGGCGGCGTGTGCTTGCACGTCAGAGACGGTCACCCCGCTTGTGGTGGCGGGCGCGAACATCGGCAGCTGGTCGGTGCTGGCCGCGGCTGCGGCGATGGCCAGGGCGTCGATGGCGCCCTCGACGACCACGACGGTCGCGTCACGATCCAGGCCCTGGTGGGTTGGACGGTAGAGCGCGGTCGACTTGTCGAAGGCCGGGGTCCTTGTCGGGTTGCGGTACTTGGGCGCCCTGGGGTCCCCGGTGGTATCGCGGCCGATGAATCCGTCGATGCGTTTGCGGTCCCCCAGTACCGGGATGATGAGCCGGCCCCGGTAGGTGTCGATCAGCTCGCCGTTGCGGGACTGCTGGGCGAGGTCCAGCTCGAGCAGTTCGCTGTCGCTGACCCCTTGACGAAGCAGATGCCGGGTCAGGGCCCGCCAGTCAGTCCTGGCGTGGCCGGCGATCGGCTCGCCTCCCTGGGACGCGCACAACGCCCCGACGTCGATGCCACGTGCCTCGCGCAGGTAGGCCTCCGCGGCGCCGATGTTGGCTGGGGTCGTGAAGAACTCCCACGCCAGAAGGTTGATGGCGTGCGCCCGCTCATGGGTGGTCGTCAGTTCAGGAACGCGAGCCGGCTGCTGAACGTGTCGGGTCGTGGCCGGCGGCACGCCTCGGAACGCGACGCCATCCTCGAGGGCTTGAACGGTGTCGACGAAGGAGAGCCCGGTGAACCGGTGGACGTACTCGATGACGTCACCGCCGACGCCGCACCCGAAGCAATGGAACCGGTCGGCGACACCGCCAACGGACAGCGAGGCAGTGGAGTCGTCGTGGAACGGGCAACAGCCCATCAGTCCGTGCCCGCGCCGGGTCAGCTCGACACCACTTGCCGCCACAACGGCTTCGATCGGGTGACCCGCTCGAACGGCTGCAACGTCAAAGCGTCCCCGGCTGGCGAGCTTCACAGCTCGACCCCGATGGCCAACTCGGCGGAGGTCTGAGGGGCCAGCGTCGGGGCCGTGAGGCTGTCGGCCAGCAGACCCGCGAATACCTCCACCGTGAGGTGCGTATCGCTGCCCAGAGCACCGCCCAGCGCATCTTCGACCGCAGCCCTCGGGACATCGGTCGCCAACACCGCGTACTCGTCCCATGTCAGGGCGTAGGCATAGACCAGCCCAGTCGGGGACTCCACAGTGGCGAGGTGGTACGAGACGCTCTGGTCATCTCGTGGTCCCCACCGCGTACCGAGGATGGGGTCGACAACCGGCTGCACGGCATACCGGGCGGTGAAGGCATGACGACCCATCCAATCCAGTCGTCGAAGACTGACATCGGGTTCGCGATCGGTCATGGAATCGGCTGAAAGACCTCGGCCGCCATAGGGATTGGCCGCAGCGATGTCACTGACGTTGTTGTTTGGTTCCTGGTACACGGTTGGCTGCCTTCTGGGGCCAGACCCTCTCGCCCTTCCCCGGCTACCAGGCGCCGGGTACACGATGAGGTCCTCAGAGACAGCCGCCCACCGGTTAGGCGGCAAGATCAGGTGGCTCGGGGCAAATCGAAGAACGTTCTGATCTCAACGTTCCTTGTTGCCCGCACGAGCTTCCGGCGGCCGTTTCTCCTCACGGGCAGCTGGACTGACCTCTCAGCCGTTGGGAGGACGTCCCGAAACCCAAAGAGCGTCGTGGATCTGCACAGGGAAGACGCTCCTGCGCCAGCGGAACAAACTGTGCGCTCTGACCCAGACGCGCTCATCGCACCGGCCGCGGACACGCGTCCGATGAAGCGACAACAACCAGAACGAGACTTCGATCCGGTCCGTTGAGGCGTGCCCCGTACGACGCGCCTTCGCGAGAATCTTCACCGGGCGGGTGCTGCGGACACACCCTCGCGCGCACAGTGTCTGACCTGCTGCGTTCTCGCAGGCGGTTCCCCTCATGACCAAGAGCCGTCAACGGGGCACAGCCCACGATGCCGTTCGGCAGGACGATCAGCACCGTGTTCGCAAGTACGCGGAGTTCGAGGGACGGGCCACCCGACCGGAGTTCTGGTGGTTCATCGTCTTCGCCACGCTCGTCAGCAGCGCCCTGGGCGCGCTCAACATTGGGACTCCAGACGGCGTGATCGCGATCGGTTCGAGCCACGCTGCGGTCTGGGCGATCGCAACCATCGTGGCCACACTCGCGGTCGCTGTGACCATCAGGACGGGTCCGACGATCGGCGGAACTGGCTGCGTTCGACGCGCTGCGCGGGTTGTTAAGAGGTGGGGTCGCCCAACCATTCCCGCGCCGCGACGACCAGCGCCTCAACGCCAGTATCGATTGTCGGTTGTATCACCGGCGCGAAACGAGGCGAGTGGTTAGTCGGGATATCAGTACGGATCGTTCCGGCCGCGTCCGCCGCCGCATATTCCTCAGGACTGGAACCCCCGAGCATCCAATAGACAAGTGGAACGCCTGCCGCGGTCGCGAGATTTCCCACGTCTTCGCTTGCAGCGAGTGCCCCCGGGTCAAAGAGTCGCGCGTCTCCGAAGGCGGTTCGGAATGCCGTTATCGTGCGTTCAGATGCCTTCGGATCATTCACCGTGACTGGATATCGCCCCGTGTAGATGAACTCGGGCGGCACTACGGCACCAGACGCTTGCGCTTCAGCTTTGATGATTCGTTCAACGGAATCGAGCACATGATGTCGCACTTCTTCGTTGAAACTGCGAATGCTAATACCCATTCGGGCTTCGTCCGAGATGATGTTGCTCTCAGTGCCCACATGTAAGCTGCCTATAGAGACCACGACAGTCTCTTGAGGGCTCACTTCACGCGCCACCACGGTCTGAAGTCGCATGACTGTTGCAGCGGCCATTACCACCGGATCGATCGTTGTCTCAGGTTCTGAGCCGTGGCCCCCGCGGCCGAACATGTGCACGTTGACTGTATCTACGGACGCCATAGCCGGACCTGAATGAGCACCGAGCGATCCGGCGGGAAAGGGGAAGACATGTTGACCAAGTACGACGTCCGGCCGAGGTATCTTCTGATAGAGGCCGTCATCGACCATTGTCTGGGCCCCGCCACCGTACTCTTCTGCCGGTTGGAAGAGGGCGATGACTGTTCCCGACCATTGAATTTGCGTGGCGACTAAGCGTTCGATGGCACCGATGAGACATGTCATGTGTATATCGTGCCCGCACGCATGCATTACCGGGACATCATTACCATCAGAATCAGTACCGCGCGCGATACTCGCATAGGCCAAGCCGGTGTCTTCTGCCACGGGCAGGGCGTCCATGTCTGCCCGCAGCAAGACGGTGGGTCCCTCGCCGTTTCGCATCACACCGACGACACCTGTACGGCCGATACCCGTGATCACGTCGAGTCCGAGCGCGATCAGGTGGTCCGAGATGATCCCTGCGGTGCGGTATTCAGAGAACGAAAGTTCTGGGTTGCGGTGTAGGTCTATATACAACTCCTCAAGGTGAGCGGTCGAACTACGGTCTGAGGTCATCGCAGTGCTCCATAGGTTTGAGTCGTCTTTTCGCACGGATCCCGGTGGTTGACGCAGACGGTGAGGTAACGCAGTGGACTTTCTGTGGTCAAGATTCTGCACCTTTCATCGAAATCCTGCGCGTCGTATCGGATACGTGGTTTCTGGCGGCGAGTGTGGGGTTATGCCATTCGTTATGAAGGTGACGAGCGGCGACAGCAGGCTGTGACCAGGAAGAATAGGCCCGCGCACCGGGACGCGACCCAACGGGGTGGGCGTGCCGTCTATCCGCCGGGCGCGGTGCTGGTGTTGAACGAACACGTGGGGTGGCGTTCGGTCGCGATCCACGGTTCGTGTCACGATCGGTGTTCATGGGGCGGGAACGCGGGCAGATCCTGTGGACTGCACACCAGCAACGCGGTTCGACGACGCGGCCGGCAGGCTAGGGATTCATGGGCGATCTGACCTCCCGCGCCCTCATCGGCATGAACCTGCTCGCCAGCCCCGATTTCGTCATCGCGCTCGCCGCCCCTTGCCTAGGTTGGCTGCGATGTTGCACCGGCCTGGCGGCGACCCTGATGGCCGCCACCTGGAAGGTCAGCTCTACCATGGGTGAAGCTACGCCGTGCACTCCCTCCCATGGACGCGTCCTGGGCGTGGCGAGGACAGAAATTGCTGAGCCCCTCGGGCTAGTGCGCGCCGGCGCCAATCGGAACGGTGCGCATCGTCTCAATCGAACCCGCGTCCGTCGTCATCTCACACCCGGTTGGACCTCGGAGTTTGTCAAGTCGTCACAAACGCCTACCTGGCACTTAGTCGAGATGTCCATAGCGTTCGGGTACGTGCGATCCTAGGCTACCTTGATCCACCCGTTCACGCATTTGAATGACGAGGCGGTGCCAGCTACAAATGCTTGAAGTCAGATCCGAGAACGACTGAAGAAGGATAGTTAATGCGCGCTCGATATGCATTCCCTGCAATTGTCAGTGTGGCCGCTCTTACACTCACCGGATGCGTCAATAACTCGCCGACCGCCGCGGTGGCCCCGACGGATAGTTCGTCGGCTACGTCTGCCACCAAGGATAACGCGGCCGCGGCTTTGCTTCCAGCAAAGATCGCCAAGGCGGGCGTACTCGTTATAGCCACTAGCCCGAATTATCCCCCGAATGAGTTCAAGGATGAGGCGGGCAAGCCGATCGGGTGGTCGATCGAGATGGATGACGCGATTGCTGCCCGGCTCGGGCTCAAGGCGGATATCCGAATCGCCAGCTTTGACAACATTATTCCGGGCATCGTCGGCGGCACTATTGACATGGGCGAATCATCGTTCACCGATACGGTGAAACGTGAGGAGCAGGTCGACTTCGTGAACTACTACAGCGCGGGGACCCGGTGGGCTTCAGCCGTCGGGAAGAGTGTTGACCCGGCCAACGCCTGTGGTCTCACGGTCGCAGTGCAAGCGACCACCCTCCAGGACACCGTGATGCTGCCTGCCGCGAGCGCCGCTTGCGTCGCCGCTGGCAAGCCGCCGGTCAAGAAGCTTCCATTCGACACGCAGGATAGTGCGATCAATGCGGTCGTGTTGGGCCGGGCCGATGCTGTACTCGGCGACTCACCGGGCATCCTCTATGCGATTGTCAAGACGAAGGGGAAGTTGCAGAAGGCGGGAGACATGGCCAAGGCCGTGCCCTACGGCCTTGCGGTCGCCAAGGATTCCGGGATGGCGAAAGCTGTCCAGGCCGCGATGCAGTCGATGGTGGACGACGGTACCTACGCCAAGATCCTGGATAAATGGGGTGTTGGCGACGGTGGCATCGCCAAGATTACGATCAACGCAGGTGGGCAAGGCTAGTTGTGAGCAAAGCAGCTCTGAACCGTCCGACGGTGGGGGAAACCCCGCCGTCGGGCGGCACCGGACCGCCGGACCGGACCAGGCCAACCGGCGAGGCGGCGGAACCTCTGGCGATTGAGGCGGTCAAGCTCCGGCACCCCTGGCGCGCGGTCGTTGCTTCGCTGCTCATCCTCGTCTTCGTGTTGTTCATTCTCGACGCCGCTGGGCGGCCGGCCTATGACTGGCCCACGGTCGGGAAGTACCTCTTCGATCGTCGTATCTCGCAGGCTGCGTTCGTCACGCTCCAGCTGACGGTGTATTCGATGGGTATTGCCATCATTCTCGGTCTGGTTGTGGCCGTGATGTACCTTTCGCCGAACCCCGTTGTGAAGGGTCTGGCCTGGCTGTATCTTTGGGTTTTCCGGGGAACGCCGGTGTATGTTCAGTTGGTGTTTTGGGGACTTCTCGCGACGATCTATCGGACCATCGACATTGGCATCCCGTTTATGCAGCCGTGGGTACAGTTCCAAACCCAGACCGCCATCAACGCATTCATGCTAGCGGTCATCGGTTTGGCTCTAAATGAAGGCGCGTACATGGCGGAGATCGTTCGTGCGGGCATCCTTTCGGTCGAGAAAGGTCAGGAAGAGGCGGCGACTGCGCTCGGGATGAGCTGGTCTCAGACCATGCGTCGGGTGGTGATTCCGCAGTCGATGCGGGTGATCATCCCACCGACCGGTAACTCAGTTATTGGGATGCTGAAGACAACGTCATTGGTGACCGCAGTCCCGTTCACTATGGATTTGTATACGCGGACCAGGGACATCTCGGCGGAGACGTTCAACCCGATCCCTTTGCTGATCGTCGCGTCCATCTGGTATCTGCTCTTCACATCGATCCTGATGGTGGGTCAGCACTTCCTGGAGAAGCGATTCGCCCGCGGTCTTGGTGCCCGGCAGGCCGAGCTCAAGGTTGACGTCGATCATCGATGACATGACGGGTGCAGTCAGCGGACAGTTCCCGGTTGCCGACTCCGGTCAGTCGACCATGGTCCGCGGACCACGTGAGGGAAATCCGTAAATTGACACGGGGCTTGGAGTTTCATGACTACTGACAGAACGTCTGCCACGACGGATGAGGCAACCCCCACGGGTGTGCCCATGGTTTATGCCGATCGTGTTTCCAAGAGTTTCGGCTCGAACGAGGTTCTGAAGAACATCTCTCTTGTGGTGAAACCCGGCGAAGTGATGTGTCTCGTCGGCCCGTCGGGTTCGGGCAAGTCGACCTTCCTGCGCCTGATCAACCATCTAGAGGTGCTCTCGGCCGGAAGGCTCAGCGTCGATGGGGAGCTCATTGGCTACCGGGAGGCGAACGGGAAACTCTACGAGCTGCGCCCGAGAGAAGCGTCCCGGCAACGCCGCGACATTGGCATGGTGTTCCAAAGCTTCAACCTGTTCCCGCACATGACTGCCCTCGAGAATGTGATGGAAGCACCTGTCCGGGTCAAGCGGCAACCCAAGACGGAGGCCAGGAAGCGCTCCATGGACATCCTCGCCCGTGTTGGACTGGCAGATCGCTCTGGCTACTATCCGGCGCACCTTTCCGGCGGGCAGCAGCAGCGGGTGGCCATTGCGCGCGCCCTGGCCATGGAGCCAAAGCTCATGCTCTTCGATGAGCCGACCAGCGCACTTGACCCCGAGCTCGTCGGTGAGGTTCTCGACGTCATGAAGACCCTGGCCACGTCGGGCATGACCATGATCGTTGTCACCCACGAGATGGGGTTCGCGCGGGAAGTCGCCGACTCACTCGTGTTCATCGACGGCGGCGTGGTCGTGGAGTCCGGCCACCCGGACGAGGTGCTCGCTAATCCGCAACACCGCCGTACCCGGGCGTTCCTGTCCAAGGTCCTCTAGCGCTCACCTCCAGCATCCGTCACCGCGGCGTTCTAGTTTTGGCTTGACCACAATTGCAGCCACAGGAGGAGTCGGGTTTCGGGATCGTCGAGTTTGAGGCCGAACAACGGCTCGATCCGTGAAAGACGATAGCGCACGGTATTCGCGTGCAGTCCTAGCCTTCGGGCGGTTTCGATCGCGTTCGCATTACAGTCTAGATAGGTCCGGATCGTCTCTTCGAAGAAGGATTTCCGGTGAGCATCGTAGGCGGCGATCTTAGTGACGTACTCGCCCGGAAGAAGGCCAGCTGAGCGCAATTCTTTGACAATCTGATGAAGATAGATGCGTGGGCCGATTGACTGGTGGTCCGCGACGATGTCATCGGAGTCGATGCGGACGCGTTCTTGTTCGAAATCGCGCATCAGTACCGCGAGCACGGTTTCGGAATCTAGCCGTGACTGTTCAGCTGTCGCGATCGGCGTCGTGCGTCCCAGGCCCGCCAGGACCGGCCGGGAGAGGAGACGGCGAGTGTGGTGTGCTACCCGCAGGATGGCCTCACGCTCAAACAGTTGCGTCGACGTCGAGGTTTGCGGCATGACGATGTACACGACGTTGTCGGCGATCCCGCACACCGCCGTGGGCAGCCAGACGGCGCATGTTGTTCGCACCGTGTCGAACAGCAACAGACTCGACTGCAGTGTGTCCGGGGCGCTCCCTGCCGGGGCAGACGCGGTTAGGGCTGCGACTCGAACGGAGTCGGCCGAAACCCCCAACTGAACGGCTGCAAGTTCCGCCCGGTCGGATCCGAAAAGAAGCGACTTGACGAGGTCGATATGCCGAGCCCGATCCGAGTCGTGGTTGGATCGCCGATGCAGGAGGTGCAGGGCCGCAACGTTGGCTGCCGCGACCATCATGCCGGTGGTGGCTGCACTGTCGCTGTGCTTTGCGTCGATCAACCACAGGGAACCAAGAATAACGTTCCCGGCGCGGATCGCGATGGCGACGCGTGTCAGCGAAAAGTCCTCGCTGGGGGCGACAATCACGACCTCCGCGAGGCATGCACGGAGCGGTAATCTCGGTCATTCTGCTCGGTGTGCGGAACGTGCAACTGAAGAATCGAGTCCCGCCGGGTGGCGTCGATGGGCTGTCCTGGCAGGGTCGAGTACGCCAGCAGGGTTTGGTCTGGACCGGAAATAGCTACCGCCCCGCCGGCTTGCGACGCCACCACGTTCACCAACTCGAACAGGTCGCCCGGGCGAATGTCGACTAGCGTGCGACGCGATTCTGTGTGCGGGATGATCGCCGCATCGAAAATCTCTGCGAGTTGTTCCCACGCCACAGCATCAGACGCGCGAAATAGGGCTATCCCCGTCGATAGCGCGGCGTGGCGGAGGTTCGCATCGGATCCTCCGTGCGCTTTATAGACCAGAGCGACGTAGCCGGCCTCCTTCAACTCCTGGAGCCGGGCGCGCGTGTGTTGGCTGGCAAGCGGGATGCCAATGCCTAGCGCAATCGCACCCGGGTAGCGAGGCGGACGGGCGAAGGCGTCGTAGAGCGCAGATGCTGAAACGTTCTGCGGAGCGTCCGCCGGGTTCTCCACGAGGACGGCGATTTCGGATCCGATGGATCGGCTCACCTCAGCCAAGGTGGTCAGGCGGTGGCTGTGGTTCGGCGACCCCGCCATGGGCACAGCGGTTGTGTCTCCACCAGACGTTTGGTAGTTCATCACAGTTCTGCCCTCCTTGGGTTCGTCGGATTGTCCATAGAGTGCCAGCCTTTGTGATTCTAGGCTGACGGGGAGAACAACCGCAGCAGTGAGAGGTGCCACGTGAAGTTCAGCGATGTCAGGCAGCTTGTCCAAATGAAGGCACCGGTAACTTCAAGGAAGCGTCGTGTGGTGGCTAATGCCTACAACGTGGCGGAGTATCGCGCTGCCGCCCAGCGGGTGTTGCCGAGAGGCATCTTCGACTACCTGGTGGGAGGTGCCGAAGACGAAGTGACCCTGACACACAACCGTGCGGTCTTCGATCACTGGGGACTCATGCCCACTTGGGGTCCTATCGCTGGTCCTGACACCACGACCACGGTGCTGGGGCGCGCCACCGCACTGCCGCTCACACTCAGCCCAACAGGCGCAACGCGTCTGTTTCATCCGGAGGGCGAACTGGCAGTTGCCAGGGCGGCAAGTGCGGCTCGTGTGCCATACGGGCTCGCCGGACTCAGCACGGTGTCTATGGAGGGTGTGGCGGACCAGTCCCCAGAGCTTGACCGGTGGTTCAATTTGGGGCTCTCATCCGACCGTGGTCTTCTGAACGCGAAGTTGGAGCGGTGCACTGAGGCCGGCTATCGCGCCCTCATCGTGGGTGTGGACACGCGTGCTCTCGGCTCCAGGGAGCGGGATCGCCGGAATGGTTTTACGGCCCCTCCCGCGCTGACGCTCTCGTCGCTTGTGGGGGCTGCCGCGAAGCCGGGCTGGTGGTTCAATTTTCTGCGAACGGAGGGAATTCGCTTCCCGAATTTGGAACCGAAAGATTCGGATGAATCGATGGTGACGCCGTCGGTGTGGCAGCAGATTCTTGGGCATTCCGAATCGAGTACGGGCTGGGACGACCTTGAGGCATTGCGCGCAGCGTGGCCAGGCAAGATCGTCCTGAAGGGCTGCGTTAATCCGGACGATGTCGTTCGGGCGGCCAGCATCGGCCTTGATGCTGTGCAGTTGAGCAACCACGGCGGCCGGCAGCTCGATCACATGTTGAGCCCGATGGACGTGTTGCAGGAGTCGCGGCAACGTGTTGGGGACGGCATCGAACTCTACGTGGATTCCGGCATTCGTCGGGGAAGCGACATCGTTAAGGCGCTTGCTCTGGGAGCCGACGCATGCTCGGTTGGACGCCCCTACTTGTATGGTCTGGCGGCGGCCGGATCCGAGGGGGTGAGTCGGGTGATCGAAATTCTCGGCGACGAACTGCGGCGCACAATGACCCTCGTGGGTGTCTCTTCGGTGGGCGAGCTGAAGAAACGAGGTTCAGAGATCGTTCGCGAGCTTGGAACCTGTCAACGGTGTTTGACTGCGCTGTGAGGGCGCAGCTGATGTTAGCGCTTTGCACGGAAGTGGTTCCGCGCCCGGCACAGTGTTCCGGCTGGCTCGGCACGATCTTGACGCGGTCTTCGAAGCGATGATCAACGCGGCTTGAGCTCGCCTACGCTGGTGGAATACGTCTACCTCTACTGACCACGGATGGAAGCGATGGACCCCCGGTTGGAGTTATCGGCTGCGCCCGCAGTTCGGCGAACGCCAGAGACCGCAGCCTCGCAGGCGCGGGAACTAGCCCGCGCCTGCTGGCCCTGGCTCGAGGGCCGTGAGCAAGACACGATGCTCTGGACGGTCCTAGCCGAGCGAGTGCGCTGGAACCCCGGTGATGTGGATACCCGACCCGGAGAGTTCACGGTCGGAGAGTTCCTGTCCGATCTTCAGCACTTGATGCAGGTCGTGCAGAGCATGCGGTACGCCCGGGACGGAGTGCCCGATCCGGAGCCGACCGAACGGGACGTGCGCAACGTGCTGGAACTCCTGCTCACTGCAGGGCGCGACGACCCTGTGCTTCAGGCTTTGGCTGCGGGCGTGGCGGCCAACTCCCCGATGCGGGCCGCTGCTTTTCGGCGGTTCGGGTCGCGGCGGCGGTTCAAACAGGCTGTGGAGTCCAGCGCGCCGGCCATTCGTGATGTCCATCGCAGGCTCCGCGAGACGATCGCGGGCGATCCTCGCCGGGCCCCATGATGGCAGGGCGCATGCCCGACAGGCACGGGGACAGCGGGAGTCCATGGGTCGACAAGCCCCACGGCCGCCCTGCAATCTGACCCGCCGGCGTGCGAGCCGTCCACTACCGCGGCCAACGCCACCGAGCGCGAAGGCCGCCTGGAGCAGTGGCGGCCCGAGCAGCCTGAACGTCCGCAAGTACCGCATTTCGCCCCGTGTCACCAGGGCCTTACCTGTTGCCGTTTGCAAAGTGACGTGGCCAGGTGTCTTTTAACGGAGCCGTCCCGGTGGCCGATCCTGCTCCGGGACGACAACTGACGCTGGCGAGGCGGTTGGCGGCCGGCCGGAGCCCTCAGCCAATCTGCTCCGCAAGCATGACGATGATCCCCTCCGGGCCGCGAACGTAGCAGAGCCGATAGCTGTCTTCGTAGCGCTCCAGCCCACCAACGAGCTCCGCGCCACGGGCTTGCAACCCGGCGACGGCGGCGTCGATGTCATCGACTGCAAATGCGACACGGCGGATACCTAGGGTGTTCGCCGGCGCGAGCCTGTCGCCGCCCCGGGGCCGTTGGGGCGTGGAACTTCATCAGCTCGAGCCGTCCATGGCCGTCCACAGTCTCCAACATCGCGACGTCCACGCGGACGCCCTCGAGCCCCACCACACGGTCCACCCAATCGCCCTCGACCGGCCCCTCGCCCTGCAGCCTGAGCCCGAGCTCGACGAAGAACGCCGCCGCGGCCGCGACGGCGTCGACCACGATGCCCACGTTCTCCATGCGTTGGATCGTCATTCGCTCGCCCGTAGCGACACGACGGCCCCAGCTACAGCGTCTCTCGGTTGCCGATCACTCAACGGCTCCTCGGGCGCGACGGGTCCGAACTGCAACGATAGGCACGTGGCTCCAGGGCCGTACCAGTGCCGGCTGGCTCGACCGGGCGGCGCACCTAGCGCCGAGTCTGAAGCAAGCGGCCTCTACGTGACCGTCCAACGGATCGGTTCTCGCTTCGCATTCCCGCGTCGTTGTGTGGCTCGGGCCGGCTGGGTCAGGAGGAGCTCGAAGAGAATGTGGCCGACAATGTCGATACCGGCGTGGCGGCTCCGTCCCAGGGGCAGACGCGGCAACCATGGCCGCACCACACCAAGGAGACCCAGCATGACGAAGTACCTGCTTCTCAAGCACTACCGCGGCGCCCCCGAGGCCGTCAACGACGTCCCGATGGACAAGTGGACCCCAGAGGAGATCGAGGACCACCTGCAGTTCATGGCCGACTTCGCCGCCCGGCTCGAGGGCACCGGTGAGTACGTCGACGGCCAGGCGCTCTCGCCCGAGGGCACGTTCGTCCGGTACGACGGGGAGGGCCGACCGCCGGTCACCGACGGGCCCTTCGCGGAGACGAAGGACCTGATCGCGGGTTGGATGGTGATCGACGTCGACACGTACGAGCGCGCGCTCGCGCTCGCCGGCGAGTTGTCGGCGGCTCCCGGAGCCGGCGGTAAGCCGATCCACGAGTGGCTCGAGGTGCGCCCGTTCCTGAGCGCACCGCCGACGGTCACCGAGTGACCGGACCGGCCAGGGCAGATCAGGTGATGGACGAACTGCTGCTGCGGGAGCTGACTCCCGCGGTGATCGGCGTCCTCGTGCGTCGCGGAGTTGACTTCGCGACGGCCGAGGACGCCGTGCAGGAAGCACTCATCCAGGCCGCGCTGACCTGGCCGGACCGGCCGCCGACCGACCCGAAGGGCTGGCTGGTCACGGTTGCCTGGCGCAAGTTCCTGGACGCCCACCGCTCCGAGGCCTCCCGTCGCGACCGGGAGCGGCGGGTCGAGGTCGAGCCGCCGCCGGGACCGACCGAGTCCGCGGATGACACGTTGCAGGTGTTCTTCCTGTGTGCCCACCCGTCGCTGACCCCAGCGTCCGCGGTGGCCCTCACGCTGCGCGCCGTCGGTGGCTTGACCACCCGGCAGATCGCCCAGGCCTACCTCGTGCCGGAG
>DATCNE010000045.1:0-14950 GCA_036565395.1 Dermatophilaceae bacterium
AGCCGGGCGTTGGGGGGGCCGCTTGTGCATATGGTGATGGCGCAAACCTTTGGAATCCCTTGGAGGATCTATGCGTGGCAATTCAGTCCGTGCTCGCTGGGTGACAGCTGCCGCTGGCGCAGCGTCCCTGGCCCTGGTGCTATCTGCCTGTGGCGGTAGCACCACCCCTTCGACTACTCCCACCACTGGCGGCGGTGGCGGTGGCACCATCATTGCCTACGGCAGCGAGCCGCAGAACCCGCTCCTTCCGGCCAACACCAACGAGACCGGTGGCGGTCGCATCATGAAGCTGCTGTTCGAGGGCCTCATCAGCTATGACGCACAGGGCAAGCCGGTCAACCAGGTCGCCTCGTCGATCGACACCACCGATGGTCAGAACTACACCATCAAGCTCGCGCCCGGCTGGAAGTTCACCAACGGCGAGGCAGTCAACGCCAAGTCCTTCGTGGACGCCTGGAACTTCGGTGCGCTCATCGACAACGCGCAGCTCAACGCCTACTTCTTCGAGCCCATTGATGGCTACAAGGAGGTCCACCCCGACGCGGAGGGCGCCAAGGCCACGGCCAAGACCATGAAGGGCCTGGCCGTCGTCGACGACTCCACCTTCACCGTCAAGCTGACATCTCCGCAGGCCTCGTTCCCGCTGCGTCTCGGCTATACCGCGTTCTACCCCATGCCTCAGTCCGCCTACAAGGACATCAAAGCGCAGGGTGAGAACCCGGTCGGCAACGGCTCCTACATGCTGGACGGCAAGTGGGTCCACAACGTCGACATCAAGGTGAAGAAGAACCCTGACTACAAGGGGACCTTGGTGGCCAAGAACGCTGGCGTCGACGTGAAGGTCTACACCGACCCGAGCGCTGGCTACGTCGATCTGCTCGCCAACAACCTCGACGTGATCGACACCATCCCGGACAACGCTCTGGCCAGCTTCGCGAGCGACCTCGGCAGCCGGGCGATCAACCAGCCGGCTGGCATCTTCCAGGCCTTCGACTTCCCGCTGTACCAGCCTGAGTGGAAGGGCGACAACGCCAAGAAGGTTCGCCAGGCGATCTCCATGGCGATCGACCGCAAGACGATCACCGAGAAGATCTTCCAGGGAACCCGCACCCCGGCCAACGACTTCTCGTCGCCGGTCGTGTCGGGCTACGACCCGTCAATCTGTGGCGAGATCTGCGTGTTCGACGCCGCCAAGGCAAAGGCAAAGCTTGCCGAGGCCGGTGGCTTCACAGGCAAGCTCGAGATCGCCTACAACGCAGACGGTGGCCACAAGTCCTGGGTCGACGCGGTCTGCAACAGCATCAAGAACACCCTCGCGATCGACTGCGTCGGCAAGTCCTACCCGGACTTCAAGTCGCTGCGTGACCCGATCACCAAGGGAACGATGAAGACCGCCTTCCGCGCCGGCTGGCAGATGGACTACCCGGCCCTGGAGAACTTCCTGGCACCGCTCTACGCCAAGGGCGCTGGCTCGAACGACTCGCACTACGACAACCCCGCGTTTGACGCCCTGCTCAAGAAGGGTGACACGGCCAAGACCCTGGACGAGAGCATCGCGAACTTCCAGGACGCTGAGAGGCTCCTGGTCGCGGACATGCCCTCAATCCCCCTGTGGTACTCCAACACCACTGGTGGCTACTCCGAGAAGGTCTCGGACGTGAAGTTCGACGTCTTCGGTGTGCCGATCTACACCAACATCACCAAGAAGTAACCGGCAGGCAACAACCTGCTGATGCATTACCTGAGCCGGGGGGCGCAACGGCGCCCCCCGGCTCAGGGATGCTCTCCCAAGGCGATCCGTCGCCCTGCGGGAGCATCCGGCTGCTGGTACCAGCCCCGATGATCCGAACCCTGCGATCACGTCGTAGTGTCATCCTTGACGCAGGGCGGGTCGAGCTACCGCAGGCCAGCGCAACCCCCGTACGGGGGCAACGAGATGTGTTTCACCGACTCGAGACAAGGAGGTCCGGGTGGGCATTTATGTCCTGCGGCGTCTGCTTCAGATGATCCCGGTTTTCTTCGGCGCAACGTTCCTCATCTTCTACCTCGTCCTGGGGATGCCCGGCGACCCGCTGGCCTCCATGTGCGGTGAGAGAGGCTGCGACCCGGCTACGGCAGCGGCGCTACGTGCGCAGTTCCACATCGGCCAGCCCCTGTACTACCAGTACTTCGAGTACATGAAGGGCATCGTGACCCTCGACTTCGGTGAGACGTTCAGTCGTCGGCCGGTCCTCGATGTCATGCGCGAGGCCTTCCCCATCACGATCCGGCTCGCCATCGTGGCGTTCGTCATCGAGACGTGCATCGGTGTCCCGTTGGGTCTGATAGCCGGCCTGCGGCGTGGCAAGCTCTTCGACACGAGCATGCTGCTGGGGACGCTGCTCATCATCTCCATCCCCATCTTCGTCGTCGGCTTCCTGATGCAGTACTACCTGGGCATCAAGCTCGGATGGTTCAGACCCACGGTCAGTGGTGAGGCCCCATGGAACGAGCTGTTGCTGCCCGGCATCGTCCTCGGGACAGTGTCGCTCGCCTACATCATGCGGCTGACCCGCACCTCTGTCGTCGAGAACTTCCGAGCCGACTACGTGCGCACAGCCGTCGCCAAGGGCCTTCCCCGGCGGCGGGTCGTCACGGTTCACCTGCTGCGCAACTCGCTGATCCCGGTGGTGACGTACCTCGGCGCCGACCTCGGCGCCTTGATGGGCGGCGCGATCGTGACCGAGCGGATCTTCAACATTCACGGTGTCGGCGGCACGCTCTACCAGGCGATCAACCGCGGTGAAGCGCCCACGATCGTGTCGTTCGTGACCATCCTGGTCATCGTCTACCTGTTCGCCAATCTGTTCGTGGACCTGCTGTACGCCGTTCTCGACCCGAGGATCCGATATGAGTGAGCCCTCGCACCCCCCCGCCGCGCCGCAGGATCTCGGGAGGGAGGCCCTGACCTTGGGCGTCTCCCCCAACACGGGAGAGATCGGGAAGCCCCGCAGCCTGTGGTCCGACGCCTGGCACGACCTGCGCCGCAACCCCACGTTCATCGTCTCAGCGTTGCTCATCACGTTCCTGATCGTCGTCGCGGTCGTGCCCTCGCTGTTCACTGCCACGGACCCGAAGTTCTGCGACCTCGCCCACTCCAACGAGACCAGCGCGCCCGGGCACCCGTTCGGATTCACCCGGCAGGGCTGTGACATCTACGCCAGGGTGATCTACGGCGCGCGAGCGTCGGTGATGGTCGGCGTCCTGGTCACCAGCGGCGTCGTCCTCATCGGCGGCGTCATCGGGGCTCTCGCCGCGTTCTATGGCGGCGCCCTCGATGCAGTGCTGTCCCGGATCACCGACACGTTCTTCGCCATCCCGCTGCTGCTGGGCGCCATCGTCTTCCTGCAGGCCTTCCCCTTCCGCAACATCTGGACCGTGGTCGCCGCCATCATGATCCTCGGCTGGCCCACTGTGGCCCGCATCATGAGAGGCGCGGTCATCTCCGTAAAGGAGTCCGACTTCGTCACAGCAGCCAGAGCCCTGGGTGCCAGTGACATGCGGATCCTGCGCAGGCACATCCTGCCCAACGCCATCGCACCGGTCATCGTCGTGGCAACCATCTCGCTCGGTCTGTTCATCGTGCTCGAGGCGACGCTGTCCTTCCTCGGTATCGGGCTTCCGTCGTCCACGGTCTCCTGGGGCTCGGACATCAATGACGCGCAGTCGTCGCTGCGATCCGCCCCGCACGTCCTGCTCTACCCCTCAGTGGCGCTGTCGATCACCGTGCTCGCCTTCATGCTGCTCGGCGACGCGGTCCGCGACGCCCTCGACCCGAAGCTTCGGTGAAATCGCGATGACCCAGGACACGATCAACACGACCAGCTCCGCTAACGCCTCGCGTCGCAGCGAAGACCCCAACGCACCGGTGCTCGAGGTCGAGAACCTGCACGTCGAGTTCCGCACCCGCGACGGGGTGGCCAGGGCCGTCAATGGCGTCAGCTTTGACCTGTTTCCCGGCGAGACCCTCGCCATCCTGGGCGAGTCCGGCTCCGGCAAGTCGGTGACCGCACAGGCCATCATGGGCATCCTCGATACACCGCCGGGCTTCGTCACCCAAGGGTCCGTCCGCTTCCGGGGCACCGAGCTGCTGACCCTCCCGGAGAAGGAACGGCGTCGCTACCGCGGCGAGAAGATCGCGATGATCTTCCAGGACGCGCTGTCCTCACTGAACCCCGTCTACAGCGTCGGATACCAGATCGGTGAGATGTTCCGGGTGCATCGTGGCGCATCCCGGGCCGACGCCAAGAAGAAGGCCATCGAGCTGATGGACCGGGTCCACATCCCGGCCGCCCGTCAGCGGGTCACCGACTTCCCGCACCAGTTCTCCGGCGGGATGCGGCAACGAATCATGATCGCCATCGCACTGTCCCTGGATCCCGAGATCATCATCGCGGACGAGCCCACGACCGCCCTCGACGTCACCGTGCAGGCGCAGGTCATGCAGCTGCTCGCCGATCTGCAGGCAGAGAGCAAGATGGGCCTGATCCTGATCACGCATGACCTGGGGGTCGTGGCTGACGTCGCCGACAAGATCTCGGTGATGTACGCCGGGAGCCTGATCGAGCAGGCGCCTGCCATCGACCTCTATAGCAACCCCGCGCACCCTTACACCGAGCGGCTGCTGGCCGCGATCCCCCGGGTGGACCTCAAGGGCCAGGAGCTGTACACGATCAAGGGCATCCCGCCGAACCTGACGGACATCCCGCCCGGCTGCGCGTTCCACCCGCGCTGCCCCTACGCCCAAAAACCCATCTGCTTCGAGCAGGTCCCGCCACTTCAGGACGTCTCGAGCGGCCGCCGCAGCGCATGCCACTTCTGGAAGGAGACCCTCGATGGCAGCATCCAGACCCGATGAGCCTGTCCTTGAGGTCCGGGGACTCGTCAAGCACTTCCCCCTGACCAAGGGCATCCTGTTCAAGAAGCAGGTCGGCGCGGTGCAAGCCGTTGACGGTATCGACCTGAAGCTCTACAAGGGTGAGACCCTCGGAGTGGTTGGTGAGTCCGGCTGTGGCAAGTCCACGACCGCCCGACTGCTGATGCGTCTCGAAAAGCCGACGGCGGGCCAGATCCTGTTCCACGGTGAGGACATCGCCCAGCTGTCCGGCAAGGCGCTCAAAGCCGTCCGACGCAACATCCAGATCGTGCTGCAGGACCCGTACTCGTCGCTGAACCCGCGGATGACGGTCGGCGACATCGTGGCTGAGCCGTTCGAGATCCACAAGGATGTCGCACCCAAGGGCAGCCGTCGCAAGCTCGTCCAGGAGCTGCTGGAGGTGGTTGGCCTCAACCCCGAACACATCCACCGCTACCCCCACCAGTTCTCCGGTGGTCAACGGCAGCGCATCGGCATCGCCCGAGGGCTTGCCCTCCGGCCCGAGATCATCGTCTGTGACGAGCCGGTCTCCGCTCTCGACGTCTCAGTGCAGGCCCAGGTCATCAACCTCTTCGAGAAGCTCCAGGACGAGCTCGGGCTGTCGTACATCTTCATCGCCCATGACCTGTCGGTCGTGCGACACATCTCCGACCGTGTTGCTGTCATGTACCTCGGCAAGGTCGTGGAGACTGGCGACGAGGAACAGATCTACGAGCGGCCGACACACCCCTACACGCAGGCGCTGCTGTCCGCCGTGCCCGTTCCCGATCCGACGTTGCGCGGCCACCGAGACCAGATCATGCTCGAGGGCGACGTGCCGAGTCCTGCCAACCCCCCGTCCGGCTGCCGGTTCCGCACCCGCTGCTGGAAGGCTCAGGACATCTGCTCGGTGGAGGAGCCCGAGCTGATCGTGCGCGAGGGTCTCGAACACCCGAGCGCCTGCCACTTCGCCGAGACCCGCAGGGTCATCTCGACCATTGACGTGAGCTGACCCGCCAGCGACCATGCGCATGCACGACCCTGCCAACCTGGACGCGGGTTGCCTCACTCGTTGGCAGGGTTCCGGTCGCCGTCGTCGTTCTGGTCATTCAGGTCATTCAGCCGTTGCACGATCTCTGCAGCAACGTCCTGCGGGGTCCGTCCGGCCGTCTGCACGCTGAACGTTGCCAGCCGCTCATACGTTGGCCGCCGCGCCTCCATCATCCGGGTCCACTGTGCCCGCGGGTTCAGCGCCAACAGCGGACGGCTCCGGTCAAACCCCACCCGCTTGGCGGCGTCGGCGATACCGACCTCGAGAAACACGACAGTCTGCCCGGCGAGGGCAGCCGACGTCACCGGGTCCATCACGGCGCCTCCACCAAGAGCCAGCACGCCTGTGTGTGAGGCGAGCGACGCCGCAACCTCCGCCCGCTCCAGCTCGCGGAACCGCGGCTCCCCCGCATCCATGAAGATGTCCGAGATCGGCTGTCCCTGTTGGACTTCGATGGCGTGGTCGGTGTCGCGCAGCTCGACACCCAACAGCTCCGCGAGGACGCGCCCCACCGTTGTCTTGCCGGATCCGGGCGGGCCAATGAGAACCACGCGGGGGCGGGTGGGACCGAGATTGCTCACCAGGTGTGCGGGATCGCTCATCTTGGGCGCGGTGTCCCTCACCACGAGCGCAAGTTCTCGGGGATCGCGTCCAGGTAGCCGCGGTGATTCCTTGAGGTCTCCACAACGCTGTCGCCACCGAACTTCTCGACACATGCCTGAGCCAGCACCAGGGCAACCATGGCCTCGGCCACGACCCCGGCAGCAGGCACCGCGCAGACGTCCGAGCGCTGATGGATGGCGGTTGCCGACTCTCCCGTGGCGATGTCAACGGTGGCCAGCGCCCTGGGCACCGTGCTGATGGGTTTCATGGCCGCGCGAACTCGCAGGACGTCACCGGTCGACATACCGCCTTCGGTGCCGCCGGCCCGGCCGGTGCGCCGCCGGATCACCCCCTCGTCATCGCGGTCGATCTCGTCATGTGCCGCAGACCCGCGGCGGGTGGCGGTCAGGAAGCCGTCGCCGACCTCGACACCCTTGATCGCCTGGATACCCATCAGGGCTGCTGCCAACTGCGAGTCCAGGCGACGATCCCAATGGACGTGGGACCCCAGCCCCGGCGGCAGCCCGTATGCGAGGACCTCCACGACCCCGCCGAGCGTGTCGCCGTCCTTCTTCGCCGCCTCCACCTCGGCCACCATTGCCGCCGAACCCGACGTGTCCAACGTGCGTACCGGGTCGGCGTCCAGCATCTCGACCTGATCCGGTCGCGGCAGCGCGGCGTCCGGCCCAACGCGAGCCGTGCCGATGGCCACGGTGTGGGAGACCAGCATGATCCCATAGGCCTGCCGCAGGAAGGCTGAGGCCACGGCGCCCAGGGCCACCCTGGCCGCCGTCTCGCGGGCCGAGGCACGCTCGAGGACAGGGCGGGCTTCGTCGAACCCGTACTTCTGCATACCCACCAGGTCCGCGTGACCAGGACGCGGCCGGGTCAGCGGCTTGTTGCGGGCGATCTCCTGCGGCGACCCGATGTCGCCAGCGGCTGCAAGGGCGTCAGCTGACACTGGATCCGGGCTCATCACCGTCTCCCACTTGGCCCACTCGGAGTTGCCGATGCGAATCGCCAGCGGCGACCCGATGGTCACGCCGTGACGAACTCCGCCAAGGAACTCCACCGCGTCCTGCTCGAACGTCATCCGAGCCCCGCGGCCGAAGCCGAGCCGGCGCCGAGCAAGGGACACGGCCACGTCAGAGGTCGTGACCTCGACGCCTGCAGGCAGGCCTTCGAGCACAGCGACCAGAGCCGGGCCATGGGATTCACCAGCAGTCAACCAACGCAGCATGGCGAAATCCTGCCACAGCGCACGCGCAGAACCCGTCAGCGAGCCAAGACTTGGACCGGAAACATCAACGCGACCCATGCGCCCAGGATCATCGACGGGCCGAAGGCGATGGACGACGAACGGGTCGCGCGCCGCGCAAGGAGCAAGATCAGGGCGATGAAGCCACCGATCACGAACGCAGCCAGGACGGAGACGATCGCAGGGCCCCAGCCCACCCAGCCCAGAAGCAGACCCAGCACACCCGCAAGCTTGACGTCCCCGAAGCCCAGCCCCCCACCCCCCGGCGAGACGAGCGCAAGCACGAGATAGCCCACGTAGAGCGCAAGCCCGGCCAGCACCCCCCGCAGCAGCGCGCCCCAGTCACTGGACACCACGGTGGGCACGAGCAACAGCACGAACGCGATCGGGTAGGACGGCAGGACGATCAGGTCGGGTAGCCGATGCACGTCCAGGTCGATGAGCGTGAGCGCCGCCCCGATCGCACCCAGATAGAGGTACGCCGGCAGGAGAGACCAATGCACCTGGCCACCAAACCGAAACGTCAGGCTGGCCCACGTGAGGGCCACTGCGACGACAAGCCACAGGGTGTATCGCGGTAACGGTCGGTCCCGTTCGTCGGGGCGCCGGTAGCCCGCGTCAGCCAGCGCCCTGGACAGCCATGCGCCCACAGCGGCACCCAGGACCGCCAGCACGATGATCGCCCACCACGGACCGGCCTGTGGTGGGAGCACGAGCGTCATGTGGATCCCATCGCGGCCAGCCCGGCTGCCCGCATCTGCTCGACGGGCGCGAGCAGGCCCGTCATCAGGTGTACCTGCTCGGCGCCCTGGTGGACCAACATCTCGAAACCGGAAACCACGTTTGCCCCCGCTTCCTGAAAGATCCGCGCCAACGGCGACGGCCAACCGGAGTAGACCACGTCAAGCAGAAGATGATCCGGGCGCCGCCAACCGGAGGGCAGAGTCAGGTCGGCCAACACGTCGGCAGACAAGGCGTTGGCCGGCAAGGTGCTGATGACCAGCGGAACGTCACCGACCCGGCGCGCAAGCTGTCCAAGCTCGACAACCTCGACCTCAAGCCCGGCACGGCGTGCCTGTTGGACAGTCTGGGGACGGGCTTCCGAACGCACGGCGAAGGTCACCTTCGGACACCCCAGGGCCGCCAGGGCAGCCACGACGGACCGGGCGGTCGCCCCCGACCCAAGCACCATGGAACCGGTCACCGGCCCGACGCCGGCCTCACGCAGAGCCTGCGACACGCCATACACATCGGTGTTCTCGCCTCTCCAGCCACCGTCGGGGCGGCGGACGAGCGTGTTGATGGCGCCGACCTCCCGGGCCACGTCCGAGACCTCGCCGGCCACCTCGAAGGCAGCCTCCTTCAAGGGCATGGTCAGCGACAAACCCGCCCACTCGGGACCCAGCGCGGCGACGAACCCGTGAAGTGCCTGAGCCTGCACCTCGTGGGCCTCATAGGACCAGTGCGCAAGGCCGAGGGCGCGGTATGCCGCCTCGTGAAGAACAGGAGACAGCGAGTGACCGATCGGCGACCCCAGCACGGCGGCGCGCCGGGTTTGCGCGGTCAGCATTTGCCTGGATGGTCCGAGCACCACTTCTGGAACAGCTTCACGTTGGCCGCGTGAGCCTCTGGGCCGACCGCAAACCTGGTCTCACCCGTCTGCGGGTTCACCGCCACGAAGTACAGCCACGGACCGGGTGTGGGGCTGACAGCCGCCTTGATGGCTGACAGCCCGGGACTGTCGATCGGGCCGGGCGGAAGACCCGCGACCAGATAGGTGTTGTAAGGACTCTTGCTCAGTCTCTCGGCATCGGTGGTGCCTGCCTTGCCACGGCGCTGTGAGATGAAATGAACGGTCGAGTCCATCTGCAGCGGCATCAGTATGGCCAGCCGGTTCTCGATGACACGTGCCACCTTCGGCCGGTCGGCGCTGGCGCTGGCCTCAGCCTCGACGATGCTCGCAACGGTCAGCACCCGCTGCATCTTGTCGGGCGTCACACCGAGCTTGTCGAGCTCATCAAGAGACTTGGCCACCATCGTGTGCAGCTGCTCAGCGGCGCTGACATTGGCATCGAACTCGTAGGTCGACGGGAAAAGGTATCCCTCTGCGCTGCCCATGGCCGCAGCCGGCAGACCCAGCATCACAGGATCCTGCAAAGCCAATGTGTAGTCGGCGAGGGGCCGACCTGTGCCGGCGGCGAGGTCGCGGATGATCTCGGAGACCCACAGACCCTCACGAATAGTGACTCGCGGAACCTTGCGGTTGGCCGGGTCCAGCAACATCGCAAGCGATGACGCTGCGCTCATGTGGGCGCGCAGGGTGTAGGTACCCGGCTGGATGGAACCAGACCGGGGGTCTGTGGCAGAAGCAGCGAGAAACGCTGCGGTCGACTTGACCACTCCGGCCTTCTCAAGCGTGGCGGCGATGGTCCGAGTGGCGTCTCCGGAGTGCACCACGACGGTCACAGCTCCCGACCCAGCCCCGACATAGTCGTTGCTCACCGACCTGCTGGACACGAACGGCCGCAGCACCAAGATGGCCGCAGCCCCTGCACCGGCAACCAGACTCAGTGCCACCAGCAGCACGATGATCCGGCGCCGGCCCTTCTTCCGCCGATGAGCACGTCGACGCTCAGCACGCCCCCGCGCCGGTGCATCGCCTTCGGCGCCCCCGGAGCTATCCGCCGAGGCACGGCCGTGAGGATCTTCGTGGTCGTGTTCAGGGTCACCGAAGATTGACGTCTCGAGATGGCGTTTCCTCATCGTTGCGGACCTTTTGCCTTCGTCCGGGACGCACGCGGCTTGCGTGCTCCGACGAGCTCTCCCGCCGCCAAGCCCGACTCCTTCTCAGCATCAAGGGCCGCCTGGAGAATCAGTACGGCGGCCGCCTGGTCCACGACTGCTCGCTGGGCCCGCCCGGCCATGCCGCTGTCACGTAGCTGGCGATGGGCGTCGATGGTGGTCAGGCGCTCGTCGATCAACCGTACCGGGATCGGCGAGATTCGGGCGGCAAGGGCAACCGCGTAGGCTCGCGCGCCCGCGGACGCAGGCCCTTCGTCGCCGGACAGCGACCGCGGCAGGCCGACGACGACCTCAAGCACGTGCCGTTCAAGAACCGCGGCGGCGATCACGCCCAGGTCGGCGCCTGACTCGAGATCACGCTCGATGGTCTCGACCGGAGTGGCGAGGACTCCACCGGGGTCGCTGGCTGCGAGCCCGACGCGGACACTGCCCACGTCGACTCCCAGCCGGACCCCTGCGCGCATGCTTCAGCGCCCGGCCGTGACGCGTTCGCCGACAGCGTGCTCGACGATGGCCAGCGCCTCGCCGATCTTGGTGGAGTCGGTGCCCCCGCCTTGTGCCACATCGTCCTTGCCGCCGCCGCCGCCGCCGAGTGTCTGAGCCGCGAGCCTGACGAGCGCTCCGGCCTTGAGACCCCACTGCCGGGCAGCGTCGTTGGTCGCGATGATGACCACGGGACGATCCTTGGCGACGCTGGCAATGGCCACCACGGAGGGGCGATCGTTGCCCAGCCTCGACCTCACGTCGAGGACGAGGCTGCGCAGGTCGTCGGCGCCGACGCCCATGCCCGCATCGTGACCGACGAAGCTCACCCCGAACACGTCGCGCGCAGCAGCCGTCAGCGTGGACGCCGCGGCCAGCACCTGTTGCTGGCGCATCGCGACGATCTCGCGCTCGGCGTCCTTGAGCTTGCCCAGGATGCTCGCGATCCGCTCGGGCAGCTCCTCGGATCGCACCTTGAGCGCCTCGGTGAGCTGTCCGACCACAGCGTGCTCACGAGCCAGGAAGTCGTAGGCGTCGGTTCCTACCAGGGCCTCGACCCGTCGCACGCCGGAACCGATGGACGCCTCGCCGAGCAGCTTGACAAGCCCGAGCTGCCCCGAGCTCTGCGCGTGCGTGCCGCCGCAAAGCTCTCGTGCCCAGTCGCCGACGGACACCACTCGCACAGCTTCGCCGTACTTCTCCCCGAACAAGGCCATCGCACCGGAGGCGCGCGCCTCGTCCTGGGTCATGATCTCGGCGTGGACCGGCAGGTTCTCGATCAACAACGCGTTGACCCTGGCCTCCACGTCGGACAGCACCGACAGGGGTACCGCACCGGATGCCATGAAGTCGAACCTGAACCGTCCCGGCGCGTTCTCGGAACCGGCCTGGGTCGCGGTATCCCCCAGCGCCTCACGGATGGCCTTGTGCACCATGTGGGTGGCGGTGTGGGCACGCGAGATCGCCCGACGACGATCGAGGTCGACCAGAGCCTGCGCCTGCTCCCCGACAATCACCTCACCAGAGACAACCGTTGCCTGGTGCACGACGAGCCCCTTGATAGGCGACTGCACATCACGGACCTCGATGACCGCGCCGTTGGCCAGCACGATTCGCCCGGCGTCGGCCAGCTGCCCGCCACCCTCGGCGTAGAACGGCGTCCGGTCGAGAACGAGCTCGATCTCGTCTCCGGCATGGGCGGACGGGACGGACACACCCTCGACGAGCACACCGGCGACCTGCGCCTCCGAGACGGTTTCCTGGTATCCCGTGAACTCCACCGTGCGTCCGAGCGAGTCCAGTGCGGAGCGGTATACGGAGGTGTCGCCATGCGCGCTCTTCTTGGACCTGGCATCGGCCTTGGCCCGGTCGCGCTGCTCGTTCATGAGGCGACGGAAGCCGTCCTGGTCGACCTGGAGTCCCTGTTCTGCTGCCATCTCCAGCGTCAGGTCGATCGGGAAGCCATAGGTGTCGTGCAGCGCGAAAGCCTGGTCCCCCGCCAGGGAGCTCTGACCGGACGACTTGGCCTTGGCGACGGCGGTGTCCAGGAGCGTGGTCCCGGACGCGAGGGTGCGACGGAACGCCTCCTCCTCGGCATACGCGATCTGCGAGATCCGGGAGAACCCTGTCTCGAGCTCGGGATAGGACGCCTTCATCCGATCCATGCTCACCGGTAACAGGTGCGGCAGGCACGGCTGGTCGAACCCGAGCAGCCGCATCGATCGCACCGCACGCCGAAGCATCCGGCGCAGGACATAACCCCGGCCCTCGTTGCCCGGGGTCACACCATCACCGATGAGCATGAGCGAGCTGCGGATGTGGTCGGCCACGATGCGTAGACGCACGTCGTCAGGGTGGCTGTGGGCAGCGTCGTGCGCGGAGTTCACGCCATACTGCTTGTCGGCCAGCTCGGCTGCCTTCTCCAGGACCGGATAGACCTCATCGATCTCGTACAGGTTGTCCACACCCTGCAACACGCAGGCGAGGCGCTCCAGACCCATGCCGGTGTCGACGCTCTTTGCCGGCAGGTCGCCCAGGATCGGGAAGTCGTCCTTGGTGTTGCCCTCGCCACGGATGTTCTGCATGAAGACGAGGTTCCAGATCTCCATGTAGCGGTCCTCGTCCACCGCAGGACCGCCCTCAGTGCCGTACTCAGGACCGCGGTCGTAGTAGATCTCAGAACACGGCCCGCACGGTCCGGGGACGCCCATGGACCAGTAGTTGTCGGCCATGCCGCGGCGGACGATGCGCTCTGCCGGGATCTGGGAGTGGGTGAGCCAGAGGTCTGCGGCCTCGTCGTCGTCGAGGTAGACCGTCGCCCACAACCGCTCCTTGTCCAGGCCGTACCCGCCCTCGTCCTGGCTGGTCGTCAGCAGCTCCCACGCGTACGCGATCGCGTCCGCCTTGAAGTAGTCGCCGAACGAGAAGTTTCCGTTCATCTGGAAGAAGGTGCCGTGGCGGCTGGTCTTGCCCACCTCGTCGATGTCGGCGGTGCGCAGGCACTTCTGCACGCTGGTGGCCCGCTGCCAGGGCGGCGTCTCCTGACCCAGGAAGTAGGGCTTGAAAGGCACCATGCCGGCGTTGACGAACAACAGGTTCGGGTCGTCGTACACCAAGGACGAGCTGGGCACGATCGCATGGCCCTTGCTCTCGAAGAATGCGAGCCAACGTCGCCTGATCTCGGCGGTTTCCATCGTGATGTTCCTAACGGTCTGAGCAGGCCTGCGGCGGGCAAACCAAAGCCAAGGGTATGCCGGGTGCCGCCTATGGGGGCGAGCCCGACCGGGAGCGATGGGGATGGGGATGGGGCCGATCCCCTAGAGAGCTCGCGGCGAGGTGGGGTCCTCAAGCAGGGCCCTGGCCTGATCGGCGCTCATCTCGCGCCCGTCCGGCATGGTTCCGGTGTCGATGCCAAGGGCGTAGCGCAGCTCGGTCTCTCGCTGCGCCATGCCCTCTCGGACCGCCTCTGCCATCTCGCGCAGACCCTCACCAAGGTCGGACAGTCCGCCGGACAGGCCCTCTGCCAAACCCGAGGGCGAGTATGCCTGCACGGTCTTGGCGACCTTGCGGACGACGAGCACGCCGACGGTGGCGCCGAGGGCAACCCAGAACAGGCGACGCATGCGTCAGTCCCTCCTGCGTCGGCCGCGCCGCGTCTTGGGTTTGCCTTTGCCAGCACCGTGGATCGCCGAACGCACGCCGTAGGTGAAGGCGGCCACCTTGACAACAGGAGAGCCCAGCGTTGCCGCAAAAAGCGATGTGAGGGCGTTGACGTTCGTCGTCATCGACGAGACGTTGGCGGTGATGGTGTCCAGCCGCACGATCTGCTCATTGGTGGACGCCACGGTGTCGGTCACTTGCGAGAGCAGCGGGACGGTCTGCTCGGAAACACCGCGAACGCCGATCCGGGCCTCGTCCAGAACCGCGCCGGCTTTGCCGATGAGGCTGCCCAGACGCAGGACCAGGAAGGCGAACGACAGCGCTGCAACCACACCCGCCACGTCACCGATGGACACTGGTGCCACGCTCATCCACTCTCACCTCACGACAGATGGGACTACGACAGATACTGATCACGACCGGAGTCAGAACCCTATCGGGTGACGAATCAGACGAGGACCTCAGCCACCAAGTCTGTCTTGACCTCCGGGAAGTGGGACGCGATCGTGTGCCACACCGACGACAGCCCTGACCAGCATTTGAACGACGTTCGGAGACTAATCGTTACCGACCGGTTACTTACCCCTGATTCGTTCCTTGAGCCGTGCCCAACGCGAGGACAGGGTCTGCTCGAAACCCCGGTCGGTGGGCCGGTAGTAGTCGGTGTCCACCAGCAGGTCGTCGGGAAGGTACTGCTGGG
>DATCNE010000046.1:0-8746 GCA_036565395.1 Dermatophilaceae bacterium
CCCGCGATGACCTCAAGCCCCGCCCCACGCGGCGGCGGCGACGGCGGGGGGGCTTCAGGGCCGGTGGGCGGCCAGCCCGGTACGGTTGCGGTCGCTCTGGGGCTGGCTTTGGGCCCCGCAGTCGCGATCGGCTTCGCCCGGTTCGCCTACGGCCTGTTGCTGCCGGCGATGAGAGCCGACCTGGGCTGGTCCTTCGCCACCGCCGGGGCGATGAACACCGCCAACGCGATCGGCTACCTGGCCGGCGCGATTGTGGCGGCTCCGCTGGCCCGCCGGCTCGGCGCCCGGCGACTCTTCCTGGCCGGCATCGCGGTCACCTCGCTGGCGTTGTTGGCCACCGCGGCGAGTGGCAATCTCCCACTGCTGATCGTTCTACGGCTGCTCGCTGGGATCTCGGGGGCGGCGGTGTTCATCGCCGGCGCCGGCCTGACCGCCCAGCTCGGGGTTGGCGCGCGACCCGGTCGGGCGGCGCTGTTGCTGGGCATCTACTTCGCCGGCGGCGGGTCAGGGATCGTGGTCTCCGGGCTGGTCGTGCCCCCGCTGCTGGCTGCTGCCGGGGGCGGGGATGGGTGGCGGTGGGGATGGGTGCTGCTGGGCGCTCTGGCCGCCGTCGCGCTGGCCGCCAGCATCCCGGCCGCCCGCCGGAGCGGCGAACCGGTGGTCGCGCCCCTCGGCAGCGGCCGGTGGCCGGCCCGGCGTCTGGGGGTGCTGCTGATCGTCTACGCCCTTTTCGGGGCCGGCTCCATCGCCTACATCACCTTTATTGTCGCCTTCCTCAGGGCCGGCGGTGCCGGGGCGGGCCAGATCACCGTGTTCTGGGTGGTTCTCGGCCTGGCCGCCGTTGGCGCCGGTTTCGGCTGGGGACCGATACTTTGTCGCCTGCGCGGCGGCCGCGGACCGGCCGCCGTCCTGGCCGTGGTCACCGCCGGCGCGTTGCTGCCGCTGGCCTCGGACTCGGCGCCGGTCGCCTACGGCTCGGCGCTGTTGTTCGGCGCCTCGTTCCTGGCCGTGGTCACCGCGGTCACAGCCGTCGCCCACCGGGCCCTGCCCCCGCACCAGTGGACGCCGGCGATCGTCACCCTCACCATCGCCTTTTCACTCGGCCAGTGCCTCGGCCCCGTAGTCGCCGGAGCACTCTCCGACACCGCTGGCGGGGTACGCGCCGGTCTGACCCTGTCGGTGGGTATCCTCGCGGCCGCGACGCTGTTCGCCCTGACCCAGCCGCACCGCGAACCCTTCTCCGTGGACACGGCCCGCGAGACGGTCCACTGAACACCCCGAACCCACTAACCCCAATGTCTTTGGTCGGCAGCAAGGGCGGTGTCTGTGCCAATTGCCACGATCCACCTGTTGGTGCTGGAGGACCGGTCGTGCCCAGGTCGTCGTGCAGCGCCTGCTCGAGGTCGGCTCTATGTCGAGCAGCGCCTGCAGGGTTTTCAACTGTGGTGCGCCAAGCGTGCCGCCTCGTGCCAACGTCGGGGTTCCTCTTGGCGGACAGTTTCATGCAATCGGTTTCTTCTATGTGCCCATTGGGCCTGACCTTCCCGACCCACCGGTTACCCTCGGGGAACTGACCCGCACCAACCGCATCGGAGAACCTCGCCCGTGCGGTCGTCGAAGGAATGCTGTGTGGTGTGGCCGATGGGATGGACGCACTGAGGGGGCAAGGACTCAAGACTCGACGTGTGCTCCTCATTGGCGGCGCCGCCCGTTCCCTCGCTGTGCAGGAGATCGCCTCGAGCACCTTCGGTGCACCCGTGCCTTTGCCGGCGCCTCTGGAGTACGTGGCGATCGGCGCCGCCCGTCAAGCTGCCTGGGCACTGAGCTCGCGCGATGGGAGGCCGGATCAGCCGCACTGGACGTCAGAAGCCCCGATAGTTCGTGGGCGATTCAGCCCAGGAAGCGGGTCGGGACGGCCTACCGCGAGCTCCGCGAGACCGTCCACCCACGGCGCGGACTCCATCCATCCCTGCGCCTGCCGTGCGATTCGTACTCGCCGCGCTTGGACGTGGGACGACGCTGGGGATGCCACCTAACGGCAACCGAGAGAGTGACCGACCAGATGGTAGAGCGGTCGATGCACTGCACCCTATTCCAATTTCGTTGCGAGACAATGAAATTGAGAACCCATCTAGCTAATCGTGTCTAGTATCGGATGGATTTCCCTTGTCTCACAATAGTTTTGGCCATTGCCAGCTCTTCAGAGGCACGCGACGTTCACTCGGTTGACTTCTCAGTGCCCTCCTCCTCCGTCAAGTGGGCCTCGGACGGCTCAGCTTTACCGCGACGATCGGCCGGGTCGGTCAGGTCGGCCCAGACGTGGCGCCGACGAAGCGATCTGGCTGCCAGTGCGCCCTTCGTTATGGACGGACGTGGCGTGGATGGCGACCTGGCTATTCGCAAATTCGTGGCCGGCCCGACGAGCCGTCCTGGCTGATGCCTGTGCACTCGATACCGGCTCAACGACGGCCAGGCTCTGTCGGCTGAGGTCTGTTCGGGCCGGACGACGACGATCCCCACGGATGAACTCCCCTGTCCTCAAGTCGATCTCGGGCATCAAAGAGTGGGCCTGGACCTCGTTCAAATACCCGAACGCGATGGGACGAAGACAAGCAACGACTCATCTCCGACGCGCAACACGCCGAGGTTCCGGAACTGTGTCGCGCAGGAACGGGAACCGCGTCCTGGGACTGTAAGGCACCTACCGGAACCGAAAGTCAAGCATGTACCGGAACTGCACATGGGCGCTAGCGTACGCGTGTACTCAATGTGTACTGAAACGCCGATCCTGCCACGGACAGCAGAAAGCGCAGGCCGCTGACCTGCGCTTTCTGCTGAGCCGCCTATCGGAATCGAACCGATGACCTATTCATTACGAGGGAGTTTCATACACCGAAAGGGCTCAGCCGGTTGGCATCTGCCGCGTCAACCAAGGCAACTTAGCTGGGTCAGCATGACCGTACCGAGGTCGTGTATGTCCAAAATCCGCCCACGTTAAGGCCGCTCGCCGTCTCCACAGAAACCGTTCAAGGCTGGTGTCGTACGGAGGCCGGTTGGGACCGATGGGTCAGGCGTGCGCCTTGTCGGTAAACCGTTGGCGGGCAGCTTGTCGGGAGACTCCCAGGGCAACCGCGATCTGGTTCCATGACCTGTCGTGTGCCCGGGCGACCTCGACGGCCTCCCGCAGCCGTGCCTCATCCGCGCGTACCGCCTCGGAGACGGCTGCAATCGCTCGGAGGTCTTCGGTGTGGTCGACCTCGGCGTTTGCCGGGTCGAGCTCGTCGGCCAACTGCTCGAACCGGCTCGCGGCCCGTTCGATCTCGTCGTCTGTGTGTCGCATCTTGATCACCTCCTCATTCCAGGAACCGGTAAAACTTCTGTCGTAGGGGCATGGCGTGTATGACGACCGGGTCGTCCCCGTCGACGTCGAGGACGCCGATCTCCAGTAGTGCTCCGTCGGAGGCTGGTCCGATAAGCATCGCAAGGTCTTCATCTATGACGACCTTGCGCATCGCGGTACGGACGGCATGCAAGATGTCCGCGTCGATAACTCCGTGCTTGCGCCCTGGCTCACCGATCCGCACTTAGACAAGATATCTTGTCTAAATGTCGGACGTCAAGGAGAACTGGTCTGCGAGCTGCATGCGCCCTGCTCATTACGTGTTCGGTCGAGGCGACCAGCCGCTTCGGTACGGCAATTGGGATGGTCGGGTGTTCGATGTGGTGCGTCGCGAGGCGGGGCTACCGAGTCTCCGCTTCCACGACCTTCGCCACTACCACGCGAGCCTCTTGATCGACGCTGGCCTGTCCGCTGTGGCTGTTGGCGAACGCCTCGGCCACCACTCCCCCACGGTGACGATGGACGTCTACGCACACCAGTTCAAGCGTCGCGACGTGGACGACCGAGCCAGCGCAGCGATAGAGGCTGCCCTCGCTGAACCCACCGCCGACAACGTCGTCTCGATCACGCAGGCAACCGCCTGACGCGAAACCGAACGGTTACGAGGCCCGAAGCGATAGGTCCGGTTCGGGTCTCGATGACGCACGGGTTAGGCGCCTTGTTGGTTCACGTCCCCCGAGTCGTCCGCCGGTTCGTCCTCGTCAATCACGTAGTCGTGGCCGCGCTCTCCTCGCAGAAACTCTTCAAGGCGTTTGTCGTCCCATGAAGCCCACTTCTCGACCTGGCGATGGATCCCCTTGTTCGCTTCGTCGAGTTTGCGCCATGTTCGGCACGGGATCTTCTCGCCGCACCAGCACAAACCATCTGGCCCCTCGTCGTGATCCAGAACGACCTCTGCAAGAGCGGCACGCCACTTGGAGCGACTCTGGTAGGCGACGTCTTTCTCCCGTGATGACTCGCCAGCGTGTTCCCAAGCCCGATCGCGCTCTACACGGAACAGGCGAGCGTGCGCCTCTGCCCGTTCAAGTTTGCGCTCGATTGGTTCGTCGGCCTTCTGGTAGTGCCCTAGGCAGTGGTCGCACAGCGGCCGAGGGCTGTCTTCTTCGGCCTTGTGTATCCAGCGACGATCACAGCATTTACAAACCTTGGAAAACCCACGCAAGGCGGGTCGGTTCGGAGAGGTTGGTGGCGGCGACCACGGCCTCGCAGCGTTGGACATCCTCTTCTGTCTCGACGTTGCCCGGTTCCTGAAGTACGCCCGAAGTTTCTCTTCTTGCGGGACGCTGAGGAACGCGTCCATGCGCTTCGCATTGATGCGCAGCTCTTGCATCGTGTTGAACATCTCGATCTTCGAGAGATCAAGTTCCTTCGCTAACCTGCCCGGCGTCATCTTGGCCATATGTCAATTGACGCACGCGGCACTGACAGGGGGTCGGCGCATCGGCAGGTCGACTGAACATCGCCGCTGCCAGTCTGCATGCTGGTCGTATGGCATCCACACCGACACCCAGCCGCTACGACGCCGAGTCCGAATACGAACACCCGGTTCGCGTACAAGCGCTCACGGACGACGAGCAACTGGCCCGCAGCATCGTCGAGGACGCAAGGGCCAACGGCGAGCCACTACCGCCTCTCGGTGGCGGATACAACGCAGCTCGGATGGGTCGGCGTTGAACGGAGACGTTGGCCGGCGATCAGTCGTCAGCCGGACGTTTCAGAAGCACCTGGCTCATCGTGGCGACGATAGTCATCCCCACGGCCTCCCAACCGTGCTGACCCATCTCGTTTAGCCGGTTCAGCAGCGTCTCGGAGTTGGTCTGGGCTGTGACCGTGGCGTAGGTCCAAGTCGGGCCCTCCCAAGGCGCATCGTCCTCGATCCCTTCGCTGCCGGTGCGGGTCTTCTTGCCAAACGCCATGAGGTCTCCTAGGTAGTCAAAGTGCTACTCATAGTCTGTCGACTCATAGTCATCTTCGTGAACTCGTCGAAGCCAGAACAGGATCTGCGACTGAAGATCGACGCGCAAAGCTGGCGCGGTTCGCTGCCGATCTCAAGCGTCTCAAGGTCTTCACAGCGTCCGAGGTTCAACTCGTAAACCGCATCGAAGGCTTTCGGGACAGCGGCGCCCATGGCCGATTCGACCAGGTCACTGCGTCTGACGCGGCCTGGACCATCCGAGCGGCCGACGAGCTGGCGCGGCGCCACGCTCTTGCGATCGTGCAGGCACACTGACGCCAAGGCCAGCGCCTCGAGTCACGAATTTCCTCCGCCTTCGAGATGGTCCAGCAACATTCCGATAGTCAGCGCAGTACTGCGCGCGGCGAGTCGGGCCTCAGCCAGCGAAACGTCCTGTAGCAGTGGGCGACCGTGGCCTGTCCCCTGGGCGTTGCGCAGTCGGTTCGTAGCGAGGGCCAACAGGTAGACGGCGTGCTGTAGCTGTTTGCGGGGATCCCCCTCGAACGCCTTGACTGCGTCCCCCGTCGGCACATCGAGGCCCAACGCGACGAAAGCTTGAGTGAATGTGTGCGGGAAGTTGGCACCCTTGGGGTAGTCGCCGAACAACGTCATCAGGACGTGTCGGGCCGCGGCCTCGTCAAGATCCTTGGACGTCCCCACAAGGAGCGCGGCGTCGTCCGGCGAGGAGTTGAGGCGGTCGACGTATGCCCGAAGGGCTGCCGTCAATGCAGTTCCGGATAGCCCAGCCACTGCAACCGGGGACAACCGCCCATTGGGAGCAAGGTTCCAACCGAGGTCCTCGAACGCTCGCTGCGCTCGCTCGATCAGTTGGGGGTCTCCTGGATGGAAGAGCCCATCAGCGCGAAGGCCAGCGACAATCTCGGATGCCAGGTTTAAGCCCGCCTCCGAATCGTTATCGCTCGCATAGACAAAGACCGCACGTACGCGTTTCATCTTGCCTACAGGCTTGATCGCGGAACGGGCCGGGTCACCAGCACTGAGACCGTTGTGTTCGAAAGCGCTGCTTAGTTCGTCATGGGAGGGACCACCACCATCGGCGAAGAAGTCGCCCAGCACGGCTCCGACCTCAAACAGTTCCACTTCGCCCCCGTTACATCGCGACATACGTTCCTAGGCACCAGCGCGCAGGAACGACTTTCACAAGTATGCGCAGGAGGCGGCGATCGCCGCGAACCGTGACCCCGACGATGTGCTCAAACGTTGAAGACCTTCATGACCTCGTCGCCGTAGTCGTTGATGACCTTGACCGCGATCTTGCCCGTCTCAGGCTTGTCGAACGGTCGCGACTCGGTCCGGTTCAGTGAGTCCCAGGCCTCGGCGTCAATATCGGCCTTCAGCGCCCTCTTCAACCGGCTGTATGGGTCATTGCCGCCGGTGAAGTAGCAGTGGCGAACGAAGAACGACTCCTCGTTGTAGTTGGTGTCGATCATCCACAGCGCGATCTGGCTGGTGTCGTTGCTGCGCACCTCCCCGGTGGTCGGGTCGTACACATCGACACCCCGCAGGTCGACGACGACCTGGCCGTCAGCCGTGTCGCGCAGCTCGATGTCCGGCTCGCCGAAGACTGTGAACAGGTTGCCGGCGCCCGTCTTCTTGAGGTCCTCCCCCATCAGCAGGTCGGCGTTCATCCGGACCAGCAGAACCTTGATGCGGCCCATCTTCCGCTCGCCGGCCACGTTGGCGAAGCCCTCGTCACGGGCCTCGACGGTCACGCCGTCGTCCGCGGTGACGCCGGTCGCCTGCGGGTCGAAGGCGAATCCCAGGATGCACAGCAGGTCGATGTCGGAGGCTCGGATCGCCTCGCGTGCGGCGTCCTTGATGAAGCCGGGGCTCACTGTGCCGTACTGCGGGCCAATGGCGATACCGACCCTCGTCGGCGCGGCGTCCTCGTCGTCGCTGCGTCGGTCACCGATCGCCTGCACATGGACGCCGGCGTAAGAATCCAACGAGGAGAACGTGATTCGTTCAGCTCGTCGACCGTTCTGAATGCCGGCCTTGGCTAGGTTGTCGATGATGGACTGCTCGAAGTTGGGCGATTCTGCGTCTTCGGCAGCGTCCTGCTCGCTGATGGTCTCCCGGTTCGCGTCGTCGACGGACCCGGCGAACGCCAACGACCGGTGCGGCGACAGACTTTCGACCGTGAACGGCCCCGTTACCCGGACCGTCTTCTTGTCCTCGAATGGCTTGTCGTACAACAACTCGAAGTCAACGTGCCGCTTGATCGCCTCGTCAATCTGGTGGCGGGTCATCCCCTCCTTGATATCCGGGTTGTTGGCGATGGACTTCAGGGTGATGTGCTGCACGCGCTCATAGACGAACCCATGCCGGATGTCGCCACTCACCTCCGCGGGAGGCAGCGTCTTCGCGGTGACTTCCTGCTCCTTGGAACGACCGACCACTGAGTCCGCCATGAGGTAGTACGGGAACTTCGCGCCCATCAGCCGCTGCCGCGCCAGGGCGAGGGCAACTCGGCTGGTATCAATGGTGATCCAGCGCCGCCCCCACTCCTCAGCAACGTATGCCGTGGTGCCCGACCCACATGTCGGGTCAATAACCAAGTCGCCCGGATCTGTGGTCATGAGCATGCAACGCTCGATGACCTTGGTGTTGGTCTGCACCACATACATCTTCGGGTCGCCAAAGCCGGCCACGCTGGTGTCATCCCAGAAGTTGTTCACGGCGAATGCAGGAAAGTCATCGATGAAGCGGACATAGGAAAGCGTGTTGCCTGCTACGCCAAGTCGATCCGCGAGCATGAGGCGGTGCATCCCGGCCTCATTCGTCTTCCAACGACTTTGCGCGGTCGGTCGGAACATGCGCCCGTCCAGACTTACAGGGAACCAAGATGCAGCGCCCTCGCCCTTCTCCCGCCCAGCGCTCTGACTCGTTATGTTGTCCAGACGGAACACCCGCGCCGGGTCGAGACTCGACTGGTCGCGGCGCTCGGCCAGGGTCATCCGTCGCCGCCCTTCCACGGTGTCGAGATAGACGTACGCACCGGAGCCGACTCCACCCACCTGCTTCTCTCGGTATAGCTGTCGGTACTTGACCCGCTCCCGCGTCTTTGCGTACCAGAGCACATAGTCGACTGTGCCCCCGAGAAGGTCACCGGTTGCGCCCGTGGTCGTTCGATATGAGATCTGTCCGGCGAAGTTGTCGGCCCCGAACACCTCATCCAGCAGGCTGCGCACTAAGTGCAGATTTGTATCGCCAATCTGGAGAAACAAACTCCCGCTCTCGGTGAGCAGGTCTCTTGCAACCACGAGCCGGTCACGCAGGTACGAGAGGTAGGAGTGGATGCCGAGCTCCCACGTGTCGCGGAAGGCTTTGATCTGTTCCGCTTCGCGCGCTGCGTCCTCGAGCTTGCCGTC
>DATCNE010000047.1:0-34827 GCA_036565395.1 Dermatophilaceae bacterium
CGCTGAGGCCCTTGCTCCCGTACGGGGTGCCGTTGCCGGTCGGTCCGTCGTAACCAGCTCCGCCGGTGCAGAGGTAGGCGCTACTGGTGTTCTTGCCGCGTACGCACCGCCCGTTACTGCCGCTGGTCACGTCGAACAGCGATCCGGCGTTGGTGTACGCCAACTCTGCTGCCGGAACGTCAGACGTGGTGCCGGAGGTGATGCCGGACAGGGCATAGACGGCTCCGATGATCGGAGCGGCGACGCTGGTGCCGCCGAACACGTACCAGTTGGCGCCGCCGGTGCTGCCGTAGCTGTCATACACGGCGACCCCGGTGTTCGGGTCGGCATCGGCGGCAACATCGGCCACGGTCCGGCGCGCGCAGGTGGCGCCGTCGGACTGCCAGGCGGGTTTGGCGATGTAGGCCGAGCAGCCGCTGCCGGCACCGCTCCAGACGGTCTCATTGGCGCGGGTGAGGCCGTCGGCGTTGAGGGTCAGGGTGGTGCCGCCGACCGCGGTGACGGTGTTGAACGCCGCCGGTATCTGGACGCCGTAGCCGCTGTCGCCGGAGCTGACGGTGATCGCGACCCCGGGGTGGCTGTAGTGGCCGGCGATGAGGGACTCGCTGCGGAACTCGCTACCGCCGTAGGAGTTGGAGATGACCTTCGCACCCAGGCTGAAGGCTTGGTCGACGGCAGTCGCAAGGTCGTTGAACGAGTTGGAGTTGGCTCCGACGTAGATGATCTGGCAGGACGGACAGATCGCCGAGACCATCTCCAGGTCGAGCATCTCCTCCTGGCCCCAGCCGACGTTGCCGCTGACCGTGGAGATCGAGTCGCCGGTCTGGTTGTACTGGGTCAAGGTCCCGGTGCCGCCGATATTGAACGCGGCGCGGTAGAACGCGAGGTCTGGCGCGGCGTTGGGGTTGGCATACGCGTCGACGATCGCCACCTTGGTGGTCGAGTCCGTGGTCAGCCCGTAGGCAGCCCGCAGCTGATCCGGGGAGTACCCGCGATTCCCCCACGTGGTCGTGGCAAGTGGGTGCAGGTTCGCATCGGTCACCACGCGCGAGTGGCACGCGGCATAACCAGCTGGTGTCGCGGCGCATACCCGCTTGTTGTGCGCTGCGCCGCTAGCCGATCCGGCGGCCACGGGCGAGGCGCCCGCGAGCATTGAAAACAGGACTATGGCTGCGCTCGTGATGGCCAGCACGCCTCGACGCGTCATTCGAACCTCCGGGTATGCATTTGTAGGCGGAACTTGCTTGCAACTATGAGGCCGTGTGAGCGACTTTGTCGATAGTCAATGTCGACCATATTGACGGCGGGGTCAGAACTGGCCGTTGACCAGCCCCATGACCTCGATCCGCAAGTCGTCGAAGCTCATCTTCGGTTCGCGGGCCTGCAGGTCGGCCAGCGCCTCCTCTCGGGTCGGCTCGCCGCCCAGGGCCACCGTTGCGATCTGCTCGGCCGACTCGGTGTTGGGGAGCCGTCGGATCCTGATCCTCGTCGTCGACTTGTCAGCCTGGATGGCGTGGGCGAGGACGTCCAGCAACGCCAGTCGAGCGCTCTGGTCATCGGGTGCCGACGCTTCGCCGGGAGTGTTGCCCCCGACGAGGATGACTCGGCCATCGTCCGACAGAGCCGGCAAGATCGTGGAGGCGGCGGTGAACCGGGCCAGCAGCCCGTCCTCCAGGAAGTTGCGTACGCGGTCGATGACGGCGTTGCCGCGCGCTGCGACATGCACGGGCAGCTGCACGTAGCAGTCCAGCGAGCCGGGTGCCAGGCCGGCGACGGCCGTGTCCAGCGTTCCCAGATCATCGACCGCGATCACCTCGGCGCCTGCGTTTCTCAGGGCTGTCGACACCGCAGCCACCTGCTCAGCTGCTCCCGTCACCACTACCGTCGAGCCCACTGTTTCTCCCCTTCGTCGTCGCCGTCACCAGATGGTAGCGAACGACGGTTCGGGCACCGGATCTCATGCCGAGTGAGTTGCCGCTTGCGGTAGTTCCACACAACTGTTAGGTCTGTACGGATGAGCAGAATCACTGTCCGCCGAAGAGTCATCCGCCTGACGTTGGGTGATTCAGCGGCGGGCGGTTCCTCAGTGGCGCGGGAGGATCTGCTGGCTGTTGAGGAGCCGCTCGAGATTCGCGTCGGTGGCCGGCCGCTTGCGGTGACGATGCGAACGCCTGGCCACGACTTCGACCTCGCCGCCGGCTTCCTCGTCTCCGAAGGCGTCATCACGCGCGGCGAGCAGTTCAGCACCGTGCGATATTGCGCCGGCGCCACGGAAGAGGGCCTCAACACCTACAACGTTCTGGATGTCACGCTGGCGCCTGGTGTCGCGCCGCCCGACCCCAGTCTGGAACGGTCCTTCTACACGACCAGCTCGTGCGGGCTGTGCGGCAAGGCGAGCATCGATGCGGTGCGCACCCAGTCGGCATACGAGGTGCGGGATGACGCATTGCGGATCGACGCCGCGCTCCTCTCCACATTCCCGGCGACGCTGCGCTCCGAACAGGCGGTGTTCGACAAGACCGGCGGGTTGCACGCGGCCGGGTTGTTCGATGGCGTGACCGGGAAGATGCTCGTGATCCGTGAGGATGTCGGGCGACACAACGCGGTGGACAAGGTCATCGGCTGGGCGCTCAAGGAAGACAGGTTGCCGCTGCGTGGCACCGTCCTGATGGTGTCGGGGCGGGCGAGCTTCGAGCTGACCCAGAAAGCCATGATGGCCGGAATCCCTTTGCTGGCAGCGGTTTCGGCGCCCTCGTCCCTTGCCGCAGAGCTCGCCACAGAGGTGGGGATGACCCTCGTTGCGTTCCTGCGTGGGAGCTCGATGGTGCTGTATGCCGGGTCCGAACGCATCGTCGGACAGGGGGCTGCCGAAACCGGGTCAGTTCCAACGGGGCCAGTCGGAACGGCGTCAGGGCTTGGCGTCGCCGACTCGTAGCTGCTCTGCGGCTGCGGCTGCGAGCGAAGTCAGCTCGAGCCCACCTCCGTCGACATACGCGACGAGGTCCGAGCGCATGGACAACGGCCAGGTTGCGCGCAGGTGCTTGGTGATCTCGGCCACCGCTTGGTCATGCGGGTGGTGGGCCACGTTGGCGGCGATCTGGTTCACCATGCGCACCAGGGCTGCGGGGTCGCTCACCGGAGCACCATGCCCAGGTCCTGGGGCGCCTGCTCGCTGACGGGTTCTTGCGACGTCGGCGCGATCTGGACTGCGGTGACCTTGTACTCGGGGCAGTTGGTCGCCCAGTCCGAGTAGTCCGTCGTGACGATGTTGGCGCCGCTGCTGGGGTAGTGGAACGTCGTGTAGACGACGCCCTGCGGCATACGGTCGGCGATCCGGGCTCGAAGCACCGTCTGGCCCACGCGGCTGATGATCGCCACAGCGGCCCCGTCGACGATGCCGCGCTCCTCGGCGTCGTGCGGGTGGAGCTCCAGGATGTCCTCGCCGTGCCACTGCACGTTCGGCGTCCGGCGGGTCTGCGCGCCCACGTTGTACTGGCTGAGGATGCGCCCGGTGGTGAGGATCAACGGGAACTTGCGGCTGGTGCGTTCGTCGGTCGCCACGAACGGCGTATCCACGAAGTGCCCCTTGCCGCGGACGAACCCGCCGACGTGCATGGTCGGCGTGCCGTCGGGCGCCGAGTCGTTGCACGGCCACTGCAGACTGCCCACCTCGTCCAGCTTGGCGAACGAGACCCCGGCGAAGGTGGGGGTCGTGGCGGCGATCTCGTCCATGATCTGGCTGCCGCGGTCGTAGTGCATCGGGTAGCCCATGGCCGTCGCGAGCTCGCAGGCCACCTGCCACTCCTGCTTGCCGCACCTCGGCTCCATCACGGGGCGGACCCGGTTGATCCGCCGTTCGGCGTTGGTGAACGTCCCGTCCTTCTCCAGGAACGAGGTGCCGGGGAGGAACACGTGGGCGAAAGCGGCGGTCTCGTTGAGGAAGAGGTCCTGGACGATGAGCAGCTCCAGAGATGCCAGGGCGGCCTTGACGTGTTTGACGTTCGGGTCCGACTGCGCGATGTCCTCGCCCTGGATGAACATGCCGCGGTAGCTGCCGGCGATGGCCGCGTCGAGCATGTTGGGGATCCGCAGCCCGGGCTCGGCGTCGAGTGTGCGAGCCCACACCTGCTCGAAAACCTCGCGCACGGTGTCGTCGCCCACGTGACGGTAACCAGGCAGCTCGTGGGGGAAGGAGCCCATGTCGCACGAGCCCTGCACGTTGTTCTGCCCGCGCAGTGGGTTGATGCCGACGCCCTCACGGCCGATGTTGCCGGTGGCCATCGCGAGGTTCGCCATGCCCATGACCATGGTCGAGCCCTGGCTGTGCTCGGTCACCCCGAGGCCGTAGTAGATCGCCGCGTTCGGCGCGGTGGCGTACAGCCGAACCGCGGCGCGGACCTGCTCGGCGGGCACTCCGGTGATCTGTTCCGTCGCCTCTGGGCTGTTCTCCGGGCGGGCGATGAACTCCTCCCACTGGGCGAACGAGTCGTCCTCGCACCGTTGCGCGACAAAGTCCCGGTCGACCAGTCCCTCGGTGACCACCACGTGCCCGAAGGCGTTGACCATGGCGACGTTCGTTCCTGGCTGAAGCTGCAGGTGATGTGCCGCCTCGACGTGGGGGCTGCGCACCAGGTCGATACGACGCGGGTCGACGACCACCAGCGCGGCGCCCTTGCGCAGCCGCTGCTTCATCCGGGAGGCGAACACCGGGTGCCCATCGGTGGGGTTGGCCCCGATCAGCAGGATGACGTCAGCCTGCTCGACCGACTTGAAGTCCTGGGTGCCGGCCGACGTGCCGAAGGTCTGGCTCAGCCCGTAGCCGGTCGGGGCGTGGCACACCCGGGCGCAGGTGTCGACGTTGTTGTTGCCGAACGCCGCCCGGATCATCTTCTGCACCACGAAGACCTCTTCGTTCGTGCAGCGCGAGGAGGTGATCCCTCCGATGGACTTCACGCCGTGCTCTGCCTGGATGGCGGTGAGCCGCGAGGCCGCGTAGGCGATCGCCTCGTCCCACGACACCGGCCGCCACTCGTCGTTGATCGACTCGCGCACCATCGGGGACAGCTGGCGGTCCCGGTGGGAGGCATAGCCCCAGGCGAACCGGCCCTTCACGCAGGAGTGGCCTTCGTTGGCTCCGCCGTCCTTGGCCGGCACCATCCGGACGACCTCGTCACCACGCAGCTCGGCCTTGAACGAGCAGCCCACACCGCAGTAGGCGCAGGTGGTCAGCACCGCGCGGTTCGGTGATCCAAGCTCAATGACCGTCTTCTCCTGCAGCGCCGACGTCGGGCAGGCCTGCACGCAGGCGCCGCACGACACGCACTCTGACGCCATGAACGACTCACCTGCGGAGGCCGAGACCATCGAGCCGAATCCGCGACCGGCGATCGTCAGTGCGAACGTGCCCTGCACCTCGTCGCAGGCGCGGACGCAGCGCGAGCAGGCGATACAGGCCGCGGGGTCGAAGGTGAAGTAGGGGTTGCTCTCATCCTTGGCCGCGTCGAGGTGGTTCTTGCCCGCGAATCCGTAGCGCACGTCGGTCAAACCCACCGTCGCCGCAATGCCGTGCAGCTCGCACTCGCCATCCTCGCCATCCTCGCCGTGGGCGCCGCTGGTCAGGCAGTCCTGCGGGTGGTCGGACAGATACAGCTCGGTCACCCCGCGGCGCAGCCGTGCCAGGCGAGGGGAGTGGGTGGCGACGATCATGTCCGGACCGCACGGGGTGGTGCACGAGGCGGGGGTGCCCTTGCGGCCCTCGATCTCGACCAGGCACAGCCGGCAGGAGCCGAAGGGTTCGAGGGAGTCGGTCGCGCACAGCTTCGGGATGTCGACGCCGGCCAGTGCGGCCGCGCGCATGACCGACGTCCCGGCCGGCACGCTCACCGGTATGCCGTCGACGTGGACAGTCACCAGCTCCGCGTCCACCGCAGCGGGACGGGCGGGAGTGCCGTGGTCGGGTTCCCTGAGCAGAGTCATGGCCGGGCACCTTCCGATCGGTCCAGATCTTCGGGGAAGTGTTGCAGCACGCTGCGCACGGGCATCGGGGTGAGTCCACCCATGGCGCACAGCGATCCGTCCGTCATCAGCTCGCAAAGGTCTTGCAGCAGCACGACGCTGGCGGCGATCTGCTGGCCGGCGACGATCCGGTCGATCACCTCAACACCGCGGATGGCGCCGACCCGGCAGGGGGTGCACTTGCCGCAGGACTCTGTCGCACAGAACTCCATGGCGAAGCGGGCCTGGACGGCCATGTCGACGCTGTCGTCGAAGACCACGATGCCGCCGTGGCCGATCATCGCCCCCGCCTCGGCGAAGACCTCGTAGTCCAGTGGGAGGTCGAACTGCGCGGGAGGGAGGTAGGCCCCGAGGGGACCGCCGACCTGAACGGCCCGGACCGGTCTGCCTGAGATGGTGCCCCCGCCGAACCTCTCGAGCATCTGTCCCAAGGTGATTCCGAAGGCGGTCTCGACGATCCCGCCGCGCGCGACGTTGCCGGCCAGCTGGAAGACCTGGGTGCCCCGTGAGTGGCCGACGCCGAAGTCGCGGTAGAACTGGGCTCCGTGCGCGAGAACCACCAGGACACTGGCCAGCGACAGCACATTGTTGACGACCGTCGGTTTGCCGAACAGTCCCTCGATCGCAGGCAGTGGCGGTTTGGCACGGACGACGCCGCGCTTGCCCTCCAGGCTCTCCAGCATCGCGGTCTCCTCACCGCAGATGTAGGCGCCCGCGCCGACGCGGATCTCCAGGTCGAACCCGTGCTCGCTGCCCAGGATTCGCGAACCGAGCCAGCCAGCCTGGTATGCCGTCTCGATGGCTGCGCGCATCGTCGCGACCGCGTCGGGGTACTCCGAGCGGATATAGATGAAGCCCTCGTGGGCGTCCACGGCGATCCCGGCGATGACCATCCCCTCGATGAGCATGAAGGGGTCGCCCTCCATCAGCATCCGGTCCGCGAACGTCCCGCTGTCGCCCTCGTCGGCGTTGCAGGTGACGAACTTCGGGGAGCCCGGGGCGTCCAGCACGGTGCGCCACTTCACCCCGACCGGGAAGCCCGCCCCACCGCGGCCGCGTAGACCGGACTGTGTGACCTCGTCGCAGATCTGTTGCGGGGTCATCGTCAACGCCCGTCGCAGGGCAAAAAGCCCACCGTGCGACAGGTAGTCCTGGGTGGACAGCGGGTCGATGACGCCGACCCGGCTGAAGGTCAGGCGGTCCTGCTCCGCGAGCCAGGGAATCTGGTCGGTTAGGCCTTGGCCGAGCTCGTGTGTATCGCCGTCGAGGAAGCCCGCGGCGAAGAGGCCGGCGACGTCGTCCGGCGTTACCGGGCCGTAGGCCACCCGACCCCGCGCGCTCACCACCTCGACCAGTGGCTCGAGCCACATCATCCCGCGCGAGCCGTTGCGAACGACCTCGACCGGTGAGCCAAGTCGGGCTGCCTCCAGCTCGATGGCGGCCACAACACGGTCGGCACCGACGGAGCGGGCCGAGGAGTCTCGGGGGACATAGACGGTGGTCATGTCCGGTCACCGCTCACGTCAGCGTTGTTGACCTCAGCGTTGTTGACGACGCTGTTGCTCAGCAGCAGATCCAGATCGGCGGCCAGGACCCTGCCGTGGAGGCGGCCGTCGACGGTGACGGTGGGTCCGAGCGCGCAGTTGCCCAAACAGAAGACTTCGTCGAGTGTGACCGACCCGTCGGCCGTGGTCCCGCCGAAGTCGATGCCGAGAGAGCTGGTGGCGTGCTCGGCGAGGGCGTGCCCACCCACCGACTGGCAGGCCTCGCCGCGGCATACCTGGACCCGGATCTTCCCGGGCGGGGTCGAGCGCAGATCCGGGTAGAAGGTCAGCACCCCATAGACCTCGGCGCGCGAGAGGTTGAGCGCCTTTGCGACGAGCGGAACCGCACGCGGGTCGACATACCCGAAGGTCTCCTGCAGGGCATGCAGCACGGGCAGCAGCGGTCCTCGCTGCGCGGCATGCGCACCGATCGCCTCCAGCGCCACATCTGGGGACCAGGGGGCGTGCCGCTGGGATACGTCGCTGAGCATCGGGTAGGGACCTCTTCGGGCTCGGTGGGTATCCCGCGAAACTACTCCGGGCAATCTGCTACATCAACTATCGGCCCCAACGCCTCAGGACAGGCCGACGATGTTGCCGTCCTCGTCGATGTCGATCCGCTCGGCGCCCGGGTGCTTGCTCAGCCCGGGCATCGTGCGCATCTCGCCACAGATGGCGTAGACGTAGCCGGCGCCCACAGCCGCCCGGACCTCGCGCACCGGCATCCGCCAGCCGGTCGGGGCGCCCTTCAGGGTCGGATCGGACGACAGGGACAGGTGCGTCTTGGCGATGACCACCGGGAACTCCCCGTAGCCCAGCACCTCGAACCGCGCCAGCTGCTTCTTCACCGACGGCAACAGGTCGATGCCGTCCGCGCCGTAGATCTGCGTCGCGATCTTCTCGATCTTGTCGACCAGCGGCGCGTCGAGCTCGTACAGGTAATGGAACGAGTTCGGCTCGTTCGCTGCCTCGACGACGAGCGCAGCCAGCTCCAGCGCACCTTTGCCGCCGTCGGCGACGTGCCGGGTGACGGCCACCCGGACGCCAGCCTCGGTCGCGATGTCGATGATGGCCTGGAGCTCCGAGTCATGGTCGGTTGGGAAGGCGTTGATGGCCACCACCGGTGCCACCCCGAAGCGACGCACGATCTCGATGTGGCGCAGCAGGTTCGGGGCGCCGAGCCGGACGTCCTCGGGACTCTCCTCGAGCATCTCCGGGGGGAGCGCGCGGCCGGCGACGACCTGATAGCGACCGGAGTGTGTCTTCAGTGCCCGCACGGTGACGACGAGCACTGCCGCGTCCGGCTTCAGCCCGGACGCCCTGCACTTCACGTTGAAGAAGCGCTCAGCGCCCATGTCGGCACCGAAGCCGGCCTCGGTGAGGAGGTAGTCCGACGTGCGGATGCCGAGCAGGTCGGCGACGACCGAGGAGTTGCCGGTGGCGATGTTGCCGAAGGGCCCGGCATGGATCAGGGCCGGCGTGTGCTCCAACGTCTGCAACAGGTTGGGCTTGATCGCGTCGCGCAGCATGACCGCCATGGCGCCCGCCGCCTTGAGATCCTCCGCGGTGACCGGCAGGCCGGCGTACGTGAAACCGACGACGATGCGGCCGAGGCGTTCGCGAAGGTTCTGCAAAGAGGTCGACAGCGACAGGATCACCATCACCTCGCTCGCAGCGGTGATGTCGAACCCTGCTTGACGGGGCACGCCATCCATCCGTTCGCCGAGGCCCACGACGATGTTGCGCAGGGCGCGGTCGTTGACGTCCATCACCCGTCGCCAGGCGATCGTGCGCGTGTCGATACCGAGCTCGTTGCCGTGGTGCAGGTGGTTGTCGACCATGGCGGTGAGCAGGTTGTGCGCCGAGGTGACCGCGTGGAAGTCGCCGGTCAGGTGCAGGTTCACGGCCTCCATCGGCACGACCTGGCTGTAGCCGGCCCCCGCCGCGCCGCCCTTGATGCCGAACGTCGGACCGAGCGATGGCTGCCGCAGCGACAGCATCGACCGGTGCCCGAGCAGTGCCAGAGCCTGGGCCAGCCCGACCGACGTGGTGGTCTTTCCCTCACCCAACGGCGTGGGCGTCACCGCGCTGATGACGATGTATTTCGCCTTCGGCTGGTCGGTCACTGCGGCAAGCGCGGTCGGCGCGACCTTCGCGATATACGTGCCGTAACGCTCCAGGTGCTCGGCCGCGATGCCTGCCGAGGCCGCGACCTCCTCGATGGGAAGCAGGGTGGCCGCACGGCCGATTTCAAGGTCACTGGGGAAGAGGTCCGTCATGTGGACAGCATGGCAGCCGTCGCCGTGCTGCTGATACGCCGGGCGTCCCTCGCTCTCGGCTCTGGGCCAGCCACGGCTTGGCAGTCTTGGCTCACCTTGCGCCCACGACTGCTTTCGCTCGACACTGTCTATTAAGGCTATTGAGGTGAACGTCATGGTTGAGCCATCGAAAGCGTCCGACCAGGGCGAGTCGGCGTCGTCCGCACGGTCGTCCGCACGCTTCCGAAAGCTGCCGGAACGCATCCGGCCTGAGGACATGATCGCCACCCAGGAGACGGAACCGCCCCCGGACCCGACGATGGGTCGTGACCCCGAGCGTGACTTCATGCTGCGAAACGCTGGCTTCTGACAGCTGAGTCAGTCGTCCCCGCGGCAGTAGTCCCGCGGCAGGTTCAGGGCGTGCAGACGGCCGCGTCGAAGCCGCCGCCGTGGAACGGCACATTGCCACCCATCGTGATCGGGATGACGCTGGAGATCGGACCCCCATTGGTTGACGAGGCGGGTGTCTCGTTGGTCTGGTTGGCGCCCGCATTGGGAGGGGCGGGGGTACACCTCAGCGGCGTGATTCCGTGAACGTGCGCGGACGCGGCGGTGGACGGGATCAGCACAAGCGCCGACACGGTGAGTGCAGTGCCGACCATGGCGCGAATTCTTGGCATGAGTCCTCCTATGAGTGATGACGGTGCTGGCCGCACGAGCTGACCGGCGGCTGTCCTTGGGATCGTATGGGCAGACCTGTAATGAGCAACACGGACCCGGTGACGCGGAGGTTCAATCTCCCCGGCGACGGTGTCGCTCATCGAGAGGAAGAGGTTCACTTGACCAATACCATTTCTGTACGTACATTTGTCGTACAGAAAGGGTGGGTGTCATGGCAACCGTGAGCGCGCGGCTCGAGGTCCGGGTTCGACCCGAGAGCAAGTCTCGCGTGGAACACGCGGCGGCCTTGTTGCACATGCCCGTCAGCCACTTCGTGCGCTCAGCGGTGGAGGAGCGCGCCGAGCAGGTTCTGGCCGAGCACGAAGCCTTCACGCGGGTGCCCGCCACGTTCTACGACGAGCTCATCTCCGCATTGGAGACCCCGGCCGAGCCGTCGGCGGCCTTGGGTCGCGCGGCCCAGCGGGCCCGCGACGTCGTTGGTTCAACCTGAGCAGTGGTCTTTCGATCCGAACCACTCGACCCCGCGCGGCATCAGCTCGACTCCCTGAATTCGGGTGAGCCCACGGTCGACGCCTGGTTGCGAGATCATGCAGCCGGGGCGGAGGCCAGGCGGGTCGCGCGAACCTTCGTGTGGTGTCGGGCTGATGAAGACGTGGTCGTGGGGTACTACTCGCTCGCGGGACACCGCCTGGCTCGCGACGACCTGCCAAAGGTCATCGGTCGTGGTAGCCCGGCCGAGGTGCCCGCGGTCTTGTTGGCCCGCCTCGCGATCGATGCCAGTCTTCAGGGCCAGGGCCTCGGCGGTGCCCTCCTGGCCGATGCTCTCACGCGTGTGGTTGCGGCCACAGAGCTCGTCGCGGCACGCTTCGTGGTGGTCGACGCTCTTCACGAGGACGCCGCCACGTTCTACGAGCATCACGGCTTCCGTCGGATAGCCGACACACTTCGTCTGGTCCAGAAGATCAGCAGCGTGGTCACGGCACTGGAACCCCGCTGAGCTCCTGGACACCGGCTTCACCCGGCCCGAGCGAATGTCGGCCCACGACGTGAAACGGCGTGAACGGCATACCGGAATTGGGTCGGCGACACGGTTCCGAGGCACCGGTGAGCACGGGGTGCGGAACGTACGATCGCGAGTATGCGCGGATGGCCGGTTCTCGGGAGAGACCTCGCCGTGGACCTCGGCACCGCCAATACCCTGGTCTACGAACGGGGCCGCGGGGTGGTGCTCGATGAACCATCGGTGGTCGCGATCGAGGCCGGCACGGGCCGCCTGGTCGCCGCAGGTCGGCCGGCCAGAGAGATGCTCGGACGCACCCCCGGACACGTCCACGCGATCCGCCCGCTGCAGGACGGAGTCATCTCCGACGCCGACGTGGCCGAGCGGATGTTGCGCTACTTCATCGACCAGGTCAGGCCCTCTCGTCTGATCCGGCCCCGCATGGTGGTCTGCGTGCCGAGCCAGGTGACGGGTGTCGAACGTCGGGCACTCGAGGACGCCGCGACCCGTTCGGGGGCTCGCCGGGTCTATGTCATCGAGGAGCCCATGGCGGCGGCAATCGGCGCCGACCTGCCGGTCAACGATGCCGCGGCGAGCATGGTGGTCGACATCGGTGGCGGCACAACTGATGTCGCGGTCATCAGCCTGGGTGGCATCGTCAGCTCCCGGTCCCTGCGTCTGGGTGGCGACGAGATCGACGACGCGATCATCAGCCACATCAAGAACGAGTACTCCCTGCTCCTGGGTGAGCGAAGCGCTGAGGACATCAAGGTCTGTGCCGGCTCGGCGTTCCCGTTGCGAGAGGAGCTCAGCACCCGCGTTCGTGGGCGGGACCTCGTGACAGGCCTTCCCAAGACGATCACCATCTCCTCGCCAGAGGTGCGCCGCGCGATCGAGACCCCGGTCCTGCAGATCGTCGAGCTGGTGCGCAGCACGCTGGACGTGTGTCCTCCCGAGCTGTCCGGCGACATCCTCGACCGGGGGATCGTGCTGACAGGTGGAGGGGCATTGCTTCGCGGGCTGGACGAACGCATGCGACATGAGCTCGGGGTGCCGGTGCGCGTCGCCGAGGACCCATTGCGCTCGGTTGTCCGAGGCTCCGGTCGCTGTGTTGAGGAGTTTGGCTCACTCGAACGTGTTCTCGTTGGTTCGCAACGGTTCTGAGCCCCTGTCGTGACCCAGCCTCGCCGTCTGAATCAGCCTCGCCCTCTGAACCAGCGTCACAGGCAGCGGACCCTCGTGGTCCTGATCGTCGCGACGGTTTTCTTTCTGGGACTCGACCTCTCCCACCCGGGGTCGACGTCCTTCCTGCGCACCGGAGCGGCAGCGGCATTCGGGCCTCTCGAGCGCGCCTTGGCGGCGGGGCGCGACGACGAGGTCACACGACTGACCCGTGAGCGGGACGAGCTCGAGCGAGCGCGTGGGCAGGATGCCGCGACGGTGCAGCAGGCTCGGGAGGTCACGTCGGTCCTGGCCTCGCCCGCCGCAAAGGGTGCCCAGCTCCTGGCCGCACGCGTCGTCGCATTCACCGCGCAGTCGTCCACCACCGAGTCATCGTCGGGTGGGCGACGGGTCACGATCGACGTCGGATACCGCGACGGTGTCACCAAGGACCTGACCGTGATCGCCGGCGCCGGTCTTGTGGGCAGGGTGATCGCCGTGGCCGCCTGGACCTCGGACGTGCTCGTCGTCGGGGACCGCGACCTCACGATCGGAGTCCGGGTCGGCACAAGGGGCTGGCTCGGCTCGGTGTCAGCCACCTCGCCGGTCGGCGCGCCACCACGCGCCCCAGGCCGCCTGAGCCTGACCATGCTCGAGCAGGGGACCGTCATGGTGGGCGACACGGTCACAACCCTGGGCAGCGTCGGCGGGCGTCCGTTCATCCCTGACATTCCCGTCGGGACGCTGGTATCGCTCGATCCGGACCGGGGCCAGCTGACCTTCACCGCAGTCGTTGAACCGATCGTTGACACCAAGGCGCTGGACGTGGTCGCAGTGGTCCTCTCCACGCCACGGTCCGTCGCCAGGGCCCCGTCCCTCGGGTCGGGCAAGTGAGGGCGCGGGTCAGCCTGCTCTCGTTGCTGCGGGCCGCCCTGGTCGTGCTCACGGCGGCTTTGTCCGCAGTTGTTCTCCCGCGGCTCGGATCTGTCGGCCCCGATCTGGTCCTTCTCGTCGTCGTGGCGGGCGCGCTGCTCGGTGGTCCCGCCAAAGGTGCCCTCCTCGGACTGGGTGCCGGCTGGGTGGTCGACCTCATGCCGCCCGGAACGCCGGCGCTCGGGATGGCGGCCCTGACCTACGCCGCCGCGGGGGTGGCGGCGGGGCTCTGGCATCGCGACAGCGGGCGGTCGGCGTCACTGCCGGCGCTTGCCACGCTTGCAGCAGCGAGCACCGTTGCAGCCGTTGGCATCCTGCGCGACATGACGAGTGGCTGGCCCGTTCCATGGGCCGGGGCAGGCTGGTCGGTCGTGTTGACGACGGCACTGGGCCTGGCAGTCGTACCGCTGTTGATCAGGGCCGAACGCGGGCTTGTTCGTCGGCGTATGGCATGAGTCTTCCCATGGCCGCCCGCCGTTCCTACCAGGTCCGACTATGGGTGTTTGTCGTCCTCGTCATCGTGCTCATGGGCACGTTGCTCGCGCGGCTGACTGTGGTGCAGATCGGCGAGCACGATGCCTATGCCCTCGCGGCGACCCAGGTGAACACCCGAGTCGTCGTCCAGCCTGCGGTCCGCGGCCGGATTCTGGATGCGGCGCGAAAACCTCTGGCAGACAACACGTCTGCGGCATTTGTGACCGTCGAAAGGTCGGCCCTGCTATCTGCCAAGGATGGCGGGCGTGCCCTGATCGGGCGGGTCGCCGCACTGCTCGGTATGCCGTTCGCCCAGCTCTGGGGCAAGACGTACCTGTGCGGAACCTCGGGTGCGCCCAAGGCGCCTCTCTGCTTCAACGGCTCGCCGTACCAACCCATCCCGATCGCCCAGGGAGTCGACCCGCAGCGAGCCCTGAGTCTGCTCGAGCAGCCCGAGAACTTCCCCGGGATCGGAGTCGGTGCCCAACCCGTTCGCCACTACCCGCACCTTGATGGGCTGCAGGCCAGCCACGTCCTGGGCTATCTCGATCGCGCCACCGTCGCCGATGTCAACGGCGCAGCAGGACAGATCGCCGACACGGATCTGGTCGGACGGTCCGGTCTCGAGGCACAGTACGACGTCGTGCTGCGTGGCGTCAGCGGCCGCACCACGGTCTCCATCGACCCCAGAAGTGTTGTCACAGGCCAGATCTCGGCCACCAGCCCCATCCCCGGTCTAGATGTCATCACGCACCTCAGCGCGCCCATCCAGGCAGCCAGCGAGAAGGCATTGACCGACGCGATCACCGCCGCGCGCTCTCGTGGATGGGCGGCGGACTCGGGTGCGGCCGTGGTCATGGACGTCACCAACGGAGCCGTGGTGGCGGCGGCGAGCTACCCGTCATACCGGCCGGAGCTCTGGACCGGGGGGATCAGCGTGCGCGACCTCGCGGCGCTGACCGATGCCAAGGCGGGCACTCCGTTGGTCAGCCGGCTGACGTCCTCGGTGTTCTCCCCGGCCTCGACGTTCAAGGCGATCTCCCTGCCGGCGGCGATCAATGCCGGCAACAGCCTGTCGGGGACGTACAACTGTGGTGCCAGCTTCCGGGTCGGCAACCGGGACTTCCACAACTATGAGTCCACGGCCCACGGCGTGATCAACCTGCACACCGCCCTCGTCATCTCCTGCGACACGATCTTCTACCAGTTCGCCTACAGGTCCTGGCTTTCGCAGGGAGGACTGGCCGCGAAGTCCGACGCCGGAGACCCCTTCGTGGCGATGGCGAAGGACTATGGGCTCGGCGTTCGGACGGGCATCGACCTACCCGGGGAGACCTCTGGGCGGATCCCGGACAGGGCGTGGAAGCAGCAGAACTGGGACGACACCAAGGTCGACACCTGTGCCAGAGCCGTGACCGGTTATCCGGACGTGGCCCGGACCGATCCCACGAGGGCCGTCTATCTCAAGGCTCTGGCGGTCGAGAACTGCCAGACCGGCTTCCAGTTCCGGGCGGGAGACGCGGCCAACTTCGCGATCGGGCAGGGCGATGTTGCGGTGACGCCGCTGCAGATGGCATCGGCCTATGCCGCGATCGCCAATGGCGGGACGCTGTGGACGCCCCAGGTTGCCGCCGCCTTCGCCAAGCCGGACGGCATGGTGGTCCGGACCATCAAGCCGAAGGCAAGGGGTCAGGTCGGGCTGAGCTCGAGCATGCTGACGTTCCTGCACTCGGCACTGCGCGGAGTCGTCACCGACGGGACCGCCAAGACGGCCTTTGCCGGCTTCCCGCTGGCGAGCTATCCAATTGCCGGAAAGACCGGAACGGCCGAGGTGTTCGGCAAGCAGACCACGTCGTGGTTCGTGAGCTACGCCCCGGCCAACAAGCCGAAATACGCCGTCGTCGTTGTGGTTTCACAGGCCGGCACCGGCGCCGAGACATCCGCTCCCGCCGTCCGCCAGATCTACGAGGCGATCCGGTCGCAGCCCTGAGAGTCGGCCCTGAGACTCGGCCCTGAGACTCAACTCTGGCTCTCAGCCCTGCGTCTCAGCCCAGGCTCTCAGCGACCCAAGCGTTGGTAGGCCCGCTCCGTGCGTTCCTTGTCATGGGTCCACCAGGCTTCGTTGGCGCGGTACCACTCGATGGTCTGGGTGAGCCCGGCTCTGATGTCCTGGTACTTCGGCGCCCATCCCGTCTCGGCCCGAAGCTTGCTGGAGTCGATGGCGTAACGCATGTCATGGCCAGGACGGTCCGGGACCAGGTCGAACCAGTCGGCCGGTTTGCCCATCAGCTCAAGCAGCATTGCCACGATCTGGCGGTTGTTCTGCTCGCCGTCGGCGCCGATGAGATAGGTCTCGCCGAGCCGGCCCTTCTCCAGGATCGTCACGACGGCGTCGTTGTGGTCGTCCACATGGATCCAGTCGCGGACGTTGGCGCCGGCGCCATACAGCTTGGGTTTGACGCCCTGCAGGATCCCGGTGATCTGGCGGGGTATGAACTTCTCGACGTGCTGGTAGGGGCCGTAGTTGTTGGAGCAGTTGGACAGCGTGGCCTCGATGCCGAAGGAGCGGATCCACGCCCGTACCAGCAGGTCGGCGCTGGCCTTGCTGGCTGAGTATGGGCTTGAGGGGTTGACCGGGGTCTGCTCGGTGAAGCGGCTCGGGTCGTCGAGCTCGAGATCGCCGTAGACCTCGTCGGTCGAGATGTGGTGGAGCCGCACGTGGTGTTTGCGGACCGCCTCCAGCAGTCGGTAGGTGCCGATGATGTTGGACTCCATGAATGGCCACGGGTCGTCCAGGGAGTTGTCATTGTGCGACTCGGCCGCGAAGTGGACGACGGCGTCGGCGTCCGCGACCAGTCGGTCGACCAGGTCGGCGTCGGCGACGTTCCCGTGGACGAACTCGATCTGGTCGCCGACCGGAGCCAGGTTCTCTCTCGAACCGGCGTAGGTGAGCGCGTCGAGCACGGTGATCTGCCAGTCGGGACGGGTCGCCCGGGTGCGCAGGACGAAGTTGGTGCCGATGAACCCCGCCCCGCCGGTGACGAGCACCTTCATGAGTCCTTCTCCTTCACGACGAGCACCTTCATGAGTCCTTCTCCTTCACATCGTGTCCCCAATTTGTACATGACGGGCGATTAGGACGGTGACCTGCGCCGCTGGTATCTTGATCGTGCCGTGCAACCGGCCGCGGAGACAGAGAGCCTGGGTGAACCTGCCCCAAGGCACCGCGCAACGAAAAAACCAAGGAGATACTGCGTGCCCCTAGACACTGCCGTGAAGGCCGAGATCATGACCGAGTACGCCACCAAAGAGGGCGACACCGGTTCCCCCGAGGTTCAGATCGCGATGCTCACCCGTCGCATCCTCGACCTTACCGAGCACTCGCGTGAGCACAAGCACGACCACCACAGCCGCCGCGGCCTGCTGCTGCTGGTCGGCCGCCGCAAGCGCATGCTGCGCTACCTCGAGGCCACCGACGTCACTCGCTACCGCGAGCTGATCAAACGCCTCGGTTTGCGCCGATAATCGTTCCATCCGATGGAGCGGCCCCCTCCACGTCACGTGAGGGAGCCGCTTCTTTCGTTTGAGAGCGGGGCAACCAGTTTCACCGCCCCAGGGAGTCCCGCCACACGCGGTGCCCTGCCCGAAGAAAAATGCTCAACGTATTGAAAGCGCGTGCACAACGACGATGCACGGCAGTTTTAGAGAAAAGGAGGACCCCATGGAGGGTCCAGAGATTCAGTTCGCCGAAGCCACCATTGACAACGGCTCATACGGCACCCGCACCGTCCGGTTCGAGACCGGGCGGCTGGCCAAGCAGGCCGGCGGCGCAGTTGTCGCCTACCTCGATGAAGACACCATGTTGCTGTCGACCACCACGGCCGGCAAGCACCCCAAGGAACAGTTCGATTTCTTCCCGCTGACGGTCGATGTCGAAGAGCGCATGTATGCCGCCGGCAAGATCCCCGGCTCCTTCTTCCGTCGTGAGGGTCGCCCCTCCACCGACGCCATCCTCACCTGCCGTCTGATCGACCGACCGCTGCGCCCGACCTTCAAGAAGGGTCTGCGCAACGAGGTCCAGGTCGTCATCACGGTCCTGGCACTCAACCCCGATCACCAGTACGACGTGCTGGCCATCAACGCCGCATCCGCGTCGACGCAGATCTCCGGACTGCCGTTCAGCGGCCCGATCGGCGCGACCCGCGTCTCGCTGATCGACGGCAGCTGGATTGCCTTCCCGACCTTCGCCGACAGCGAGCGGTCGGTGTTCGACATGGTCGTCGCCGGCCGCGTCGTCACCGACAAGCATGGTGTCGAGGACGTGGCGATCATGATGGTCGAGGCCGAGTCCACGATGTCCACCTGGGACCTGGTCAAGGTTCAGGGCCAGGGCGCACCGACCGAGTCGGTCGTCGCTGAGGGCCTCGAGGCCTCCAAGAAGTTCATCGCGGTGCTGTGTCAGGCACAGACCGAGCTCGCGGGCAAGGCCGCCAAGCCGGTTCAGGACTTCCCGGTGTTCCTGGACTACCAGGACGACGTCTATGGTGCCGTCGAAGGTGCCGTCTCCGGCGACCTGACCTCGGCGCTCCAGATTGCCGACAAGCAGGACCGCGAGAACCGCATCGACGAGATCAAGGCTGCTGTCCAGGGCGATCTCGCGGAGAAGTTCGAGGGCCGCGACAAGGAGATCTCCGCGGCATACCGCGCGGTGCAGAAGAAGCTCATCCGCCAGCGGATCCTGCGTGACAAGGTCCGTATCGACGGTCGTGGCCTCGCCGACATCCGCGCCCTCGGCGCCGAGGTCGAGGTCCTGCCCCGCGTCCACGGTTCGGCGATCTTCGAGCGCGGCGAGACCCAGATCATGGGTGTCACCACGCTGAACATGCTGCGCATGGAGCAGATGCTCGACACGCTCTCCCCGGAGACGCGCAAGCGCTACATGCACAACTACAACTTCCCGCCCTACAGCACTGGTGAGACCGGCCGCGTCGGTTCCCCCAAGCGTCGCGAGATCGGTCACGGCGCCCTGGCTGAGCGTGCGCTCATGCCCGTGCTGCCGACCCGCGAGGAGTTCCCGTACGCCATCCGTCAGGTGTCCGAGGCACTCAGCTCCAACGGCTCGACGTCCATGGGCTCTGTCTGTGCGTCCACCCTGTCGATGCTCAACGCCGGTGTGCCGCTGCGCGCGGCCGTCGCTGGTATCGCGATGGGTCTGGTCTCCGATGAGGTCGATGGTGAGACGCGCTATGCGGCTCTGACCGACATTCTCGGTGCCGAGGACGCGTTCGGTGACATGGACTTCAAGGTCGCCGGCACCCGCGAGTTCGTCACGGCCATCCAGCTCGACACCAAGCTCGGCGGCATCCCCGCCTCCGTGCTGGCCGGCGCGCTGACCCAGGCCCGCGACGCTCGCCTGCACATCCTGGACGTCATGGCCGAGGCCATCGACACCCCGGATGAGATGAGCGAGTATGCCCCGCGCGTCATCAGCGTCACGGTTCCCGTTGACAAGATCGGTGAGGTCATCGGCCCGAAGGGCAAGATGATCAACCAGATCCAGGATGAGACCGGTGCGCAGATCTCGATCGAGGACGACGGCACGATCTACATCGGTGCGACCGATGGACCGTCGGCCGAAGCCGCCCGCGCAATGATCAACGCCATCGCCAACCCGACGATGCCCGAGATCGGCGAGCGCTTCATGGGCACCGTGGTCAAGACCACGACGTTCGGCGCGTTCATCTCCCTGCTCCCGGGCAAGGACGGACTGCTGCACATCTCCGAGGTGCGCAAGCTCGTCGGTGGCAAGCGGATCGACTCGGTGGACGACGTCCTGAAGATCGGCCAGAAGATCCAGGTCGAGCTCAAGGAGATCGACCCCCGCGGCAAGCTCTCCCTCGGCGCGGTCATGGCTGAGGACGTTGCCGCTGGCGACGCCGCCAAGGCTGACGAGTCTTCGGAGCCTTCCGAGGCCTGAGTCCGGTTGAACGACTGAGTCTGGTTGAACGCCGGAGCCCGGTGCGCCCGCAGGGGTGTGCCGGGCTCCGGCGTTCGCGGTCGGTATTCGTTAGCCGGTTTGTTTCACCGTTGCCTGTCCGCCCGGCCGTAACGGTGTAACAAACCAGCCAACGGCTTGGGCGACGAGGCCGGTGGGCGGGTCAGAGCCAACGGCGGACGCGGCGCTGGTACTCGCGGTACGCGTCGCCGAATCGTTCGGTGAGGTAGGCCTCCTCGGGGTCCATCACCTTGCGGCGTATCACCAGGAGGATCCCCGGCAGCACCAGCAACGGCCACCAGCTGTGGATAAGCAGGGAGCCACCGAGGTAGGCGATCGCGTCGGCGAGGTAGATCGGGTTGCGGCTGAACCTGAACGGCCCGGTGGAAACGATCGCCGTGACCTGCTCCCACGGGATGAAAGTCGTGCCAGCGCGCATCAACGTGGCGACCGCCCAGAGAGACAGGGCAACGCCGATGAGGATCAGGGCCAGTCCGAGCACGGTCAGAGCGCTGCCGCCCGGGATCGTGCAGGGCCGCCACCAGTGCAGCCCCCACATCACTGCGAACGGCACGAAGTAGACGACGGGCGGAATCAGCCGGACCGCAGCGCCTGTCGGCTTCGGCAGCATCGAGCGCTCCCTGGATCGGCGACGAGCTCTCGGGATGGTTGGCCTGGTCGCGTGGTTGTCGATGATGCTACGTCGCGGTCGGGTCGGTCTCACTAGGCTGAGCGGGTGAGTGACGCGATCAAGAACCCAGTCATCAAGGTCTCTGTCATCGGCGCCGCAGGGCGCATGGGTTCCGAGGTATGCCGCGCAGTCGAGGCCGCGCCCGACCTCGCGCTGGTCGGCCGCTACGACCAGGGCGACGACCTCGGGGACCTCGGTGCCGCGGACGTCGTCGTCGAGTTCTCGGTGCCTGGCGTCGCGGCCACCAATGTTGCCTACTGCCTCGAACGTGGGACGCATGTCGTGGTCGGGACGACCGGCTGGACCACGGACAAGCTCGAAGCAGTGCGCTCGCAGCTGATCGGCAAGCCTGGGGTCGGGGTGCTCATTGCGCCGAACTTCGCCATCGGCGCGATCCTGATGATGTCCTTCGCCCAACAGGCTGCGCGGTTCTACGAGTCCGTCGAGATCATCGAGCTGCACCACCCCGACAAGGTCGACGCTCCGTCGGGCACAGCAGCTCGCACCGCCTCGTTGATCGCCCAGGCCCGTCGGGATGCCGATCTCAGCTCCGTCCCCGACGCCACCACCTCTGATCCTGGTGGAGCCCGCGGCGCGCGGGTGGACGGCATACCGGTGCATGCAGTGCGGTTGCGTGGCCTCGTGGCCCACCAGGAGGTCATGTTCGGGGCGTTGGGCGAGATGCTGACCATCCGGCACGACTCGTTCGACCGGGTCAGCTTCATGCCCGGCGTCCTCGAGGGTGTTCGCCGGGTGGCCGACCACCCGGGGCTCACGGTCGGGCTCGAGAGCTACCTTGGGTTGGCTTGATCTGGTTGCAGCACAACGATTCATTGACGCACAACCCCGGATAGTGTTCGCGGCATGCATCGCAGCCGGATCGGCATCGTCCTGATCGACCACGCTGAGCAGCACGACGCGGCCCTCGCCTTCTGGTCGGGTGTCACGGGGGTGGCTCCGACCCGTGACGAGGACGGGCCGTACACCGCGATCGGCACCATCGGCAGCCTCAACCTGGAGGTCCAGCGGCTCGGCAGGGGGACGCCCGCGCGGATCCATCTCGACATCGAGACCGATGACCTGCCTGCCGAGATCGATCGGCTGACCGGGCTCGGTGCCACGGTCATGGAGCGCAAGCAGGAGTTCTCGATCATGCAGGACCCCGGGGGGCTGGTCTTCTGTGTGGTTCCGGTGCAGACGGGAGAGCGCTTCGAGCGCGAGGCGACGACCTGGGCCTGAGCCTGAGGTCGCACCGTCCCCAGGTTTGCGGATCAGCCCCAGCCGAGAGCCCTGAGGATCCCGGCTGTCGCTGCCGCCAACACCACGACGAGCAGGAACGGCGCTCGGAACCGGAGTGCGACCACCGCGACACCGACCCCGGCTGCGCGTGCGTCCAGGGTGAACACACCTCCCTGGCCGGTGAACGTCTGCACCGCCACCAGGGCCGACAACAGAGCAACGGGCAACATCGCGGTCACCCTGGAGACGACCGGGCGGTCGAGAACGTGGTGCGGCACCACGTAGCCGAGGAGCTTGAGCGCGAACGCGAGCCCGCTGGCCAGAAGGACGGTGGTCCAGAGCGTCATGAGGAGGCCGCCGCGTCGGTTGAGCCGTTATCGCGAAGGATTATCGGCGTCCTGACACACATATTCCTTCACCCTCTCGTTTGCGGAAGCAGGCCAGCCACGATGGCAGCGAGCGCGGCAACCAGCACCGGTATGCCGGCCGGCGCGTGAGGGGCCACCACGAGTGCGATGACGGCCGAGACGGCGGCCACCGCGCGGGCGTCACCTCGCTTCAGTCGTGGCCAGAGCAGGGCGCAGAAGGCGGCCGGTGCGGCGGCGTCGAGACCGAACCGTTTGGGATCTCCGAGCGCGTTGCCCACGACCGCGCCGACGATGGTCATCAGGTTCCACATCACGTACACCGCGAGTCCGGTGCCCCAGAACCCAAGACGCTGCGCTGACCGTTCGGGTTGGACGACCCCCACTGCCGTCGACTCGTCGATCGTCAGCTGGGCGGCAGCCACCCGGCGCAGGCCGTGCACCCCGAGGAGTCGTGACATCTGGAGGCCGTAGAGGCCGTTGCGCATGCCGAGCAGGGTCGAGGTTGCGACGGCCGCGGCGCCCGAGCCGCCAGCGGCGACGATGCCCACCACCGCGAACTGCGAGGCGCCTGAGAAGAGCAGGGCCGACAGCGCGATCGTCTGCCACAGACTGAGGCCGGCCGCCACCGAGAGGGCGCCGAAGCTGATGCCATAGGTGCCGGTCGCGACGCCGACCGACAGGCACTGGCGCAGCACTTCTTTGCGGCGCTGACCATCGAGGAGGGTTTCGTCCATCGGATGGTGAGGTCAGTCCTGTGCCAGGTGGGCGGTCAGCCGCACCTCGCGGGCGACCGCCCCATCGGCGCCGACGACCCGATCCCTGAAGGCGCTGTCGGGCGAGAGGCCGGCTGCCGACAGGAACGCCCGAGTGGCCTCGTCCTTGGCAAGGATCCATGTGCTTATCGTGTCAAAACCCTTGCCCCGCAACGTATCCACCGCGGCGTTGAGCAGACGCGAGCCGTGACCGCTACGTCGGGCATCCGGATGCACACCGAAGGCCAGCACCTCGCCCGAGGTGTCGGTTGCGTCGGTGTCGGAGCTCGGGCCTACGGCCGCGAAGCCAACGACCTGCTCACCGGCGCAGCCCACCAGCAGCACGTGACGAGGGCTGGGGGGGGTGTTCAGCGAGTCGCGCCACACGCGCGCGAAGCTGGGGCCGTCGAACTGCTCGAGCACGTCGCGCGGCAGGACGTCGGCGTACGCGGCGCGCCATACGGCTGCCTGGACCATTCCGACCGCGGGCGCGTCGCTCGGGCGGGCGATCCTGGCGCTGGCGTCAGCGACCTGACCGGTCGCAGGTGTGTGCCCGTGGTCGTGGGCGACGGAGTGCGGGTGGCTGTGGTCTTGGGGCACGCGGCCATCCTGCCATCCGATCCGATGTGGCACCGCTACTTCATCGTTGCGGGTGTACGTCACGCGTGGACATACTGTCCGGATGTATGGCAATGACTTCATCAACCCCGATGAGCCGCTGAACGCCGCTGAGTCCGGGGACATCGACGACGCTGTGGCGGCGTCGGCGACGGCTTTCGCTCAGCGTCCAGATGGCGGCTCGTCCTTCGAGGCAATGTTGGCTGCTGATCTGCGCATCGAGCCGCGGGACGAGATGCCGGAGGCCTATCGCAAGACGCTGATACGCCAGATCGCCCAGCATGCGCACTCCGAGATCATCGGGATGCAGCCGGAGGGCAGCTGGATCGGTCGGGCGCCGTCATTGCGCCGCAAGGCCATCCTGATGGCCAAGGTTCAGGATGAGGCCGGGCATGGGCTCTACCTGTACAGCGCGGCCGAGACGCTGGGGATCGACCGGGCCGAGCTGCTGGACATGCTGCACAGCGGCAAGCAGAAGTACTCCTCGATCTTCAACTATCCGACGCTGACCTGGGCTGACAACGGCGCCATCGGCTGGCTGGTCGACGGGGCCGCGATCATGAACCAGGTGCCCTTGTGTCGTTGCTCGTACGGTCCCTATGCCCGCGCGATGATCCGTGTCTGCAAGGAGGAGTCGTTCCACCAGCGACAGGGATTCGAGATCCTGTGGACCTTGATGCGGGGCACCCAAGCGCAGAAGGACATGGCCCAGGACGCCGTAAACCGTTGGTGGTGGCCGGCGTTGATGATGTTAGGACCTCCGGACACCGGCGACGCGTCGACCTCGGGAGGACACACCGAGCAGTCCATGGCGTGGGGCATCAAGCGTTTCAGCAACGACGCCCTGCGTCAGAAGTTCGTCGACATGACCGTTCCGCAGACGCGGAAGATCGGACTCACGCTGCCCGATCCCGACCTGAGGTTCAACGATGCAACGGGGCACTGGGAGTTCGGTGCCATCGACTGGAGCGAGCTCTGGCGTGTCATCAAGGGTGACGGAGCCTGCAACGCCGAACGGATCGAGCATCGGGTCGGTGCCCACAACGAGGGAGCGTGGGTGCGCGAAGCCGCCAACGCGTATGCCGCCAAGAAGGTCCGCGCCCAGCAGGAGGGGTACGTCGCATGAGTACGCCTGCAGTCAAAGGGGACTCGACCGAACGCAGCTGGCCGTTGTGGGAGGTCTTCGTACGCGGCAAGCGCGGTCTCTCGCATGTCCACGTCGGCTCTCTCCACGCCCCTGACGCCGAGATGGCGCTTCGTAACGGGCGGGACATCTACACCCGTCGCCAGGAGGGCGTCTCCCTCTGGGTGGTCAGGTCCACTGACATCACGGCGAACAGCCCCGACGAGCGTGACTCCTTCTTCGACCCCGCGGCCGACAAGGTCTATCGCCACCCCACGTTCTACGACGTGCCCGAGGATGTCGAATACCTTTGAGCGAGAATGCGATTGACACCACCGGGGCCATGGTTGCGGCGGCATACTGTCTGCAGCTCGGTGATGACGCTCTCATCTACGCGCAACGGCTTGGCGAGTGGATTACCCGCGCGCCACAGATCGAGGAGGATATGGCGCTGGGCAACATCGGTCTCGACCTGCTCGGCCAAGCCCGAGTGCTGCTGACCCGGGCCGGCGAGCTCGATGGCACCGGCCGGTCCGAGGACGAGCTGGCCTACCTTCGGGACGAACGCCAGTTCCACAACGTTCACCTGGTCGAGCAGGAGCGGCGAGACTTCGGTTTCGAGATGGCCCGGATGCTGTGGTTCGCCTCCTATCAGTGCGAGCTGTATGCCGGGCTGGTCACCTCCAGCGACGAGACGATCGCCGGTGTGGCGGTCAAGGCCGTCAAGGAGGTCGACTACCACCGCGACCATGCCAGACAGTGGGTGCTGCGTCTCGGCGACGGGACTGCCACGTCGCACGTCCGCATGCAGGAGGCGCTCGAGCGGGTCGCGCCCTATGTCTCTGAGCTGTTCAAGGATGACGTGGTGAGCGTTGCAGCCGCCCAGGCCGGAGTGGGCACGTTGCCGTCTTCCTTGTGGGACAAGGCTTTTGGCCATGTCTCGCTGGTGGTTGACCGGGCCACGCTGGCCCTTCCTGCCGACCCCACCTGGCATTCGCGAAGCGGTCGGGAGGGTGTCCACTCACGCCCCATGGGGTACCTGCTCGCCGAGATGCAACACATTGCTCGCTCACACCCGGGTGCCTCGTGGTGAGCTCGCCGACGCCGGAGACAGCGGCCGGAACGGCGACGGCATCAGCAGCCGCAACAGCGAGTTCGACCATGGACCTGCGCGCCGCCATCGCCGCCATCCCTGACCCCGAGGTGCCAGTCATCACGATCGAGGATCTCGGCATCCTGCGCGAGGTTCTGGTCGACGAGCGGGCCCGGACTGTGAATGTGCTGATCACCCCGACGTACTCCGGGTGCCCGGCGATGGATGCCATCCGTCAGCACATCGAGCACGTAGCCCGCAGTGCGGGATACGCCGCGACGGTGCAGACCCGGCTCAGTCCGGCGTGGACAACCGACTGGATGTCCGGGACAGGCCGCGACAAACTGCGCAAGTTCGGAATCGCTCCTCCGGCGCGGCATTCCGATCAACGATCCGATCAACGATCCGACGTCGTCGCGCAGCCGGTCAGCGTCAGCCTCACGGTTCGTCGTGTCACCTGCCCGCTCTGCGGTTCGCTTGACACACATGAAATCTCGCGGTTTGGCTCGACGGCGTGCAAGGCGCTGCGCCGGTGCAACGAATGCCGTGAGCCCTTCGATGAGTTCAAGACGATCTGATGGCTTCCTTGATCACCAAGCCGGCGCGACACCGGGCCCGGTTCCACACCCTGAACGTCACTGACGTCGAGCGACTCACCGACGACGCGGTCGCCATCTCGTTCGCCATTCCTGACGACCTGGCCGACGAGTTCGTGTTCGAGCCGGGACAACACCTCACGCTGCGCGCGACCGTCGACGGCCAAGACGTCAGGCGGTCCTACTCGATCTGCCGATCGCGGCCGGGTGCGTTGCAGCGCAAGGAACTTCGCGTCGCTGCAGCTCGAGTCGAGGGTGGGCTGATGTCCAACTGGATCAACGACAGCGTCGCGGCAGGCGACAAGATCGAGGTGATGACCCCTCTGGGCGGATTCACCTGCGCAACGCAACCGGACGGCATACGGCATCACGTCGCCATCTGTGCAGGGTCGGGCATCACTCCGGTGATGTCCCTGCTCTCGACGGCCCTGGCCGAGGAGCCTGCCTCACGCGTAACGCTCATCTTCGGCAACCGGCGGACGACGGCGATCATGTTCCTGGAGGAGCTCGAGGATCTCAAGAACCGATACCCGGACCGGTTCCATCTGATCAACGTCCTCTCCCGCGAGACTCAGGACGTCGAGCTGTTCAACGGCCGGATCGACCGCGAGCGGCTGGAGCGCATCCTTGGCGCCATCGTGCCGGTGCCCACGGTCGACGAGTGGTATCTGTGTGGCCCCTTCGGTCTCGTCGAAGGTGCCCAAGGACTTCTCGCCGACCTCGGGGTCGATCCGCATCACGTCCACCACGAGGTGTTCCACGTCGACGTCTCGGAAGTGCCTGTGGCCCCGGTCGAGCCTGTCGTGACCGCGCCTGGAGCGCCCGCTGAGGCTGTGGTCACCGTGAACCTCGACGGCCGCACGACGGTGATCGAGATGCCGTCCCGCAACGAGACGATTCTGGCCGCGACGCTGCGTGCCCGGCCCGACGCGCCCTTCAGCTGCACCGGCGGGGTGTGTGGCACCTGCCGGGCCCGTGTGGTCGAGGGCGAGGTCCGGATGGACCGCAACTACGCCCTCGAGCCTGAGGAGATTGCTGCCGGCATCGTGCTGGCCTGCCAGTCGCACCCGATCACGGCGACGGTCGCGCTGGACTACGACGCCTGACCCACCCGCCAAACCTACCCTAGGGTTTGTGTCCCGCACCGTCCCTAGGTTTGCACGGTCCGGGTCTGCACCGTCCCTAGGTTTGCACGGTCCGGGTCTGCACCGTCCCGAGGTTTGGCCGGAAGGCCGGGTCAGCGCTTGCGTTCGTAGGTGACGAAGGCGAAGCCGTCATGCGCCTCGCGGACGGTCTCGCGCCAGTGGTCGGGATCGATCGTGGGGAAGAGGACGTCGCCCTCGGGTGACTGCTCGATCTCGGTCAGCATCATCTGGTCTGCGAACGGCATGGCCTGTCGATAGACCTCGCCTCCGCCGACGATGAACACCTCGGTCGGTCCGGCCAGCGCCAGAGCCTCAGCCAGCGAGTGTGCGACCTCGACACTGGGGGCGTGCCAACCCCGCTGACTGGTCATGACGATCGTGCGACGACCCGGCAGCGCGCGGCCGATCGAGTCGTAGGTCTTGCGTCCCATCACCATGGTGTGACCCATCGTGGTGGCCTTGAAATGTACGAGATCCTGCGGCAGGTGCCAGGGCATCTCGCCGTCACGCCCGATCACGAGATTGGCGCCCACAGCGGCAAGCAAGGTGATCGTCATACGGCGATCGGCGCCTTGATGCCGGGATGTGGGTCGTAGCCGATCAGCTCGACGTCGGACTCGACGAAGTCGTCGATGTCCTTGCGATCAGGGTTGATTCGCAGCTGGGGGAGTGCCCGGGGCTCGCGCGTCAGCTGCAGCCGGGCCTGGTCGAGATGGTTGACGTAGAGGTGCGCGTCACCGAGGGTGTGGACGAAGTCGCCCGGCTCGAGCTCACACACCTGCGCGACCATCATCGTCAGCAACGCGTACGAGGCGATGTTGAAAGGCACACCGAGGAAGATGTCCGCCGAGCGTTGGTACAGCTGGCAGGAGAGTCGGCCGTCGGCGACGTAGAACTGGAACATCGTGTGGCACGGCGGCAGGGCCATGCTTTCGATGTCGGCGACGTTCCAGGCGCTGACGATGTGCCGACGCGAGTCGGGGTTGGTGCGGATGGACTCGATCACCGTGGCGATCTGGTCCACGGAACGGCCGTCCGGCGTCGGCCACGAGCGCCACTGGTGCCCATAGACCGGGCCGAGCTCACCGTGCTCGTCGGCCCACTCGTCCCAGATCGTCACGCCATGCTCCTGCAACCAACGGACATTGGTGTCGCCTCGGAGGAACCAGATCAGCTCGCCGACGACCGATTTCATGTGCAGCTTCTTGGTTGTCGGGACCGGAAAACCCTGCGCCAGGTCGAAGCGCATCTGATGTCCGAAGACGCTCAGGGTGCCGGTGCCGGTGCGGTCGTTCTTGGCAGTCCCGTTCTCGAGGACGTGGCTGAGAAGGTCCAGATACTGGCGCACGAATGCAACGTAGCACCGCAAGGAATCGCGGGGATTGTTCTCGGACATGATCGATGATTGTTCTCGGACATGATGGTGAGGGCGATATCGTTGCCCCATGTCCAGTACGCCCCTCTTTGGCCGAGTCTTCACGGCAATGGTCAGCCCGATGAACCCCGATGGGTCCCTCGATCTGGTCGGCGCTCAGGAGCTGGCTGTTCATCTGATGGACAACGGGCACGATGGGTTGGTCGTCAACGGCACGACCGGCGAGTCGCCCACCACGACCGACGCAGAGAAGATCGACCTCGTCCGGGCTGTCGTCGAGGCGGTCGGGCATCGTGCCCACATCATCGCCGGCGCTGGCAGCAACAACACCGCGCACTCGATCGAGAGCGCCCGGTCCGCGGCCAGGGCGGGCGCGAACGGCCTGCTGGTCGTGACGCCGTACTACAACAAGCCGCCGCAAGAAGGCGTCCTCGCGCACTTCACTGCGGTGGCCGACGCGACCGACCTGCCGGTGATGGTCTACGACATCCCGGGCCGGACCGGAACACCGATCCACACCCAGACGTTGCTGCGAATGGCCGAGCATCCTCGCATCGTCGCCGTCAAGGACGCCAAGGGCGACCTCTTCGCCGCCAGCGAGGTCATGTCACAGACCGATCTTCTGTGGTTCTCCGGCGACGACGCCCTCAACCTCGCGCACCTCACCCAGGGCGCAGTGGGCATGGTCAGCGTCGTGGGCCACGTGGCCGGCCCGCAGTATGCCGAGATGGTCGCCGCTGTCGCTCAGGGCAATCTCGCGCGAGCCATCGAGATCCACCGGCAGCTGATCCCCGCGGTCAATGCCGTCATGCACATCACCCAAGGCGCGATCACCGTCAAGGCCGCACTGCACGATCGGGGAGTCATCTCCTCGGACACCGTGCGTCTGCCGTTGGTCAGCGCCACCACCGACCAGCTCGCCCAACTGCGAGAGGGTCTCCAGAAGTCAGGACTGAATTGAGCCATCCCCATCCCGAGCTGACCTCCCCGCCCAAGCTGGCGAAGAACGCCGTCCGCGTCATCGCGCTCGGCGGTCTGGGCGAGGTCGGTCGCAACATGACGGTTTTCGAACACGCAGGACGGTTGCTGATCGTTGACTGCGGGGTCCTCTTCCCCGAGGACCACCACCCCGGCATCGACCTGATCCTGCCCGACTTCGAGTACATCCAGGATCGCCTGGACGATGTCGAGGCGATCGTGCTCACCCATGGGCACGAGGACCACATCGGCGCCATCCCCTACCTGCTGCGCCTCAAGGCCGACATCCCGTTGGTCGGCTCGACGCTGACCCTGGCGATGATCGAGGCCAAGCTCAAGGAACACAAGATCAAGCCCTACACCCTCACGGTCGCCGAGGGTCAGCGCGAGAAGCTGGGTGTCTTCGACTGCGAGTTCGCGGCGGTCAACCACTCGATCCCGGATGCTCTCGCGGTGTTCATCCGCACGCCTGGCGGCACGATCCTGCACACCGGCGACTTCAAGATGGACCAGCTGCCCCTCGATGGCCGCATCACGGACCTGCGAGCGTTCGCCCGGTTCGGCGAGGAGGGCGTCGACCTGTTCATGACCGACTCGACCAACGCCGAGGTGCCCGGTTTCACGACCTCCGAGCGCGAGATCACCCCTGCTATCGAGACCGTATTTCGCAACGCGAGCCGCCGGGTCATCGTCGCCTGCTTCTCCTCTCACGTCCACCGCGTCCAGCAGGTGCTCGATGCGGCGCACGACAGCGGCCGCAAGGTCGCCATGGTCGGCCGTTCCATGTTGCGCAACATGGGCATAGCCGAGGAGCTCGGCTACCTCAAGGTGCCCGCGGACACCCTGGTCGACCTCAAGAAGCTCACCGACTATCCGGACAACAAGATCGTCCTGATCTGCACCGGATCGCAGGGTGAGCCGATGGCCGCGTTGTCACGGATGGCCAACCGGGACCACCAGATCGAGGTCGGAGTGGGCGACACCGTCCTGCTCGCGTCCTCGCTGATCCCCGGCAACGAGAACGCCGTCTATCGCATCATCAACGGACTGATGCGCCTGGGCGCCGATGTCGTTCACAAGGGCAATGCCCATGTTCACGTCTCCGGCCACGCCAGCGCCGGTGAGCTGGTCTACTGCTACAACATCGTGAAGCCGAAGAACGTCATGCCGGTGCACGGCGAGTGGCGCCATCTCGTGGCCAACGCCGAGCTGGCGGTCAAGACGGGCGTCCCGCGCCAACGGGTGGTTCTGGCGGAGGACGGTGTGGTCGTCGACCTCATCAAGGGCGAGGCGAACATCGTTGGCGCGGTGCCCTGCGGATATGTCTACGTTGATGGCTCATCCGTGGGTGAGACGACCGAGGCTCTGCTGAAGGATCGCCGCATCCTGCGCGACGAGGGCTTCATCACGATCATCGTGGTGCGCGACGCGGCGACCGGAAAGATCGCTGCCGGCCCCGAGATCCAGGCGCGTGGCTTTGCCGAGGACCAAGACGTCTTCGACCAGGTGCTGCCAAAGCTGGAGCAGGCTCTGGCGGATGCCGCGAGCAAGGGGGTCACCGACTCCTTCCAGCTGCAACAAGTCATCCGGCGGACGGTCGGCACGTGGGTCGGCGGCCGGTTGCGCCGCCGGCCGATGATCATCCCGATCGTCATCGACGCGTAGTTTCCAAGCCGGCCGCCCAGACTTTCTCGGTCAAGGTGGTGGCCGTTGGTGGTGGGTGGCGATTGGTGCTCACCGGAACGCGTGTGACGCGTGATACCGGAGTGTCTTTCGCGTAACCTGCGAACTGTGTCGAGTCGTACGTCTTCTCCTGTCGCGCGCCCGAAGTCCTCGGGACGCGCCGGCTCATCAAGCCCTGCCAACGGGCGCAACGGCCGGCCGGCACAGCGCAGACCTGCGGCGAGGTCGTCACGGTCCAGGGCAAGGGCCCGGCGCGGGGACCTTCCGTGGCCGGTGAGAGCGGTTCGTGGCACCTGGATGGGCATGGCCCATGTTGCCGGCGGAACGGTCCGGCGGATAGGGCGCAGTGCCAGCGAGCTCGAGCCGGAGCATCGTCGTGATGGCATCGGCTTCTTCCTGCTCGGCCTCACCGTCGTGGTCGCGGCCCGTGAGTGGTGGGGGCTCAAGGGGATGGCCGGCGATGTCATCCATGCCGTCGTCGCCGGGACGTTTGGCCGCGTGGCCTATGCCGTCCCGATCGCCCTGCTGCTGCTCGGTATCCGGCTGTTGCGGGCGCCGGGCGACTCGGCCTCGACGAACCGCATCACGATCGGCACGACGGCATTGACGTTCGCCGCAGCCGGTCTCGTGCACATCTCCGCCGGTCTGCCCAGCCCGCCCGACGGCGCGCTCAAGATGCGCGACGCCGGTGGCATCATCGGCTTCCTGGCCTCGAGCCCACTCGTCGCTGCCATCAGAACGTGGGGCGCCGTCCCCCTGCTTCTGCTGCTGGGAGTCTTCGGAGTCCTGGTCATGTCCGCCACGCCGGTCCACATGATTCCCACCCGCCTGCGCGACCTGCGCGACTGGGTGTTGCGCCGTCCGCGGGCGACCGAGACTGCGGCTGATGAGGACTCGCTCGTCGGCAAAGGCCGGACGCGCCGCCGCCCCGGACCCCTCGGCGAAGGACCGTTCGACGGTGACGAGGCGTTCAGACAGGCCGCCATCGTGGCGAAGGCCAAGGCTGACGCGGCGTTCCGACCGGGCGAGAAGCGACCCACCGCACCCGGCGTCCTGGCCCCCGGATCCGGCGCGGCTGGCCTTGCCCAACCAGGGGGAACGTTCGCCAACGCGAAGGCGCCACTCGAGGCACCGCCGACCACCCCGATACCGCGGCGGGGCGAACAGCTTTCCCTCGCCGGCGACATCACCTACACCCTGCCCGACACCATGCTGCTGGCGCCCGGCAGCCCGCACAAGAAGCGCAGTGCCGCCAACGACGCGGTGGTCGATGCGCTCACGGAGGTGCTCGACCAGTTCGACGTCGACGCGCAGGTCACCGGCTTCAGCCGCGGCCCGACGGTCACGCGCTACGAGGTCGAGCTTGGTCCCGGCATCAAGGTCGAACGCGTCACCGCGCTCTCCAGGAACATCGCGTATGCCGTTGCCTCGGCGGACGTCCGCATCCTGAGCCCCATCCCCGGCAAGTCGGCGATCGGCATCGAGATCCCCAACGCCGACCGCGAGAAGGTCAGCCTCGGCGACGTGCTGCGCAGCCAGGCGGCGCGGGGCAACTCGCACCCGATGGTCGTCGGCGTCGGAAAGGACGTCGAGGGTGGCTATGTCATCGCCAACCTCGCCAAGATGCCGCACCTGCTGGTGGCCGGCGCCACCGGCTCCGGCAAGTCCAGCTTCGTCAACTCGATGATCACCTCGATCCTGATGCGTTCGACGCCGGACGAGGTGCGGATGATCCTGGTGGACCCCAAGCGGGTCGAGCTGACCGGCTACGAGGGGATTCCGCACCTCATCACGCCGATCATCACCAGCCCGAAGAAGGCCGCCGAGGCGCTGCAGTGGGTGGTTCGCGAGATGGAGACCCGCTACGACGACCTGGCCGCGTACGGGTTCAAGCACGTCGACGACTTCAACAAGGCGGTCAAGTCCGGCGCCATCAAACCGCTGCCGGGGTCCAAGCGGGTCATCGCGCCCTACCCGTACCTGCTTATCATCGTCGACGAGCTCGCCGACCTGATGATCGTTGCGCCGCGCGACGTCGAGGAGTCGATCGTGCGCATCACCCAGCTGGCGCGGGCGGCCGGCATACACCTCGTCCTGGCCACGCAGCGTCCCTCGGTCGACGTCGTCACCGGTCTGATCAAGGCCAACGTGCCCTCCCGTATGGCGTTCGCCACCTCGTCGGTCACCGACTCACGGGTCGTGATGGACATGCCCGGCGCCGAGAAGCTGGTCGGGCAGGGTGACGCGCTCTTCCTGCCGATGGGAACCTCCAAACCGATTCGCGTGCAGGGCGCATGGGTCACCGAGTCCGAGATCCAGGCGGTCGTCAGGCACGTCCGCGGCCAGCTCAAGCCGGACTATCGCAAGGACGTCATGGTGGTCGCGGCCAAGAAGATGGTCGAGGACGACATCGGCGATGACCTGGACATCCTGTTGCAGGCCACCGAGCTCGTCATCACGACGCAGTTCGGCTCGACCTCGATGCTGCAGCGCAAGCTGCGTATCGGGTTCGCCAAGGCCGGCCGAATGATGGACCTGCTGGAGTCCCGGGGGGTTGTGGGCCCCTCCGAGGGCTCGAAGGCTCGCGATGTCCTGGTCAGGCTGGACGACCTGGACACCACGCTGGCCCTGATGCGCGGCGACGACGTTCCGGACGTCGATCCCATCTATGACGGTGAGGCCCCGACGACCGGCGACCACCTCGACCATCTGGACGACGGTGCCACGATGCCGAACCCCATGTCGTCACCACGGCCCACCACCGATCCGGCCACCATGGCGGCCACCAGGGTGCCCTTGGGCGGGCCGACCCGCGAGTCGCTGGCACCCGACGGCTACGACGAGGTTGACGACGAGGACGAGGGCGGCGGCGACGAGGGCGGCGAGGACGCCTGGTCGCTCACCCGAAACGGTCAGCGCGACGACCTCTGACCCCCGAACGGTTCTGAGCGGAGCCTCGCCCGACCGGCTGAATTCTCCGCCGACAGGCCGACCACGCTGCTGTTCGGCTCAGGGGGCAGGCCGGTTCTGACTGGTATTCTCAGGTGTGATCGGCGAGGAGTTCGCCAGCGTCCTCGCCCGTGCACAGCGCGGCGACGAGGCCGC
>DATCNE010000048.1:0-2198 GCA_036565395.1 Dermatophilaceae bacterium
CCACCATGTCCTGGACAGCGCCGGCGAAGATGACGCCGACGATGATCCAGATCGTGCCCGGCAGGTAGCCCATCTGCGCGGCCAGCACCGGACCGACGAGCGGACCAGCGCCGGCGATCGCCGCGAAGTGGTGCCCGAACAACACCCGCCGGTCGGTCACGTCGTAGTCGGCGCCGTTCTGGAGGCGTTCGGCCGGTGTGGCACGGGTGTTGTCGACACCGAGCACCTTGTAGGCGATGAAACGGGAGTAGAACCGATAGGCGATGGCGTACGACGAGAGCGCGGCGAACAGGATCCAGAGGGCGGAGACATTCTCGCCTCGGACCAAAGCCAACACCGTCCAGCAGACCGCGCCGACAACGGCCACGGCCCCCCAGCCCACCATGGACCTGGGCGTCATCTTCCGCCCAGTTTGATCTGGAGACATGACCGTTGACATGGGATCCTCCCGGTGGAGTTCTTTGTTTGGCATGGGAACTTACGCCCCTCGGAGTAGCCCAAACAAGGGTTGTGACACGCAGACTCTCTGGGCGGGACCTTCGGCCCTACTTGTTCTCCCCGCTCTGCGGCAGGAATGAGCCATGGAAAACATCAAGGACGCGGCTGCCCGGTTCCTCTCCAACAAGCGGGTCGCAGTGACCGGAGTCTCCAGGACCCCTGCCGGCCACGGGAGCAACGTTGTGTACCAACGACTTCGGGACCGAGGCTATGAGGTGTTCGCCGTCAACCCGAACGCGGACGAGGTCGAAGGCGATCTGTGCTATCACGACCTGAAGTCGATCCCCGGCGGCATCGACGGGGTGGTGATCGGGACTCGGCCGGCGACCGCCGAGATCACCATGCGCGAGTGCGCCGAGCTCGGCATCAAGCAGGTATGGATGCATCGTGCCTTCGGGGGCGGCAGTGTCTCCGAGGCTGCCACCGAATACGGCCGGCAGCAAGGCATCACCGTGATCGACGGGGGCTGCCCGCTGATGTTCGGCCCCACAGCCGACGCCGGGCACAAGGCGATACGTTTCGTATGCACCCTGACCGGCGCTGTCCCAAGGAAGGTGTGAACAACGAGGGACCTCACCCCAGCCGACACCCCAGGGACGATGTGACCGCCGAACGGCTGAGGGTCGCCTTTCGACGCTTCAACCCGTTCATGGTGGCGATGTGGCGTCTGGGACTGGGGCGCTGGATGAACGTGTGGCCGGCCGGGTCGGGGCGCATCTTCGTGCTCGGTCACACCGGACGGCGTACCGGAAGTCGGCGGTGGACGCCCCTCAACTACGCGATCGTCGATGGTGAGCTGTACTGCACGGCCGGGTTCGGCACTGGCTCGGACTGGTACCGCAACGTAATGGCCGAGCCGCGCGTGGAGGTGTGGCCCCCGGGTGAGCGCTGGGTCGGCATCGTTGATGACGTCAGTGACCACCCCGAGCGGATCCGGCTGTTGCGCGAGGTGCTCGTGGCGAGCGGGTTCGCCGCGCGCGTGGCCGGGATCGATCCTCGGCGCATGGACGATGAGACCCTCGCCGCAGCGACGGCGCCTTACTGCCTGCTTCGGATTCGCCGAGCCGCAGGTGCCGAACCACTGCCCGCGCCACTGCCCGCGCACCCCCGGCCCTGCGACCTCAGCTGGTGGTGGGCTGTGGTGGCGGCCTTTGCGGTTGCACGCAGAGCTCGCCGCGCGACCAGCCTGTCGCGGATCAGACGCTGATGACAACGCCCCGGCGTCGGCGGATGCCGCGCTCTATGGCGGAAAAGACGGCGTCGACCGCGATGCCGATCACCAGGATCACGATCATCAGGGCGATCATGTATGACGTGTCACCGAAGTCGCGGCTCTGCATCAGGAACTGGCCCAGGCTCGGCCGGTTGGCGATGGCGACCAACAGCTCGCCGGCGAGCAGCGAACGCCACGCGAACGCCCACCCCTGTTTGAGTCCGGTCACGATGCTGGGCAGCGCAGCCGGCAGGATGACGTGCCGATACAGCGACAGGCCGCTCGCGCCGACGTTACGACCGGCCCGCACGAGCAGCGCTGGGACGTAGTCCACTCCGCCGATGACGCCGTTGGCGATCGAGGGCACCGCGCCGATGAGGATGACGAACAGGATGGCCTGCTCGGACAGCTGGAACAACAGGATCGCCAGCGGGAACCACGCGATGGACGGCATCGTCTGCAGTCCGGTGATCAGGGACCCGATGGC
>DATCNE010000049.1:0-8064 GCA_036565395.1 Dermatophilaceae bacterium
GAGGGTGACCCACCACGCATACCAGTCCCGTCGTTTGTCTTGCCACGCCTTGGAGTTCATGTACGCCGCATAGACGGCGCGCCGCGCGACCCTGTCCGCGGACCATCGGCTACTCGGACGTGGCGTGCGCATGCTGGATCAACCTCTCAAGATCGGCGCGTTCGGCCAGTAGTCGTGGGGAATCCTTGCGATCCACCCACTGCCCCAACGTCAGGACGATGGGAAGAGCCGAGCGCAGCAGGAGCACGCCGGTACCGAACGGCAGGGTGCGCAGCCGGGACGGTTCCATGACACGGACCTCGCGGTCGGAGGTCGATGTGCTGGTACGGCCGTCCGGGCCGATCGAAGTCGACGTCTGCCGCTCCTGGCGCTGCCCGATGAGCTTGGACAGGTCGTCAAGGTCGCGGGCGTTCGAACCCCCGCCGAGGATGACCTTGACGATGGCCGAGTCCCAGATGGCCCCGGCCTGGTGTTCGCCCCAGACGGCGCGGGCTTGGGCCAAGGACTGAAGGACGACGAGGGTGGAGATGCCGGTACCGCCGCCCTCGGACATCAGTGAGGACAGCGACGGCAGAGGGTAGTTCGCGGCTTCGTCCAGGATCAGTGACAGCGGAGGATCCAGTCGAGCAGCGGGGGAGCCGGCCGCGATACGCCGCGCTGCTTCGATGACGTCCTCGACGAATGCCCCAACTAGTCCCGCGGTTGCGGCGGCGCCCGTCGAGGGGCCCAGAAGGTAGACCGTCCCGCGGGAGCGCAGGAACGTCTCGGGGTCGAACGCCTCACCGTCGTCGGGGGATACGGCGTCGAGGACCCTGGGGTCGGCTAGGGCGGCGAACGCGATCGCGACCATTGCCCACACCGAGTCCCGCTGCTTCTGGTCGGCGGTGACGATGGAGTCCAGGGCCTGATGCCACGACAGGGCCGCGCTCTTGTGCGCCGACAGGATCATCACCGCCTCCCGGGCCTGCACCGCGGACAGCGACCACCGGTACAGGTCCGTTGAGCTTCGACCTCCCAGCGCCGCCGCGTGCAAGAGGCACCGCACCGCTTGTTCGGCCGAGGACTGCCAGAAGCTGGAGTCGGTCGTGCCGCTGGCCGTGCCAGCAGTGAGGGCCTTGGCGCGAACGAGGGCGGTCTGCGGGTTCTCGCACCCCCGGATCGGAGACCAACGAGTCGCAGACGGTATGCCGGGTGCGAGCCTTTGTGGGTCGAACACGGCCACCGGGCCGGCGCGGGATCGGGCAGCCAGGGTCGCGGTGAGGTTGTCCGGGCGGGTACTCGTGGTGATCACAGCGCCGGGTGCGTCCAAGATCATCGGGATGACGAAGTGCAAGCCCTTGCCCGACCGTGGCGGCCCGAGCAACACCATCGAGTCCTCGACACTGCAGTAGCAGTCGATCCGGCCGACTCGGCCGAGCCAGTGGCCGACGTCCAGCTCGCGCGGGTTGTTCAGAGATGGGCGCAGGCTGGATGCCCTGCGCAGCAAGGCTTTTGGGCCGGCGACATGATCGACGTCGCGGTGACTGGCCAGTCCTCGCAGTTGCCGCGGGTCAGCCTTCGCTGAGCTGGCACTGCGGCGACTCTTGGTCGCGACGACCAGGGCGAGGCCGCCGAGCGCCACCGCGATGATGACGGTGAGGCCCCAGTACCACACCGGCGGACCCACCGGTCGACCCCAACTCCTGGACGGATTGGTTGCATTGGTCAGCGCCATCAGGGGCGTGAGCAGACCGCCCTTAGGAGTGCCGTGACCACTCACCTGCGATGACAGCCAAGCGCCCGCCCACAGGCAACCCAATACGGCACCCGCAGTCGTGACTGTGACGGCCAGCGTCTTGTCGCTCAGGTTGGCGGTGGTGCGGCTCCTGGAGGTCACGCGGCACCACCGATACCGTGTGCTTCCAGATGCCAGAGTTCCGGTGCTGGAGTCTCTGACCCAGTCGTGTCATGTCGCGCCTGCAGCGCTGCCTCCATCCCAGGTGCACGGCCTCCGGTCCCATGAGTTGCCGTGCTGGCATTGATGATGGATTGCGCGGCAGACGCGACGCGAGAGGCGGTCGCTCGCACCGTCGTGGCGCCGTCCTGGCCGGCCCAGCCGGTGACGTACGGGAAGGTGTAGTCGTCCGTGGCCATCCCGTGGGCGTCGGAGACGATGAAGGCGACCGACTCTGCCTCGACCTCCTTCAAGCCGCGAGTGGGGTGGACCTTCCCCGCAAGCGTGGCCGGATCGTGGAGCACGACATGCCCCAGTTCGTGGATGAGCGTCTTGGTCCGGGCCGCTTCGTCCATGTCCGAGCGAACCTCCACCAGAGGTGGGTCCCATGTGGTGCGGCCATTGGCCCCGCCAATGGCGTCGGCTGACGGGACCATGCACACGGCATACCCGCGGTCAGTGATCTGACCGATGATGGTGTCCCACAAGCCATCTGGTGCTTGGCCGTCGAGGACTTTCGGCATAGGGGGTTCAGGGAGAGGCTCACCCGTCGTTTGCTCAGCGGCAAAGACGTGCTCGATTCGGAATCCCTTGAGGACTCGTTGGGTTTCGAGCGACTCGTCGGCGGATGGGGCTTCGTCGGCGCCAAGCGCTCGGCTGTGCCCACCGGCGTCGGTCGCAACGCGCGCTGCCCGCCGATTGGGTGCCAGGATCTGGTAGCCGTGCTGCCCCTTGGACACCGACCGGTCAAGGGCCTTCCAGGTGTTGAAGCCCGCAACGTATGAGGGCCAGGGAGTGTTCACCAGGCCCTGCTCGAACGCGGCGGCGTGCTGGCTGGCGATGAGCCAGACGTTGTTCGCGGAGTACCTGTGGAGGCTGGACTGCAGCTTGAGGTAAGTGCGCCATTCCGAGCCCGACTGAATAGCGGCCACGGCGGCTTCGATCCTGGCCTGTGCCAGCGCTACCCGGTCGTTGACCTCCTCCTGAAGCACCTGGTGGTTCGCCATGCCCTGGGTACCGCGCATCGGGGACACCATCGGCTGAAGTCAATGGGCGGGGCTGCCGGGGCGCCTGAGGGATGTGCGGAGGCTGTCATGATCGAGCGGTGACGGACACCTTGGCGAGACTGGCATCGGAATACGGGCTAAAGGATCAAGCCGGCTTGTCGCCAGACGGTCTGCCGGAGAGGTATCTCTACTCACCGGACATGCTGTTTCGGTACGCGTTCGGACGTTGGTGGGGGAACGTCGATCTCGCCACGACTGCCGTTTGGGTGCTGCTCAACCCTGCGACCGGGGACACCGATCAGCGGCACCGGCCCACGTTGGAGCGATGCATCGCCCGGTCCCGGGCCGTTGGGCACACGGGCCTGGCGATCGTCAATCTCTTCGCCTTCCGCGACACCAACCCGCGAAACCTGCGATTCGCACCCGACGCCGTCGGTCCTGCCAACGATGACGTCCTTCGCGTCGTCACTAAAGCGGGGGCGCAGACGATCGCCGCGTGGGGCGCGCACGGCCGATTGCGAGGGCGCTCCGGAGTGGTCGGACCCCTGCTGGACTCACCGATGTGCCTGGGTGTCACCAAGCGAGGCGAACCACGGCACCCGCTCTACGTACCCGCAGATACCAGGCTCGTCCCTTGGGTGCCGGTGCATTCGGTGTCCGACCGGAAGAACGCAGAGCTGAAAGCAGTTCTCTTGCGGGCATCGCCAGCAGCCCGCACAAGCCTTCGCGTCGCGCTCGAAGTCGTGAAGGGCCTCATGACGGTGGGTAGTCCGGTAGTTCGCTGGTCGCCAGCGTCGGGAGACGGCTCGAACGCAGATCCTCTCGTGCTTTCTTACCCGGCATACGACGACGGGGTCGAGCAACTCATTGCGGCGCTCCTCGCAGTCAACGCCCAACCCGTGTTCGACTGGATGCGATGGGATGGCTCCCGGCGGTATCCCGGTGGGGTCGGGTTGGCGGGGGCACCGGTCGCTGACGCGATGAGATTCGTTACCGTCATCGTCCGCGGCGAACATTTCTGCGACGGCAACATCGTGAAAGCAATCGAAGACGGCAGCCTTTTGGCTGCTGCCGAGCGGATCGTCGCCGCGCTTGACGAGTGCACCTAGCAGCCGATTCCCGATGGATTGCGCCCTAGCCCGCGTCGGAGCGGGTCGCCGCAGTGGGATTGGTCCACAGAAAAGGACCTCACACCCATCGCGGCAGAGCGGACAAACACAAACAGCGCCTTCTACCCATTTCGCGGCTATGACGCACCTTGCATACCCCGGAGTCTGGCGACGGCGCCGGGATTTAGGGGCGCAGCCAGTTGCCGAGCTCGGCGTCGACGAGCAGCTCACGGGCTTCTGCCTCGTGGTCGTCCGGAACCAGGATCCTCATCTGGATCGCGATGATCGAGCCCTCGAGGACACTCATGTTGCGGTCTGTGACCTGATACGGGATGTCGGCCCCGCCAAGCAGGCCCTCGATTGCGGAGATTACCCCGGGGTCGTTGGTCCGGACGAGCTCCGCCATGTGAGGCACCTCCGGTGAACGCCGAGTGGCAGGCGATCATGATATCGACGAACTGCCGGTCGGAGGGCGCTCCGCTCGCGGCGAAATGACGCATGTCGTCCACCGCGCGGATCGCGGCTTCTTGGAGTGCGTTCAGATGACGCGGGGAGGACCTCCAAACGTCCGGCAGGGATCGGCCAACTGCGACGCAAGACGCGCACTGATGCATCGGAAGCGGATGCATACAGGAGCGTGGTGTGATGGGCGGATGGACGGGACGGCCGACGGCTCTAGCCGGGGATTTCGCGTGAATTGGCCATGCGGCAGGGGGATTCTGCTGATCGGAGAACTTGGGTCCACGGCAGTGCTCACTACTACCCGCGGGCTCGCCGTGCTGGCGAGCCGGGCGCCAGTGTGATGCGCTGGGGTCTGGGTCGGGACGCGACGCTGCTGATCGCCGGTCAGGGAGTACGTGCGGCCGGTTACGGGTTCACGGCTGTCATCTTGGGCGCGCTGCTCGCTGCTCGCGGGTACGGCCCGCTGGAGGCTGGGGTCGTGCTGACCGCGATGATTGCCGGCACCGCCGTGGCCAGTCTCGTGGTCGGTCGGGCGGCCGATCGGGTCGGGCGACGTCGCTGCTACGCGGTTTTCTTCCTGGCCGTCGCCGCAGCCGGTGCGGTCGTCGCCGCCGGTGCCCCGTTCTGGTTGCTGCTGGTCGTGGCCCTGACCGGAACGCTGTCCACCGACGTCGTGGACAACGGACCAGCGACCACGCTGGAACAGGTCATGCTCGCCGGTGAGGACGCCGGGACCGCCCGGGTCTACGGCAGGTACAACGCTGTCGGCGCCATTGCGGGGGCTTTGGGCGCCCTCGCGGCGGCGGCGCCCGGTCTGGGCCGAGACGGTACCGGCGGCGCAGTTCACGCCTTGTTGTTCTTGGCCCTGGTTCCGGTCGGCCTGGCCGGTGCGCTGTTCGCGTGGCAGCTGTCCGCGGCGGTCGAAGCACCGCCGGCTGAACCCGACCCCGAACGCCCAGAGGCTATTGCGGCCCCTGCCGCAACCGGCAGGCTGGGCGAATCACGTTCAGTGGTGCGCCGATTGGCCGCGCTGTTCGCCGTGGACGCAGCCGGCGGCGGGCTGGTCACGACGGGGTTCTTGTCGTACTACTTCGCCCAACGGTACGGCGTGACAGTTGCCTCGCTGGGCTGGCTGTTCTTCACGGTCTCGCTGGTCCAGGCCGTCTCGGTGATGCTCGCCCCGCGCCTGGCCCGCCGCTTCGGTCTGGTCGCCACCATGGTCGGCACCCACCTTCCCAGCAACGTGCTGCTCGCCTCGGTCGCATTCGCCCCAACGTTCCCGGTCGCCGCGACGCTCCTGGTAGCCCGAACCACCCTTTCGCAGATGGACGTGCCGACCCGCCAGGCCCTCGTGATGAGTGTGGTCACTCCGGGCGAGCGAACTGCGGCCGCAGCCGTGACCAACGCCGCCCGGTACACCGTTCGCCCCCTCGGACCCCTGGTCGCTGGCGCCGTGCAACAGGTCGCGCTCGGTGCGCCGCTGCTTGTCGCGGGGGTCGTCAAGGGCGCCTACGACATTGCGCTGTGGCGCTGGGCGCGACACCTGCCCCTGGCGCGACCTGGCGCGGTTGCAGAACCAGAGAAGGCGATCCCGCCGACCGTGCCGCCTGATCGCCCACGACCCCAACCCAATGCCAAGGAGACACCATGAAATGGGTTACTCGCGCACGCCCCAAGACCGACCGGATCGCCTGCCCCTGGCTGATCCGCAGGTTCATCGACCCCGACGCGGAGATCCTCTACGTCCCCGCAGACCAGGTCCTGTCCGCCGCCGCGCGGCACGGTGGGCACTCCTTCGACGCCCCCGGCGCGCGGTACACCCACCAACCCTCCCCGGACGGCGCCAGCGAATGGTGCACCTTCGAGACCCTGATCAGCGCCCACGACCTGGGTGCCGATCCCGCCTTGGCCCGTCTGGCCAAGATCGTGCACGCGGCCGATGTCGCCGCCGACCTGGACACCGACCCACTCGCGCCTGGGCTTCTTGCCATCGGCATCGGCGGCCTGGATGTCGAACCCGACGACCAGTTACTCCTGGAACACGGCATGTTCATCTACGACGCGCTCTACGCCTGGTGTGCCCGCCAGGTTGAGACCCCACCGGCTAAGTAGAGACTTCTCCCGGCGTCGATGTCGGGCCAAACTCTGTCCAGGTGCTCGGCGGGGCGCTCCCATATTGCGGAGAGTGCGTAACGCTGGCGCCGTCTTGGTGATGTTCAAGAGGGGGAGCGAGTGAGCGCATCGTGCCGCTCATGGCTCTCAGTCAGGAAGACGGATGGCCCGGCCGGCTGTTTGTTTGCGCCACTCACGCCAGGTCAGCCAGACGATCGCTGCGTCGAAGATGGTGAGGGCGCTGAGCCCGATGCTGAGCGACAGGACCAGGCGGTACAGCTGGTAGAAGATGAAGATCAGCAGGAAGGCGATCATCCAGGGGTAGGCCCAAATCTGGTTGCGCAGCAGCGCGGCCACGAGCACGATTTTGACGATGCCGTGGACAAGGAGGTACAGGGCGGCGAAGGTGACTGCCGAACCGGTCAGGCCGTGGGCATAGCGCAGCAGGTGGTTGGCGATGAAGTCGTTGGCGTCTTCGGACAGTTCATGCTGGGTCAGTCTGGAGACAACAGTGTTGATCGTTGCCGGGGTGACGGCGAGCAGGAGCAGGCCGCCGATGGTTTCCAGGATGCCGTCGAGTCCCTTGAGGATGATCCCGATCTCGAAGATCCGGTCGAGGGGGTCTCGTGCCTTGAACCGGCTCACGACGGGTGACCCGTGGGGGCCCATTGGCTGGTTGGAGCCAAAGGCAACGGTACTGGGGTCGGAGCCGCCACGATCAGACCTGTCACGTCGATGGCCGCTCAAGGTCACCTGAAGGTGCATCCACAGCGCCAAGATATCCGAGCCGGACTCGTCCCGTGCGCTGCGATGGTGGAACGGGCACGCTCGGAAATGGCAATGCGGGGTCGAGTTCGACCCTGTGTCGGCGACCGTTTCCTGTAGCAAGTCGGGCCTCTTCTTGAGATCGCAAACGCCCGGCATGGAGATCCTTGTCCGATGTGATTGGCAAACCACCAGCGGGTCCACAACACTTGGTCGCGTTGCCGACGACCCCCGGGTCCGCCTCCCTCGTCCCCGTTGATGCTCCAGCCTCAACGCGCCCGCACCAGTCATGTCTGAATCTGAAAGGCCCAGGATGAACCGTCTGCGTCAGCTCGACGACCAACTGCTCTTTGCGATCAACTCCTTCGCGCGCCGCACCCCAGGGCTCCACGCCCCGTTCCTGGCATACGCCAAGTACGGGCTGGCGTTGTTCGCTCTGCTCCTGCTGGCCGGGGTGCTGATCGCCCGCCGCGACCAGGCGCGGGTCCTCGCGGCGGCCGGATGGGCATGCGTCGCCACCCTGCTCGTCGTCGGGCTCAACCAGCCGGTCGGGCACCTGTTCGCCGAGGCCCGGCCCTATGCCACTCACCCACAGATCCTGCGGCTGGCCGACGTCACCACCGACTTCTCCTTCCCCTCTGACCACGCCGTGATGGGTGGCGCGGTCGCCACCGGC
>DATCNE010000050.1:0-8586 GCA_036565395.1 Dermatophilaceae bacterium
GGATGTCTTGCTCCTGGGGACTTTTGCCCGTAGCGCCGGGTTGTTCGGGATCAGTCGATCGATCTCTATGGCATCGTTGAGCGCCTTGCGAAGGGCTCGATGAACCTGGCGGATCGTGCCGGGCGAAAGTGGCCGACCGCCTTTGCCTCCTGACCCGGCGAGCTCGCGGTACAGCCCGGTCACCGTGGCGGGTTGGATGCGCTGCAGCTTCATCCCGCCGATGTGCGGGATCACGTACCCCTTGAGCGCCTCGCGATACCCGCTGATGGTCTTGGCCTTGACGGTCATGGCGTGGTCTTCAAGCCATCCGGTGAGGTACGTCTCGAGGGTGACCTGGCTCCTCCCGACCAGCTCTCCACGCTTGGCGAGGTAACGGGCCTCGTCGCGGGCGATCTTCGCCTCATTCTCGGCCGCGAAGCCGCCTACCCAGAGAGGTTTGCTGCGACCGGTGGAGTGATCCGGGACGCGGATGACGTACGACCATGTTGATCCGCGCTTGATCAGCCCGTCCTTGATCCGGGCCACTAGGCGGCGTTGGACAAGGCTGCGACGTAGGCGAGCAGGTCCTCAGCCCTGATCCGACGCGATCCGTCGATCCTGACCGAGGGCAGCACGCCGGCCTGGATCAGGACGTAGACCTTGGATCGACTCAGGCTCAGCATCTGGGCGGTCTCAGTGACCCGATACAACAACTTCTCCATGACGGTTCCTCCTTGTTCACGGATGTTGTATTTGGGCTACGAGGGGCCGGGGGCACTATGGCCCAGGGGCGTGCGAGCTGCGTTTGAATTGGGTTGCGCCTCTCAGAGTCCAGACGTCACAGGTTGGCTCGTCCTCTGACCGTGAGCGTTGGACCACGACGAGAGGGAGGACGCCTGGGGAATCTGTGGACGGACGCCCCGACCCGGCTGGCTGTGTGGACAACGTCGGCGTAGGGGTGCACCCGGTTTCCCACCGTGTGCTCGCTAAGAGACCCCGCCAGCCCGTCCAGGCCGTGGCGGCACAGGGAGGGCAGGACGACTCCCCGGCGGATGCCGTCAGAGTGGGGCAGCGGGTTGTGGCCGACGATCGGTCGACGCGTGAGCGAACGGAGTGGTAGCTACTGGGCGGATCTGGTCGGATTGGCGGGATTGCGCCCAACAAAGCGCCGGCCTGTCCTGGTCATCTCGGCAGAGACGTACGACTGGCGCCGGCTGGCCACCGTCGTGGCAGTCGTCAGTCGACCTATACGGATTTGGCAACTATGCCGGGCAACTGTTTCGTACCGCCGCTGACACGGGGCTGCCCAGGGACTAGGTCGTGGGACGCCGCCGTTGTGGCCTCACTCATCAACAGACGGATCTCTCTGAACGAAGTCGGCCTCGCCCCCGGCGTTGCTTCGTGAGATCGATCGCTGCCTCCGAAACGTTTCTGGACAGCAGCCCAGCGACGCACTCAACTGCCGAGTTGCGGACGTGCCGGCGGGTGCTCAGATTGCCCTTCGTCAGGCCCGTGCTCGCCGGCTCCCGACCTCCGCGTGCCAGCAGGCCGCGTCGCTGCTGCCGACCTGAAACACTGCCTCGGGCGCCTCGGGGGCCAGCCAGAGCTGAGCCAGGTAGAAGTCCACTGGCTCCTCAGCGAACTCACCAGTATGTCCGGCGTCGCGACCTCGAGCGCTCACGCGCATCCGGTACGTCCCTGCGCCTGTCGCAGCGGCGGGCAAGGTTGAGGTACACCCCGCCTGGACCAGCGGCTCCAACGAGCCCGTTGTCCTGCCGCGGCCCTGGGATCGGAGGCACGTCAAGACACTCGCCTACTTCTGGAAGACGATGCCATCGACGTAGACACGACGGGACGACGACGAGCGCAGAACCACAGTGCCCGCGCGAGTGGTCGTCTGAATTGGCAGCCATAGGACTTGGCGCCACTTCGTGGTTGACCTGCTGGTGTTAACGGTGCCGATCTTCACGCCGCCCAGCCATACGTCCACCGCACCGCAGGTCGGGCAGACGGCGGCGACGATGCCCACCCTCCGGGCACTGATGCGCGCGCGGGACAGGGTTTGCCCGGCGGCGAAGGTGCGTGTGTAAGTGCCAAACATGTAGGCGCTGCTTGTGCCGCGATAAGGACCGGAGACCGCCAAGGCGCGGTCGTCGTACGCAGCCATGGTGCACCGCTCAGAGCTCCATGACCCCACATTGCCAGCACGGTCCCGGGTTCGCCCGGAGAAGCAGTAGGTGTAGCCCTGGCTCAGCGCCACGCTCAATGACGGCGCCGTGCGCTTCTGCCACGTGCTCGGGTAGTTGAAGACCCCGAAGCCGCCATACGAACCTGCGTACCGGACCCGGATGTCGTAGCTGGCGACGCTGCTGCCGCCTGCGTCCGTGCTGGTCCAGTGAAGAGTCAGGCTCTTGCCGAGCAAGGGGTTGCTGACGGCGGCAAGGCTTGTGGTCGGTGGCGTGGTATCGACGATCCAGGCCGTCTGCGAGTCGGCGCTTGCATGTCCGGAAGGGTCGGTTGCGCGGGCGGTGAGCGTGTGTCGACCGGCGGCGAGCTTGGTCACCGTGAGGGTGGCGCCACAGGTCTGCCAGGCGCCGGCGTCGAGGCGGCACGTGCGGGTGAGCCCACCGACTGCGTCGTCGGTGTCGGTGGCGGCGATCGTTGCGGTCGCCGTAGCGCTGCTGACCGCGGGGACGGCGAGGGTCACGTTGGGCGCCGCTGACGAGAGCTGAAGCCACTGTGGCCCCTGGGGGGCGAGCCTCAGCATCTGGCTCAGAACCGAGGCTGTGCCGGTGGCAGGCACCGACAGGGTCACGGTGCCACCGGCACCCGCCGAGCAGCCGCTACCTCCGATCCCGACCGAGAGGACGGCACCCTTGGGGTCGAAACGGGGCTCGCCCATGATGCAATCGGTCGGGGCCCAGAGGGTTGTCGGACTGCCTGCGGAGGGACCAGACCGCATCAATACGTCCCCGGCGGCCGCGTGGCTGACCCAGGCGATCTGCCCTGTTCGGGACACGTCGGCCGACTGTTGGTAGGTGGTGTCGTCGTTGGGGACGCTGACGGTACCGGCGATGGCGGTGTAGCTGTCGTCGGCGAGGTTCACCCAACGCAGCCCCGTCAGCGCATTGCCGTACTTGTTGATCCCGTTGGCCAGGAGCAACTTGGTACCGTCCGGAGACCAGCCGTAGAGGATTCCTTGGCTCAGAACGTCTTTGCGGGCTTTCGTGGCGATGTCGAGAACGGAGACTGCTCCGCTCCAGCCGTGTCCGGAGACATAGGCGATCTTCTTGCCGTCGGGGCTGAAGAATGGGCGGTTGAAGCCGGCGTTGCCATTGTTATTCGTGTCGAGGACCTGAATGCTGGCCCCGCTGAGGTCGGTCAGCAGCAGGCGGTTGGTGTTGGTTCCATCCGTATAGGTGGTCACCGCCAGGTGGTTCCGGTCTGGGGAGACGTCGACGCCGGTGCTGTTGCCGGGGAAGCTGGGCCACGACAGGACCGACACTGAGTCAGGGTCCTCAGGACTCGAACCGCCGCGCACTTCCTGGCCGACGGGCCACACCAGACCCGTAGACGGAACGGTCACCAGTAGCGGCTCCGATGGGTCAGAGACAGAGCCGTCCTGGGCCAGCGCGATGATCCTGTAGCTCGGGACAGTCCCTGGTACGACGTCGCGGTCGACCCAGAGGGATTCGGTCGCCGGGTTCGGTTGAGCCACCGCCACCCACGGGAGAGCGGGGGTCAGCCGGCGTTCGATCCTAAGCGCTGTCAGCGGTTGGGTATTGTCAGGAAAGGCGCCCCAGCTCAGTTCCACCCTGTTCGGAAGCCGAGCGTCGATCGCGAGTCTCGGCACCTCCAGCGGCACGTAGACAGCGTAGCCGTGCCAGATGGCCGCACCCGGCTGATCGGCGACTCTGGCGCTGAGGGTTAGCCCATACCCCCCCGGTGTTGAGGTCACTGCCTCGCTCATGTCCATCGATATGGCGCACTCCGCACCGCCGGCCAGGACGACATCCGTGCAAGGGCTGCCCAGGACTTGTCCCCTGGATGCGGCAATCGCACCAATGGTGGCCGGTGCGTCACCGAGGTTGCGCAGATGCCAGGTGGTCATGGCCGGTGAGCCCTGGACGACGAAGTCGCCGGTCGGTGGTTCAAGAACCACGTGAGCCATGGGCGCCGGGCTGTGGAACCGCAGCGTCAGGTGGTAGCTCATGCCGCCCACGCAATGCCAGGTGAAGTCGGCGCCAAGCTCGAGCGGCATACCGCTCGCGCCGTAGACCAGGTCGTGCACCACGACGCTGCCCGAGTCCGCGTCACGAGGATCCCGGCATGAAGCGCTGAATCCGACCTGGCCGGGTGTCGGGTCGATGGCAAGCTCGAAGGTGCCGGGTCCGGAAAGGCGGGCGAACGCCATACCGCCGTCTCTCAGTCTGGTCCTGCCGTCGGCGTCCAGTAAGAGGGTCGGCGACGAGTTCGTGAACGGGGTGTCGCCGACGTCGGCAGCCACCTCACCCGCCAGGCTCTCGGTGCGCGCGCCTTGAGGCTCGGCCCAGTCCTGGGGCAGACGAGCGGCCGTGACCGGCACCGACTCGGCCGACTCCCCGCCGACTTCGACTGCAACGACTCTGTACGTCGCCTCCTGGCCAGGGAGAAGAGCTGTGTCCGAGTAGCTCGCCCCCCAAACGTCACGTTGTGTGGTCACCCCGTCGACGGTCTCCATCAGTCGGTACTTGTGTGAAACCAGGTTGTCGGGGCCCCAGAACACGTAGACCCCGTCGGGCGCACCCATGGCGATGAGGACCGGAGCCGCTGGAACGGCGGCCAGCGCCTGAGGAGCGGTGAAGAGCGCAGTCGGCATGGCGATGGCCAGCGCCATGAACAACGTCAAGAACACACGACGCGACCGTATGGCGTACAACGGGGGCCTCCCCTAAGCGAACGGCCCAGTGCCGTCGGAAGGACGATACCGGCAGCCCAGTCCGAGAGGTGACGATATGTCGAAAACTGCCCGTTGGGCATCTGCGCCCTCTCCTGAGTCGTCTACCGAGGCACACACGGAACCCTCGTCACCGCAGTCCGCAAATAGCCGGCACTTGCGTTGGAAACGACCCCAACCTGTACAACATACGCAGCCAAGGTGGTGGGCAACCGGATTGACACGAACCCAGGGCGGGCAGGGTCCCGAACACTGCGTCTTGGCTAACGTCCGCATCCGCCGCGATGCGGGCGGCGCATCCCCGCTCGAACCTTCGGCATCAGGGCATCCAGCGCCTGCCGTTGTGAGTCCATGTGAGCCCAGAGATGCCGCCAGCCACGGCCGGGCTGGCGAACGTTGAGACGTCCTGCAATACGATGGCGAAGTCTTGGGCGAGGCGATCAGTGAGTCGCTGTTTGCGAACCCAGGCACCCCACTTGTTCTGCGCGATCTCGGCGTAGCCGGCCAGAGCCTCGTCCAGCGGGTTCAGTGTCGCGTTGCGGTACGTGGCGACCACGTCGATGGAGCCGGCGAGTTCGTCACCGTTGACGTCGTGTGCCGCGCTGAGGATGGCGATGTCGGCGTAGTCGCGCCAGCGGGTGTTGACCGTCCCGCGTTGAACTGCGGTGACGATCTTCTCCGCAAACACCATGGATAGCGGGTACCCACGCACGGTGATGGCTCCGCCGAGAAGGCGGGACACCTCGACGTTTCCTGGCGGAGGCCAGATGGGGTCGCCAACGTTGACGTCAACGTGGAACGGGATGCGCGCGCGCGACAAGCGAGCGATGAGCCTGACGCGCACCCCGGAGTACTCCTCCTCGTCCCGGATGACTTCGGCCGTGGCGCTGCTCGCGTCGTAGACCAGGCCGTCGTCCCGGTGGCTGGCCGCGATGTCACGGACCAGCTCCAAGACAGTGTCAGAGTCGCCGGCCAGATTCGTCGCCTGCAGGTCGATGTCGCGGGTGGGACGCCGCGTGTCGTAGGCGGCCAGAAGCACACCACCCTTGAGCACGAGGTCGTCCGCTCGGGGTGATGAACTGAGCCGGTCGAGGAAGCCTTCGAGGGCGTACAACGCCAGCAGCTCGTCGGTGGCTCGACCATCAGCTTTGGCCAGCTTCTGTAGGTCAAGGTAGGCGTCACCGTCCGGGGTGTCTCGGGTTGGTCGGTTCACAGCAATGCCGCCAATGCCATCCGCATTGGTGTTTCGGCTCTGGGGAACTGGCCGGCGAGGTGGATCAACTGGCCGGGTTGGGAGCCCGACGCTCGCAGCCAGCGGCGCAATGCCTCATATCCCAGCTCGTGGCCTTCGGTGGCCCGCATTCGGAAGGCGTCGATGATGCTTCGAGGGGCGTCATAGATGCCGATGTTGATGTCCCCATCCAGGGCCAACTGTTCCCTGCCGATGTCGAATGTCGCCGGCGCGAAGTGGTGCCACCGGGCAATCGCATCCGTGGCAGGGAATCGAGTTCCGCGAGGTATGGCGAGATCGGGGGCCACCGGGATGGCATCGGACAGCCCATGGCGTGCCAATGCGGTCTCCAGACACAGAGTGGCTCGGGGGGCCTTGACGGCGATTGCAAGGAGATCGGTGTCGGCGGGCTCGGCGCCGGCTTGCCGGTACAGGCCGCGACTGATGGCTGCGATGAGCCCACCTTCCCGAAGGCGATAAAGGGCGTGCTTGCTCAGGCCCGCGTCGCGCGCCTGGGCGTAGGTGAACGTCGTCGGCAGCGCGCTTAGCGGTTGCGTCGAGGCGGTCCTCGGCATCGCGTCTCCAATCTGGTTTGAGAACAACTGTATCCACAAATCAGTTTGTGTGAACACTTATTCCGGATAAGCCCGCCTGCGACTCCTGATCCGACACGGGTCCTCGCAAGCGTGCACCGGCAAAGAGCGAGCCTGATGACGGTTCACCATCAGCTCGTCGCGCGGATGCCCTGCTCGGCGAGATATTCACGAGCCCGACCGATCTGCCGTTCGTCGGAGAACTCCCGCCATGCCTGTGTCAAGCCTTCGTCACCGATGAGATCACGGAACCGGCGGTAGGCACCCTTGCCCTCGATGGCGCGTTCAAGCTGCTCACGTAAGTGTGAATCCGTAACAGCCGCAACGTAAGTGGCCATGTCTTCCCAGCCAGCCCTCGACCCCTCGCAGGATACCCATAGCCATCGGTCGGGTTCGGCGTCAACGTCAATCGCCGCGTCCGCCCCAACCATCGCTTCGTCGGTCATGACGGCGGGGATCACTTCCCCAGTCTGCAGATCCAGGAAGCCGCCCTCGTTGTTGGCCGGGTCTCCCTCGATCAGTCCCGACAGCTGTTCGAGGTCAACGGGTAGGGGCTCCCCCGGAGGCGGCTCCCGTCGAACCGCGGCGAACAGGTCCTGGGCCAGTTCCTCGTCGCCGGGCAGGCTGCGCATCTCCAGCCGCTGCACCAGGGAGATGGCCAACGACGAAACCCGGCCGGCGTCAACACCAAGCGCTACCTGAACCGCCGATCCCGCACGCTGTAGAACCTCCGAGACGTCATGGCCCTCGATCGCCTCGACTATGCCCGACACGTCGCCGGCCGCCGCCGCAACTCGCAGCTGGCCAACGTCGACCAGAGGAGGTGTCTCACCGCTTTCTGGCCATCCAAGGTCCAGCATGGCGTGCCGCTGCCGCGGCCTGGCCGGAGCCCTTCCCTCGCCATCGTCCTCCGCCCAATTCCGGTCGTACTGGTCGGGAATGGTGCCCCATCCCCAGTACGCCATCGGTGCCGGCGGTATGACGCCCAGCACGTCCGCGGGGTCGATGTGACCTAGGTCGATGGTGCAGCAGTGGGTCCAGTCGTCGCCGAGGTCGAACACGTAGCGGAACTGGGCACCCTGCTCTACCGTCCGCATCACCTTGGCGACCTCGATGTCCAACGCGGCAGCCGGCACCACACCCAAAGGCGAGGTCGCGAAGTCCGCACCGGTCTCAGCATCGGTGACCACTCGTCCATCGGCCAGTGTGAACAACGACAGGTGGGATAGATCCCAGCGAGCGAACGCGTTGTCGATGGCCCTGGCCAGATCCGCGAACGTGTGGGCCGGACCCACGGCGAACACCCGCCCTGGATACGGCCACAACTGCTCCCCCCTGCCGCCCAAGAGCTCCACCCTGATCGAGAACCATCGGCGCGTCATGAAGCCAACACTGACACACCGCTCACCCCTACCGTTCTTACCTCAACCTCGGCGATTCACCGCGGGTCAAGATCCCTCACAGTGCCCTTTCGACCGGACCTCTCGGCGCGGATTTCGTCTTCGCGCGCTCGGCATGCGGCGTCTTCTGTGCCATCGGGCGTCGGTCGAACTGTCCCCGGTGACGAGATCCTGGACATTCCCAAGCATCTGGAACAGGGTGCATCGGGTCACGAAAGTGACGCGATCGATGCCCATTCCGTCGCCCAAACCTGCGAGGCTTTGGCCGATGAATTGACTTGGTAGCGCCCCCGATTCGTCGTTGTACTGCGTACCGCGGTTGCTCTTGAGGATGCACCATCGGCCACTCACAACGAGTCGATCAGGCGCTCGTAGCCACCGGCAAGGTGTACCGCAGCGATAGGTACCATCATCGTCAGCCGCTGCCATTTCGCCCTTCGACGGGGG
>DATCNE010000051.1:0-17662 GCA_036565395.1 Dermatophilaceae bacterium
AAGGCACGGCAATCGCGCACGGCTACGGCCGGTCTACAGCGCCCATCTTGACGGGCCCTCCCAGCGGCGCACCATCGGGACAAAGTCTGTCGGGGGTCGCGGCACGATCGGTGTTCGGACCGCGATCAGGCAACTAAATGCGAGGTGGCGACGAGAGCCCGAATCCCCTGCTGGTAGCGGAGCACGACCAGGTCCGTCACGAGTCGGTGACCGCCAAGGACTGGGGCAATCGTCGTCGCACCGACCGCGGTCGCCACACCCGCGAGCCGACTCGCGAACCGTCCAGGCGCGAGGAGGTAGGGCGCTATGCACACCCTGCCCGCGCCGGTCTGCCGAAGGTTCTCGACGGCCGCCGCAACGTCGGGTCCAGCACCGGTCAGACAAGCGTGGGCGACCCACGGCCCCCACTCAGATCGCAACATCTCGGCGGCCTGTTGGACGTCGGCCAACCCTGCCGGGTCTGTGGATCCCGCCGCGACCAGTACAACCGCGTCACCCCACAGCGCTCCGGCTTCACGCAGTCGTGCAGTCATGGCTCTGGCGAGATGGCGATCAGGGCCCAAGGGAGCAGCTATGTGCACCGGCCCTCCTGAGAGGGCGGCAGCCGCGGGGACGTCGCTCATGACGTGGTGGCCGGTCGACAGCAGAAGGGGCACGACGACCACCGGCCGCGTCATCTGTGACATGACCTCGTCGACGGTGGGTGCGACCAGCTCCACCCATGCAGTGATCACCTCGACGCCCGGCAGTCGCCGCCGGACGTCGTCGAGCATGTATTCGATGACCTCCGGACCGGCAGGGTCGCGGGTGCCATGGGAAACCGCCACGAGTGCCGGCCTCACGTCGGCTTCTGCACAGCCAGGCGGTAGCCACGTTTGACGACCGTCCGCACGAGGTCGGCGCCCACGCTAGTGCGCAACCTGGCCACTGCGGCCTCGACGGCATGTTCACTGGCCGCCTGGCCGCTGGGCAGCTCACTTAGCAGGTCCCTTCGCGAGATGATCCGTCCTGGGTCACGTGCGAGAGCCTTCAGGACGGCATATGTGGCGGGGGTCAGATGCACCGGGTGGCCGTCGAGAGCGACATCTGCTCCGCTCAGCACGAGCTGACGGCCGCCGACGTCGATCCGGGTGCCATGGCGGCGGGCCGGTAACTGCTGAACGATCTCTCGGGCGAGCGCACCCAGACGGGCCCGGGCTGGCTGGATCACGGGAATACCCCAGTGCCCAAAGGCTTCTGCGGTCACCGGACCCACACACGCGGCAATGACGTGACCGCGGAAGGCGTCCATGACCTCCTGTTTGCGTCCCGCGGCCGCGGCAACGTCCATGAGAACCTTGACGGCTGCGGCCACAGTAAAGACCACGGCGTCCACCTCCCGCTCGGCCACGAGGTCGGCCAGGCGAAATAGTGGTGCCTGATCTGCCGCGGGCAGGCACCGGTAGACCGCCACTACGTTGACCTCTGCACACTGCCGCTCCAGAGCAGCAACCACCGCAGAGGTGGATGTGCCGTGCTGCTGCAGAACGATTCTTTTTGCGGCCAGGTCACGTCCGCGAAGGTGAGCGAGGATGTCGTCCAGGCTCTCGCTCGCGGAGACCCATGACTCGCGAAGGCCGACCGCCCGAACGGCTCCGACCGCCTTGGGACCTCGGGCCAGGATCTCGCAGTCCACAAGGGACTCGACAAGCTTGGCGCCCAGCCCCCACTGCGTCGCCGCGTCGAACCATCCCCGCATCCCCACGCCGGTATTGGCGATGAGCAGGTGCGGTGGCCGCTCGATACAGGCTGCGGTCGCGTCACGCAGCTGCAGGTCTTCGGTGCAGGACAGAGTCATCAGAGCTGGCGCCGACTCGACGACGGCGCCTTGACGTTGCAGCAGAGAGGCCAGCTCGTCGACGCGACGTGAGGAGGTGATCCCTATCCGGTAGCCCACCAGCGGCTGGTCGTCGCTCATCCGTCCCGCGCCGCTCTTTCCGGGGGCGCCAGCACCTGGACTACGCCGTCGACAACGCGGACGTCGAAGGTCGGGATGCTGACCGCAAGGTCGTCGAGGCACTGGCCATTGTGCAGATCGAACGGCTGCTTAAACATGGGCGAGGCGACGAAGACCGCATCGCCCCGGGACCCGACGATGCCGCGGGACAGGACGTTGACCCGGCTGTACGGGTCCAGGTTGCCGACAGCCCGGACCTCCTCCTCGTCGAGGCGGAACAGCGCCACCTGAGCGCCATCCACCAGGGCGGCGGCACCGATGTCGACACGCAGCTGGTCCAGCCGGCATACGGACACCCAGATCCCCTGTCGCACAACTGTTTCCGCCGTCATCGAGGCGCCCCCACCGGGATCGATGCGCTCGCAACGAGCACCGGCCCGCGTCCGTCCCCAGGCACCGCGGGACGGATCTGGTCGCGCTCGGTGCTGAACGAGATACTCGGGTCGGGAGTGCCGGGAGCGTTGATGAAGGACACGAACCGGGCGAGCTTCTCCTCATCGTCGAGCGTGGCGCGCCACTCGTCCTGGTAGGCACCGATGTGACGTGCCATGTCGGCCTCGAGGTCGGCGGCGAGGCCCAGGGCGTCGTCGACGACGACGGAGCGCACGTAGTCCAGTCCGCCCTCGATGGAGTCCAGCCAGACACTCGTGCGCTGCAGCCGGTCGGCGGTGCGGATGTAGAACATGAGGAAACGGTCGAGGTAGCGGATCAGCGTCTCGGTGTCGAGGTCGATCGCAAGCTCGACGGCATGTGTCGGGCGGAAGCCGCCGTTGCCGCCGACGTAGAGGTTCCAGCCCTTCTCGGTGGCGATGATGCCGAAGTCCTTGCCGCGGGCTTCGGCGCACTCGCGGGCGCAGCCGCTCACCCCGCCCTTGAGCTTGTGAGGGGAACGCAGTCCGCGGTAGCGCAGCTCGAGGTCGATGGCCAGCTTGGTCGAGTCCTGCACGCCGTAGCGGCACCAGGTCGAGCCGACACACGACTTCACGGTACGCAGCGACTTGCCGTAGGCGTGACCGGACTCGAAGCCGGCGTCGACCAGGCGCCGCCAGATCAGGGGCAGCTGCTCGACGCGAGCCCCGAACAGGTCGATCCGCTGGCCGCCGGTGATCTTGGTGTAGAGGTCGAAGTCGCGAGCCACCTCGCCGATCGCGATCAGCCCCGCGGGTGTCAGCTCGCCGCCGGGCACGCGTGGGACGACGGAGTACGTGCCGTTGCGCTGGATGTTGCCCAGGAAGGCGTCGTTGGTGTCCTGCAGGCCGGCCGTCGCCTCGTCGAGGATGTGGGCGCTGGTCTGGCTGGCCAGGATCGAGGCCACCGCAGGCTTGCAGATGTCACAACCGCGCCCGGTGCCGTGTGCGGCGATGAGGGCGGTGAAGCTGCGGACCTGCTTGACCGCAACCAGGTCGAACAGCTCCTGCCGCGACATCGCAAAGTGCTCACACAGTGCGTTGTTGACCTCGAGGCCGGCCGATGCCAGCCGCTCGGCGAGCAGGTTCTTGACCGTAGGCACGCAGCTGCCGCAGACGGTTCCGGCCTTGGTGCAGCTCTTGATGCAGACGACGTCGGCGCAGCCGGGCTTGTCCTCGGCTCCGTCGATGGCCGAGCAGATGGTCGCCTTGGTGACGTTCTCGCAGGAGCAGACGACGGCCTCGTCGGGCATGCCGACCTGGGCCGAGCCGCGGGACGCCGGCAGAATGAGCTCCTCCGGGTTATCCGGAAGGGGGATGCCGCTGGAGACCATGGGACGCAGCACGCCGTATGCCGACGCGTCGCCCACGAGGATGCCGCCCAGGAGGCGGGTCGCGTCGTTCGAGACGACGAGCTTCTTGTAGACGCCGGACACGGCGTCGGCGAACACCAGCTCCAGGGAGCCCGGGGTCGCTGCGAACACGTCGCCGAAGCTGGCCACGTCGACGCCCATCAGCTTGAGCTTGGTCGACATGTCGGCGCCGGTGAAGTCTCCTGCTCCGCCGAGCAACCGGTCGACGACGACCTCTGCCATGGCGTATCCCGGGGCCACCAGGCCGTAGACCCTGCCAGCCGGAGCCGCGCACTCGCCGATGGCATAGATCGCATCATCGGAGGTACGACAGGCCTCGTCGACCAGGATCCCGCCGCGCTCGCCGACCTCGATGCCGCAGGCGCGAGCCAACGCGTCCTGCGGTCGGATGCCTACGGAGAAGACGACAAGGTCGGTCGGTATCGGCTCGCCGTCGGCGATGGCCAAGGAGGTCACCTTGCCGTCGACGCCGTCGATCGCCTCGGTGCGCACTCCCGTATGCACCGTGACGCCGAGCCCTTCGATGTGCCGGACCAGGGCGGCACCGCCGGCATCGTCCAGCTGCACCGGCATCAGGCGAGGCGCCATCTCGACCACGTGCGTCTGTAGTCCCAGCTGCTGAACGGCGTTGGCCGCCTCGAGCCCGAGCAGGCCGCCGCCGATGACGACTCCCGTGGTGGCCGTGGCCGCCGCCTCCCTGATGGCCTCGAGGTCCTCGATGGTGCGATAGACGAAGCAGCCGTCAAGGTCGCGCCCGGGCAGTGGGGGGACAAACGGAACAGACCCGGTGGCCATGACCAGCGCGTCATACGGAACGACCTCGCCGGAAGCTGCGGTGACGGTCCGCACCTCGCGGTCGATGGCGGTCACGGCAGTGTCGAGGACCAGGCGCACGCGTGGGTCGTCGTACCGACCCTCCGGCAGCATCGACAGCTCGTCGGCACCGACCTCGAAGAAGGAGGTGAGCGCGACCCGGTCGTACGCGGGCCGCGGCTCCTCGGCGAACACGACGACGTCCCAGCGCTCGGTGAGGCCCCGTTCAACAGCAGCCTGCACGAAGCGGTGGCCGACCATGCCGTGCCCGATCAGCACGAGAGTCTGACGCAGATGAGTCATCGGTGTGCTCCTTCCTGTGTCACCGACGGTAGGTCCACCACGTTGTGCCTTAGGTCTCCCTTTGTTACGTCCACGAAAACTCCCGCGCACGGCCTCACTGCACGGCGGCTTGACGAGCTCCGTGTCACTGCCCCGCGGTAACCGGTTGCGTCGGTCGCACCTGTCGCAAGGCCAGAAGCTCGCGGACCGTGCCGGCGCATCCGCCGCAGCCCGTCGTCGCGCGGGTCGTCCCGACGACTTCGACCAGGTCGGCGCAGGCGCGGATCCGCCCGGCCGAGACTCCGGCGCACGCGCACACCTCCACGTCGTCGGGCAGCGTCACCGACCCCTCACCGGGAGGGCGCTCGCCGAGGATCAGCTGTCCGGGCTCGCCCTCGCCCAGGACCGTCCGTCGGTCGTACAGCTGGGTCAGCAGGCCGATCCGCGACAGGTCGCCCAGCAGCACCGCAGCCTCCACCACGCCGTCGCGCACGACGAGCTTGCGGTACGAGCCCTTGATCGGGTTGGCGACCTCGACCACATCACCCGTGGTGCGCTCCGGGTCCCCCAGCACCGCGACCTCAAGGTCCGAGGCGCGCAGCCGGGCGACGACGCGCGACCCTTCGTAGAGCTCCTCGTCACCGCACAGGCGGGCTGCCAGGACCTCTGCCTGCTCCCATGCAGGAGAGACGAAACCGCTTGTCCTGCCTCGGTATTCGGCACAGTCCCCGATGGCGTGGATGCGCTCGTCCGTCACGGTCGTGAGCGTGTCGTCGACCACCACACCGCGGCGCACAAACAGACCTGCCGCCTTGGCCAACGAGGTTGCGGGGCGGGCGCCGGCGGTGATGACGTAGAAGTCGGCGCGCAGCAGGTACCCGGTGTCCAGTCGCAGCCCCTCGGCGGTGAGCTTGACCGCCCGGGTCTCCGGGTAGACCTCGCACCCCAGCTGTTCGACGCTCCGACGAAGCACCCTGCCGGCGGGCTCGCCGATGTGCGAGGCCAGCAGATGTGGCGCGGCCTCGACCAGGTCCACCTCGAGACCTCGTACGCCCAGCGCTCGCGCCACCTGCAGGCCAAGGAGGCCACCACCGACGACCACGGCCCGGTGTGCCTCGGGCAGCGCGCGCATCAGACCCATGCAGTCCGCCATCGACCGAAAGGCGTGGACCCTCGGGGACAGTTCGCCGTCGGGGGTCACCAGCCCCCGGATCGGCGGCAGGGCCGCCACGGAACCAGTTGCAAGGACGAGGCGGTCGTACGGAACCAGCCGTTCGTCGGCGAGGCACACGACCCTCTCGTCGCGGTCGATCCGCACGACCCTGTTCCCGCGGATCAGCTCGACTGCGTTGTCGGCGTACCAGCTCTCGTTCCTGAGCCTCAGCTGATCGGCCGGGTGGCTGCCTTCGAGAACCGCAGAGAGCAGGATGCGGTTGTATGCCGGACCGGGCTCGTCGCCGATGACCGTGACGCGCAGCGGCGCCTTGCGGCGGACGAGCTCCTCGACCAGGCGGATCGCGGCCATCCCGTTGCCGATCACGACAAGGTGCTCACCCTGGCGCTCGCTCATGCCGTGCCGGCCACGGGTTCGGGCGACACCGTGACGCCCACCCGCTCCAGAGAGGCCGCGCAGACCTTGAACTCAGGCATCTTGGAGGACGGGTCCAGCGCGTCGTTCGTGAGCAGGTTGGCACCGACCCAGTGGAACGGCAGGAACACCGTGTCGCGGCGCATGTTGGGCGAGATCCTCGCGGGGGCAACCATCTGGCCGCGGCGTGTTGCCACCCTGACCTGCTCGCCGTCCACGACCCCGAGCACGTCCGCGACCATCGGGTGCAGCTCGACGAAAGGACCCGGTGCGGCGGCGTCGAGCTCGCGGACCCGCCGCGTCTGGGCACCACTCTGGTACTGCGCCAGCACCCTGCCGGTGGTCAGGTAGAACGGGTAGTCCGGCGAGGGCTGCTCGGCCGCACCGACATGGTCGACGGCGTGGAAGCGCGCCCGGCCGTCCGGCGTCGCGAACCGGTCAAGGAACAACCGTGGGGTGCCCGGGTGCACCGACCCGTCGCCGGTGTCAGGGCACGGCCAGAAGATGCCGAGCTCACGGGTGATCCGGCCGTAGTCGATGCCTGAGTAGTCAGCCGGTCCGCCGACGCTGGCCAGGCGCAGCTCGTCAAAGACAGCCTCCGGATCGGTGTCGAATCCCGTTGCCACGCCTAGCCTTTGGGCCAGACCGGAGATGATGTCGAGATCGCTGCGAACGCCGTCCGGTGGGGTGATCGCCTGTCGTCGCAGGATCACCCGCCCCTCGAGGTTCGTCATCGTGCCGGTCTCCTCGGCCCACTGCGTCACCGGCAGCACGACATCGGCGCGCGCTGCGGTCTCGGACATCACGAAGTCGGCGACGACCAACAGGTCCAGCGCGTCGAGCCGGGCACCGACCCTGGAGGCGTTCGGGGCCGAGACCACGATGTTGGATCCGAACACGAGCAGCGCCCGGACCCCGTCGTCGGTCCCCATGGCGTCCAACATCTCGTATGCCGACCGGCCGGGTCCCGGCAGGTCGTCGGGTTCGATGCCCCACACCTTCGCGACGTGCGCGCGAGCGGCAGGGTCGTCGATCCTGCGATAGCCGGGCAGCTGGTCGGCCTTCTGGCCGTGCTCGCGACCGCCCTGTCCGTTGCCCTGGCCGGTGATGCAGCCATAGCCGGCGTGCGGGCGTCCGGGCTGGCCGAGTGCCAGCGCGACGTTGATCCAGGCCAGGACGGTGTCGGTTCCGGAGGCATGCTGCTCGGCGCCGCGGGCGGTGAGGATGATGACCGAGTCGGCCCGTGCCAGCAGGCGAGCCAGCCCGACGATCTCTTGTGCCGAGACGCCGGTGATCCGTTCGACCCGCTCTGGCCAGTACCCCGCCACCAGCTGGGCGACGTCGGCGAACCCGCTCGTGCGGTCGTCGACGTAGTCCTGGTCGACCTCACCATCTGACACGATCGCGTGCAGGACCCCGTTCGCGAGCGCCAGGTCGGTGCCGGGCACGGGCTGGATGTGAACGTCTGCACGGGCTGCGGTTGCCGTCGTGCGCGGGTCGATCACGACCAGCTTGCCGCCGTTGCTCCTCAGGGCGTCGAGGTGACGGGCGGCAGGTGGCGCGGTCTCGGACAGGTTGCTGCCGACGAGGACGACAACACTGGCGTCCTCGATGTCGGCAAGCGGGAACGGCAGACCACGGTCGAGCCCGAAGGCGCGCTGCCCCGCGGTGGCCGCGGACGACATACACCATCTGCCGTTGTAGTCGATGGCGCTCGTACGGAGCGCCACTCGGGCGAACTTGCCCAGCGCATAGGCCTTTTCGTTGGTCAGGCCTCCACCGCCGAAGACGCCGACGCTGTCCCGACCGTGCCTCTCCTGGATGTCGACCAGGCCTGCTGCGACACGGTCGAGCGCCTCGTCCCACGAGACTGCGGTCAGCTCCCCGGTGGCACGGTCGCGGACCAACGGGCTGGTGAGTCTTTCGCGATGCCGGAGCAGCGCCGGCGCGGTCGAGCCCTTGCGGCACAACCCGCCGGCGTTGGTCGGGAACTCCGGCCACGCAGCCACGGTCAGCTCACGGCGGGTCGACTCGAGCCGCATGCCGCACTGCAGGGAGCAGTACGGGCAATGCGTCTCGGTGACCTTGGTCGTGGGCATCTCGCTCCTGTCGTGCTCCAGTCCTGCGCCAGCCGTGCTCTCCAGTCTGCTCCAGAGAAGCGGATCAAACGTTCGCGTGGGCCAGGCTCGGCACTCGCGATACGAGGACCGTGCGGCGCAGGTAGCACCACCAGGTGACGCCGGCGCACCCGGCATAGAAGACCACGAAGCCCACGAGAGCAGCTGCGATGCCGCCCGTGTTGCTGATCGACATTCCGAACGCCCGCGGCACGAGGAAGCCACCGTAGGCGCCGACGGCGGAGATGAAGCCGAGAGCTGCCCCTGTCTGTCGCCGTGAGAGCGCCATCGCCGGGGCTGTGGGGTTCGCGCCGGCCATCGTGCGGTAGATCGCAGGGATCATCCGGTAGGTCGACCCGTTGCCGAGGCCGGTGAGGATGAAGAGCACGAGGAACGAGCCCAGGAATGGCCCGAAGGCGTGGTGCTGGATCGACCAGATGACGCCGGCGACGCCGCCCATCATGGCGACGAACACAGCGGCGGTGATCCGGGCCCCGCCGAGGCGATCGGCGAGCCAGCCGCCGACCGGCCGGAACGCCGAGCCGACCAGCGCGCCGAGGAAGGCGAAGTACACGCCGTGAACGGCGGGGAACTGGGTCTTCATCAAGAGGGGCAACGCGGAGCTGTAGCCGATGAACGAACCGAACGTGCCGACATACAGCAGCGCCATCACCCACGTCTGACTGTGTCGCGCCACGGCGACCTGGTCGCGGAAGGACGACTTGGCCTCTGACAGGTTGTCCATGTAGAACCAGGCGCCGGCGGCAGCGATGAGGGACAGCGGGATCCAGACGAGGGCGATGTTCTCCAAGTGCAGTCCCGAGGCCGATCCGAAGATCGCCAGGCCGACAATGGCCGGCACGATCAGCTGGACACTGCTGACACCGACGTTGCCCCCTGCGGCGTTGAGGCCCAGCGCATATCCCTTGCCCTTGTCCGGGTAGAAGAACGAGATGTTGGCCATACTCGAGGCGAAGTTGCCGCCTCCGAGGCCGGCGGACGCTGCAGCAACCAGGAACATCCAGTATGGCGTACCGGGGTTGCTCACGCAGTAGGTGAGCAGGCCGAGCGGAATCACCAGCAGCAGAGCGCTGATGACCGTCCAGTTGCGGCCGCCGAAGCGTGGCACCGCAAAGGTGTAGGGGAAACGCAACGTCGCCCCGACCAGGTTGGGCAAGGCCACGAGCCAGAACAGCTGGTTGATGCTGAACGCGAAGCCTGCCTGGGGCAGGTAGATCACGACGGCGCTCCACAGCAGCCAGACCGAGAAACCGATGTGCTCGGCGGCGATCGACCAGATAAGGTTGCGGCGTGCTACGCGGGCACCGACACGCTTCCAGAAGTCCAGATCCTCAGGCTGCCAATGGTCGATCCAGCGAGCCCTCGGGATCTCGTCGGCACGCTGATCGTCTCGGCTGTCATGGGCGCCTTGCTGGTCTTCCTGAGTGTCGGGTTGCTGCTGAAGCTCGGTGAGGGCCATGAGGCTCTCCTTTCTCGGGTTGCCGAGAACGCTAGGGAGCCGGTGTTTCGCCGAGCGGGTTTGTGGGTTAGGCCCAGGTCAACTTCTCCTCACGGCCTCACAGTCAGCACCTGGTCCACCAGCGGGATGAGGCCGCATGGGGGTCACGAAGTCTTTGGCACATCAGTCATCTGAGCAGAGCCACAGCAAGGTTCGCTGAGATGTTCGCTTCTTCCCCGCCTTCGGCAGGAAAGTTGTCGCATGGTGTATCGCCGCGCCGGTAGTCATTGCGTCGGCGGGATCAGCCCGCCTGCTGGACGCGAAGGGCAATCAAACATGTTCGTCAGCGACGTCAACATCCAGCCGAACCGCGCGGGGCGTCCCGGGCATTGCTTCCCGGGAGCCCATCTGTAAGTCGACAGGCCCGATCCTGACTCGAATCGGACCCTGTGACCGAGGACGTAAACCCCCGTTGACCTGCGATGATGCGGTGGAGCCGCCTATCGGAATCGAACCGATGACCTATTCATTACGAGTAGCGCCCACGGCGTCCACCGCGAACCAAGAGCACGGCTGCCGTGCTTGGCGGCGTGCCTGACGATGCGGTACTGCCTGATCCGATCCGGGTTTCGGTTAGCAAATTGTTAGCACGCAGCGGGGCGACTCCCGTGGCATGCACGGTCCAGAGTCAGTCTCGCCAACGGCTCCCATGACCGGCAAGGAATTTACCGGATCCGCCGATTTGAGTGCGTCGTGTTCTGGGGCATGGTGGAGCCGCATGAGAAGATCCGCGCGTGTCAGATCACGAGCTTGTCGAGCTAGCGCGAGACGTCGACGTTCGATGCCGTCTCCGCGGGGACTTCGTCGTCCGGTCGGGAGCAGTTACTCACGAGTACTTCGACAAGTACTTATTTGAGGCCGACCCAGTCCTGATGCGCCGGGTCGTTGATCGCATGGTTGCGCTCGTCCCTCCCGGCACCGACATGCTTGGTGGTCTCGAGCTTGGTGGAGTCCCGCTGGTGACGATTCTGAGCAGTCTCACCGGCATCCCGGCGCTGTTCGTCCGAAAGGAAGCCAAGACGTACGGAACCATGCGGCTTGCGGAGGGTGGCAACCCGGCTGGACGGCAGGTACTTCTCGTCGAAGACGTGATCACCACAGGCGGCGCGGTTCTCAATGCCGCAGTTGCGCTCCGGGATCTGGGCGCGACAGTGACGACCGTTGCGTGCGCCATCGACCGACGCGCACCCGGACAGGACCAACTCACGACGCACGGCATCACCGTTCGATCGGTAGTGACGAAGGACCTGCTCGATTCACTGGGCCTGTCCACGTAGCTCTGCGCTCTGGGACGTCCGCGATTGCCGCTTACAGCGCGCGTTTGGGCACGAGCGATCGCTCTATGGAACCGGCGACTGCGCCGGGTCGAATTGTTAGTGATTCGAGGCGTCTAGGAACCGATGCTCGTGGAGCAGGGGGACACTCGTGCTGTGGTCTACCTCAGCTGCGATCGCGACGTCGTCGGCGTAGCCAAGGTCAATCAGTTCACGGCCGCTCGCGCTATCGGAAAGCGCTGCCGGTGCGTCGGTGGCAACCGACGTCCAGGTGGCCGCCGCGGTCCGTGCCTCCGGTGAACACGAGGTCCAGCCCCGGTCTCGCAGAGCAGCGATGACGGCGCCTGCACCCCAGAGATCTTCGACGGCGGGTCGGAGAGAGCTGTCCGGCCAGCGTTCACCGGCAGCGATTACCGCGACGCTGGAAGTGGCGGGGTCGTGATGGTCACTGATCCACTGCGCGACCGCAGAGGCGTTGCGAAGCGATGCGCCCAGGACGGTGTGAGCTCGTCCGCTCAGGTGGTGGGCAATCGTAGAACCATTAGGTGAGGGAAGGACCAACCGCTCCGGCGGCTGTGCAGTTCGCAGGGTGGCCGGGGACAGGCTGATCTGCCCGGCTCCTGCCTGAGACCGGCCGACTGCCAGGACGGCATCGTGCTTGCGGGCGTAGTCGGCGGCGTTGCTGTCGTTCCAACGGTAGGGCAGCACAGCGGTTCCGCCATCAAGGGCGACAGTGAGGGTCGTGAACGACAGGACGTCGATCACCACGGCGACGTCGGCGTCCAGCGCGATCGCGTCGGCACCCTGCAGGGCCCAGTCGATGCGGAGCGAGTACGGCGTCTGTCGATGGGTCGAGAACATGCCCCCAGTCTGCCGCGTGACGACCTGCCGACCCGCGAAATGGCCGTGTTGACCAGTTGAGTCCCCTCAGCCCCCGACAACCGGACCTGCCGCGACGGGTGCGCCTTTGCGGATGAGCGGAAGCCCTCCACGTCAGGGCCTCGTGCGTGTGCTGTGCATGCCGAGACCAGGTCACGGGCACTTGGTCGTCCGTTGTGGTGGCATCGCGTTGGCCGTAACCCGAGCGGCCCGAGGGGCCACGTCGGCTCCGACAGGGGGTCAGCGCACGTCTGCGGGGCCAGGCGCTACGTCCCGCGATCCGAGAGGTTCGGTAAGTGGGATCGTGAGCGGCACGCACGGGTTGCCTTGGCACTCGAAGGCGCTTCCGGCAGGTGGGATCGCCCAAACGGTGAGAGACACGTGCTCCCGCGAGTACTTGACGCTGGGCTGAGGATCCGCCGGTGTGGCTCCCGATGCGCAGCCGACCCACGACACGAGCACGGGCAGCTCACGCGAGGAGGCAGTCGGCTGGAAGCCCGGCTGATACTCCCACTTGGTAGCAGCCCGACCGGCCGTGCTCAGCACGGACGGGCTGGCCGTCGATGAGCCCCCAGAGACAGCCACATTGGTTTTGGGCACCGGAGCGCACGCGGTGAGCCCGATCAGGAGGGCACAACCGACGAGGGCTCGCGAAGTCTGCATCACGTTCCTTGGACGGAAGCCCGATCTGAAAAGTTCCAGCGAGACCGATGCCGATTTCCAACACAGATAGCCGGAGCACCAAAGCACGTCTAGCAGGCCCGGGCCTGAGTTCGCACTCAGCGCTTGGTTGGGTCTTGCTCTGGCCAACGCGCTCATCTGCTTGATATGTGCGTGTGGCTGCCCCCGCTCGGGTGTCGTCATCTGGGCATCCAACGCCCGACGCGGTGAACCCACGTAAGCCCCTTGATTGCGCCAGAGACGGCAGGTCCGGCGAACGTGAAGACGTCCTGCAGGACGCTAGCCAAGTCTTGATCGAGCCGGTCGGTGAGTCGCTGTTTGCGAACCCAAGCACTCCACTTGTTTTGAGCGATCTCGGCGTAGCCGGCCAGAACCTCGTCCAGCGGCGTCAGGGTGGCATTGCGGTGCGTCGCGACCACGTCGATGGAGGCTGCGAGCTCGTCGCCGTCGACGTCGTGCGCAGCGCTGAGCAGGGCGATGTCGGCGTAGTCACGCCAGCGAGTGTTGACCGTCCCGCGTTGGACTGCCGTGACGATCTTCTCGGCAAACACCATGGATAGCGGGTATCCACGCACGGTGATGGCTCCCCCGAGAAGGCGGGGTACCTCGACCTGTCCTGGCGGGGGCACGATGGGGTCGCCAACGTTGACGTCAACGTGGAACGGGATGCGCGCGCGTGACAGGTGACCGATGAGCCTGACGCGCACCCCGGAGTACTCCTCCTCGTCCCGGATGACTTCGGCAGTGGCGCTGCCCGCGTCGAAGACCAGCCCGTCGTCCTTGTGGACGGCCGCGATGTCACGGACCAGAGCCAGGACGGTGTCCGCGTCGCCTGCCAGATGCGTGGCCTGCAGGTCGATGTCGCGGGTGGGGCGCCGGGTGCCATACGCGGCCAGAAGCACACCACCCTTGAGCACGAGGTCGTCTGCCCTCGATGAGGAGCTGAGCCGATCAAGGAAGCCCTCGAGGGCGTACAACGCCAGCAGCTCATCGGTGGATCGACCATCAGCCTTGGCCAGCTTCTGTAGGTCAAGGTAGGCGTCGCCGTCCGAGGTATTACGCGTTGGCCGATTCACAACAACGCCGCCAGAGCCAGCCGCAGCGGTGTTTCGGCCTTGGGGAACTGGCCGGCGAGGCGGATCAACTGACCGGGTTGGGAACCCGACGCGCGCAGCCATCGGCGCAGCGCCTCGTACCCCAGCTCGTGACCTTCGGTAGCCCGCATTCGGAACGCGTCGATGATGCTGCGCGGGGCGTCATAGAGGCCGATGCCGATGGCTCCGTCCAGGGCCAGCAGTTCCCGGCCGATGTCGAAAGTGGCCGGCGCGAAGTGGTGCCACCGGGCAATTGCATCCGTGGCAGGGATTCGCGTTCCGCGAGGCAGCGCGACGTCGGGGGCAACCGGGATGGCATCGGAAAGCCCATGGCGGGCCAGCGCGCTCTCCAGGCACAGAGTGGCCCGGGGCGCTTTGACGGCGATGGCAATCAGGTCGATGTCGGCGGGCTCGGCGCCCGCTTGCCGGTACAGGCCGCGACTGATTGCTGCGACGCGCCCGCCTTCCCGAAGGCGATACAGGGTGTGCTTGCTCAGGCCCGCGTGGCGCGCCTGGGCGTAGGTGAACGTCGCCGGCAGCGCGCTCAACGGTTGCGTCGAAGCAGTCTTCGGCATCACGTCCCCAATCTGGTTCCAGAACAACTGTACTCACAAATCATTTTGTGTGAACACTTATTCCGGTGTGCGTCCGCCTGCCACTCCTATCCGACGCGCGTCCTCGCCAGCGTGCGCCAGCAAAGATCGGGCCTGATGACGGCTCTGTCATCAACTCGTCGCGCGGATGCCCCGCTCGGCGAGGTTTTCACGAGCCCGACCGATCTGCCGCTCGTCGGAGAACTCCCGCCATGCCTGCGTCAGGCCTTCGCCAGCGATGAGATCACGGAACCGGCGGTAGGCACCCTTGCCCTCAATGGCGCGTTCAAGCTGCTCACGCAAGCGCGAATCCGCAACAGCCGCAACGTAAGTGGCCATGTCTTCCCAGCCCGCCCTCGACCCCTCGCAGGGCACCCAAAGCCAGCGGTCGGGCTCGGCGTCAACGTCAATCGCCGCGTCCGCCCCAACCATCGCTTCGTCGGTCATGAAAGCGGGCATCACTTCTCCGGTCTGCAGATCCAGGAAGCCGCCCTCGTTGCTGGCCGGGTCCCCCTCGATCAGTCCCGACAGCTGTTCGAGGTCAACGGGCAGCAGCTGGCCGGGCGGCGGCTCCCCCTGAACCGCGGCGAGCAGGTCCTGGGCCAGTCCCTCGTCGCCGGGCAGGTTGCGTATCTGCAGCCGCTGAACCAGAGAGATGGCCAGCGAGAAGACCCGTTCGGGGTCAACGCGAAGCGCCACCTGAACCGCCGATCCCGCACGCTGTAGAACCTCCGAGACGTCATGGCCCTCAAGCGCCGCGACGATACCCGCCACATCGCGAGACGCCGCCGCAACTCGTAGCTGGTCAACGTCGATCAGGGGAGGTCTTTCACCGCTTCCTGGCCACCGACCGTCCAGCATGGCGTGAGGCTGCCGCGGCCTCGACGGAGCGCGCGCCTCGCCGTCGTCCTCCGCCCAACCCCGGTCGTACTGGTCGGGAATGGTGCCCCATCCCCAGTACGCCATCGGTGCGGGAGGTATGACGCCCAGCACGTCGGCGGGGTCGATGTTGCCTGCGTCGACGGTGCAGCTGTGAGTCCAGTCGTCGCCGAGGTCGAAGACGTAGCGGAACTGTGCACCCGTCTTGACCGTTTGCATCACCTTGGTGACCTCGATGTCCAGCGCAGCGGTCGGCAGCACACCAAGAGCCGAGGTCGCGAGCTCCCCGCCGGTCTCAGCATCGGTGACCACTCGCCCGTCAGCCAGGGTGAACACCGACAGGTGGGACAGATCCCATCGAGCGAACGCGTTGTCGATGGCCCTGGCCAGATCGGCGAACGTGTGGGCCGGACCCACGGCGAACACCCGCCCCGGATACGGCCACAACTGCTCCCCCCTGCCACCCAAGAGCTCGACCTTGACAGACATCCATCGGCGCGCCATGAAGCCAACACTGACACACCGCTCACCCTCATGAACCCGAGAACCCCAGGTCATTGAGCCTCTGACCTGGGGTTCTTCGCGGAGCCGCCTATCGGAATCGAACCGATGACCTATTCATTACGAGGGAGTTACATACACGAAAAGCACTCCACTGGCCGGCATCTGCCGCGTCAACCAAGGCAACTCAGTTGGGTCAGCCTGACCAGATCGAGGTCATGTATGCCCAAAATACGCCCACGCGAACGCCGCTCGTCATCTCAACGTGTGCCTGTTCAAAGGTGGGTGCCCCGATGCCACACCTGTCTATGAGCACGTAACAGTTGACCGGGCTGAGCCGATCGGTCAGGCGTGCGTCTTGTCGGTGAACCGCTGCCGGGCTGCTTGCCGGGAGACCCCCAGGGCAACCGCGTTCTGGTTCCATGACCGGTCGTACCTCGACGGCCTCACGCAGCCGTGCCTCGTCTGCGCGTATCGCCTCGGAGACGGCTGCGATTGCTCGGAGGTCGTCGGTGTAGTCGACCTCGGCGGTTGCTGGGTCGAGCTCGTCGGCCACTGCTCGAACCGGCGCGCAGGCCGCTCGATCTCGTCGTCTGTGTGCCGCATCGTGATCACCTCCTCATCCGAGGAACCGGTAGAACTTCGGTCGTAGCGGCATGGCGTGTATGACGACCGGGTCGTCCCCTTCGATGTCGAGGATGCCGATCTCCAGTAGTGCTCCGTCGGAGGCTGGTCCGATGAGCATCGTCAGGTCTTCATCGATGACGACCCTGCGCATTGCGGTGCGGACGGCGTGCCAGATGTCCGCGTCGACAAGGCCATGCTTCCGCGCTGACCCACCGATCCGCATCTAGACAAGATATCTTGTCTAGACTCAAGCGTCAAGGATGAGTCGTCTAAGTTGGCACAAGGTTCCAGGGGACCCGGTGCGCAAGGAAACCACGTCAACGCGGCCTCGACGTACCCAGCTTTATCTGGAGCGCCCGGTACACCCGGTGGGTCTGGCAGGTCACGCCGTGGCGATCTGCGTCAGCCAGCTCGGGCGCGAGGTCGCGCGCCGGCGCGAAGTTGGCAAGGTCGACGTGAACCCGAGGTCCGTGACGCCCTTGGGCAGCACGTGGATAACGCAACGTGAGGTCAGGTCGTCTGCCAGTCGCAGCTCGAACTTGCTCTGCGCGAGGTCCGGGCTGCTTTGCGGGGCACCAGTTCGGCCCATTTGTCTTGTTGGCTCGCTCCGAGGAACGTGAGCAGCTCGGCCGTGTCCAGACGAAGTCGCCCGGCTTGCTGGAACAGCAGCTCTCCGGTGACGTCGGTGTCATCGCCGGGCCCGAACCTGACCACGACATCAAGATGCCGCAGTTTACCGCCCTGGTCGATCAAGCTGCCAAAAACGAACAGCAAAGCAGATCGGGACAGGGGCAGGCCAAACTGTCTTATCCCCTGAGCTGTTGGCTTCGTCCCTGGCCCTTCAACGCCGTCGCGACGACCCGAACTCCAGCGATGAAGGATCCCGGGTTAGGGTTCTACCAATCAATCCACACGGGAGCCCTGTTGCAGGGGCTGAGAGGGAGCTGAAGCAGCTCTGACCGTTGAACCTGTCGGGATAATGCCCGGCGCAGGGAGTGCATCCCGATGTCTCACATCGCCCGCAGCCAGTTCCACAAAT
>DATCNE010000052.1:0-6858 GCA_036565395.1 Dermatophilaceae bacterium
CCGATCGGCAAGGGCCAGCGCGGTCTGATCGTCAGCCCGGCCAAGGCCGGCAAGACCCTGATCCTGCAGGCGATCGCGAACGCCATCACGACCAACAACCCCGAGGCCCACCTCATGGTCGTCCTGGTGGACGAGCGCCCCGAGGAGGTCACCGACATGCAGCGTGCGGTCAAGGGCGAGGTCATCGCCTCAACCTTCGACCGGCCTGCCACCGACCACACCACCGTCGCCGAGCTGGCCATCGAGCGGGCCAAGCGCCTCGTCGAGATGGGTCACGACGTCGTCATCCTGCTCGACTCGATCACCCGACTGGGCCGTGCCTACAACCTTGCCGCACCGGCTAGCGGGCGCATCCTCTCCGGTGGCGTCGACTCCAGCGCGCTCTACCCGCCGAAGCGCTTCTTCGGTGCCGCCCGCAACATCGAGAACGGCGGCTCGCTGACCGTCCTCGCAACTGCGCTGGTCGACACGGGCTCCAAGATGGACGAGGTGATCTTCGAGGAGTTCAAGGGCACCGGCAACATGGAGCTGCGACTGTCGCGCCATCTTGCCGAGCGCCGTATCTTCCCGGCCATTGACCTCAACCCCTCGGGCACGCGTCGCGAAGAGATCCTGATGGCCAATGAGGAGCTCAAGATCGTCTGGAAGCTGCGCCGGGTGATCTCTGCCCTCGACCAGCAGCAGGGCATCGAGCTGCTCATCGACCGGCTCAAGAAGTCCAAGAGCAACGTCGAGTTCCTCATGCAGGTTCAGAAGACGTCGTCGATCCAGATGGACGAGGACGACTGATCCGGACCGGATCTCATCCGGATGACAGCACATGCCGAAGCCCGTTCAGAGCAGCTCTGAACGGGCTTCGGCGTTGGGCGGGTGCGTTCCCCCATATGAGCCGCAGATGCCGGCCAGACCCGCACAAAGTACGCTGTTTTGCGTATTCCGACCAGAGGCATCTACGTCATATAGTGATGTCCTCGACCTGCCGTTGTGCGAGCTTCCGCAGGCTCCGGCCGCTGATGGGAATGATTCTCAATTAGGCGGCGTTTCGACAAACACGCCTGATCTGGCACACTGATCTGTTGGCTGCCGGTTCCCGTGGGTGAGGGAGTCCCGAGCACACGATCCGGCCCCGCCCCAACCTCAAGGAGCACACGTTGAAGAAGGACCTTCACCCCAAGTACGTCGAGACCACGGTCACCTGCACCTGTGGCTCCACGTTCCAGACCCGCAGCACCGTGGACGGTGGCAAGATCTCGTCCGACGTCTGCTCGCAGTGCCACCCGTTCTACACCGGCAAGCAGAAGATCCTCGACACCGGTGGGCGCATCGCCCGCTTCCAGGCGCGTTACGGCAAGAAGGTCGAGAAGGCCGAGAAGGTCGACAACTAGCTCCCTCGCACGCCGGTCCCCGACCCTGATGGTCGTGGGGCCGGCGTTGCTGTTTGCCCAGGCTTGCGTGAGAGGTGATGGGTCGCGGGACCCTCAGGAAGGTGCGCGTCATGTTGGAGTCCGCTGCCACGCTGGTGCAGGAGTATGCCGACCTCGAAGCTCAGCTTGCTGACCCGGCGGTCCACTCCGACCAGGATCTGGTGCGCACGCTGAACAAGCGCTATGCCGCGCTGGCACCGACCGTGGCGGCATACCATGCGTGGCACGCAGCCCGCGATGACGCGGCCGCGGCCCGTGAGCTGGCCGTGCAGGACAAGGCGTTCGCCGAAGAGCTGCCCACGCTTGAGGCCGTTGAGGCTGCTGCCGAGGAGAAGCTGCGCCGACTGCTGGTGCCCCGCGATCCCGATGACGAACGCGACATCATCCTCGAGGTCAAGGCCGGCGAAGGCGGCGAGGAGTCGGCGCTGTTCGCCGGCGACCTGCTGAGGATGTATCTGCGCTATGCCGAGCGTCGTGGTTGGCGGACCGAGATCATCGACGCCACCGAGTCTGCCCTTGGCGGCTACAAGGACGTGCAGGTGTCGGTGAAGGCGCGCGGTGCCGCCGAGCCCGGCGATGCCCCGTGGGCGCGGCTGAAGTACGAAGGTGGCGTGCACCGCGTCCAGCGGGTGCCGGTGACCGAGTCCCAGGGCCGTATCCACACATCTGCCGCCGGCGTGTGGGTGATGCCCGAGGTCGACGACGTTGAGGTCACGATCGACGCCAACGACCTCAAGGTCGACGTCTTCCGATCGTCCGGACCGGGTGGCCAGAGCGTCAACACCACCGACTCGGCGGTGCGGATCACCCACCTGCCGACCGGCACGGTGGTGTCCTGCCAGAACGAGAAGTCGCAGCTCCAGAACAAGGAGTCGGCCATGCGGGTGCTGCGCGCCCGGCTGCACGAGCTGGCGCAGAACGAGGCGGACGCGGTGGCCTCCGCCCAGCGCAAGTCACAGATCCGCACGGTCGACCGCTCGGAGCGGGTCCGGACCTACAACTTCCCGGAGAACCGCATCGCCGACCATCGCACGGGCTACAAGGCCTACAACCTGGACATGGTTCTGGACGGCGACCTCGACCCGATCGTGCAGTCCGCCGTGGACGCCGACGACGCTGTCCGGATGGCGGCCGTCGCGGATGGGTCGTCGGGGCTGTGATGTCGGGGTCAGCGGCGTCGCTGCGTGAGGCTGTTCGCGACGCCGTCAGGGTCCTGGCCGACGCCGGCATCGAGAGCGCCGAGTTCGACGCGGTGGCCCTGGCTGCCCATGCGCTGAGGACGAGCCCGGGCGAGGTGCGCAAGCTGATGATCATGGGCGCGCCCGTCCCCGACGGGCTCGACGATCTTGTCGCCGAGCGCGCTCGACGGGTGCCGTTGCAGCATCTGACCGGCAGGGCAGGTTTCCGCCGGCTCGATCTCTCGGTCGGGCCCGGCGTCTTCGTGCCTCGCTTCGAGACGGAGCTCGTGGCCGGCCTCGCCATCGACTACCTCCTGCGTCACTCCCTCAGCGAGGGTCCGGTGCCGGCTGTACCCGTTGTGGTGGACCTCTGCACCGGCTCGGGGGCGATCGCCCTGGCCATCAAGGACGAGGTCCCAGCTGCCGAGGTCCACGGCGTCGAGCTGTCGGACCTGGCTCACGCCTGGGCGATCCGTAACCGCGATGACCTCGGCCTTGACGTCGACATCCGGCTCGGCGACGCGACCCTTGCGTTTCCCGAGCTCGAGTCGAGAGTGGACGTGGTGGTGAGCAACCCGCCATACATCCCCGTGGGCGCCGTCCCGAACGACCCGGAGGTGCGCGACCACGACCCCGAGGTTGCGCTCTTCGGGGGCAGCTCCGACGGTTTGCGGATCCCCCTGGAGGTGGCAGCCCGTGCGTCGGTCCTGCTGCGGTCCGGAGGTTTCTTCGTCATGGAGCACGCCGACGTGCAAGGCGGGTCACTGCCGACCGTGCTGCGGGCGACTGGCTTGTGGCAGGACATCGAGGACCACGAAGACCTCAACGGACGGCCCCGCGCCGTCACGGCTGTCCGCACGCATTGATCAGTCTGTGACCACGACGTTGGCCAGCTCGACCAGGATGCGCTCGGCCTGGGCGCGGCTGATGATGGCGCCTGACAGTGCGCCAAGCCGGTCGAGGTCCACCGGCCCCAGGTCGGCTCCCCGCAGGTCGGCGTTCTTGAGCTTGGCGGAGTGGAGATCGGCATTGAGCAGGACCGAGCCGGTCAGGTCGCTGCCGCGCAGGTCCGCCCCCCGCAGAGTTGCCTCGGTCAGGCGCAGGCCCGTCAGCGCGGCGTTGGCCAGGGCGCACCCATTGAGGTTCGCCGCATAGAGGTTGCAGTTCTGCAGGAGCATTCCCAGACCTCGGGTGTTCTCGAAGCTCGCCCCCATCAGCCGGCATCCGTGGAACTCCGCCTCGCTCATCAAGGCACCGCCAAAGCGTGCGTCCGAGGCGTCCACCATCTCGAACCGCGCGCCCGCGAGGTCACAGTCGACAAAGCTTGCGGTCCGCGCGCTGCCGCCTTTGAAGAGCGCCGAGTCCAGCCTCGCGCCGTTCAGCCTGGCCTCGTTGAGGTTGCAGTCATGAAACTCCCAGCTGGGCAGGTCGAGTCCTCGAAGATCGGCCCCGCTCAGGTCGCAGCGCACCAGCGTCAGGGCGCCGACGCCCAGCTCAGGACGATCACGAAACGAGATGCCGCTGAGGTCGAGGTCGTGCAGCTGGTCATTGGTCACAAGACACATCCTGGCGTCGTCGAGAGGAAGGACCAGAGAAAGCCCCAGTCTGCCCGCTTGCACAGTGCCGCCTACGCCGCCCGCCCGATCGTTCGTCGACGGTCCGCGGTCAACCTCAGCATCCGAGCTCACCATTCGGCTGCGCTATCAAAGGGGAATCCATTATATTGCGAATTTCTACGTAGATCACCTAGCCGCGACGGTGAGCGAGCTCGGGTGAAGCTCGAAGCAGATCGGGGACTTCGTGAAGGTGATCACCTCGATCGCCGAGCAGACGAACCTGCCTGCGCCAAGCCCAGACGACGTCGGCCGTGTCTGCGATCAGCGAGATCACCGCGATCACCGCGATCATCGAGACGATCAACGATCACCAGAGTGCCATCGCGAGCGCGATGGAGGAACATACCGCGACCACCAACGAGATCTCACGGTCGGTGAACCAAACGGCCCGTAGGTCGGGCGAGATCGCCGAGAACATGGCTGTTGTGGCGTCGGCCTCGGCCAGCTCGAACGAGGTCCTCGGGCGGATGTCCACATCGGTCGCTGAGCTGGCTCGGTTGGCGACGGAGCTGCATGAAAAGGTCGCAGATTTCACTTACTGACCGTCCCGTTCGCGGGAAGCCTGAACGATAGGCGTAATTGTCAGGTGGCCGCGGGTAAGCCTGGTCACCAATGTTGGAGGACATGTGTCTCGGGTTCGTGTTTTGGTGGTCGATCACTCCGCCGTGGCGTGCAAGATCGTTGCGGATGCTCTGGGGGGTGACCCGCAGATTGAGGTGGTCGGCACGGCCGCCGATGGCCGGATCGCGCTGACGATGGTCGAGGAGCTGGCGCCTGACCTCATCACGATGGACCTCGAGATGCCTCTCTTGGACGGCGTTGAGACGGTCAGGGCGTTGCGTCGTCGTGGCGACCGGCGCCCGATCATCGTGTTCACCGCGGCCAGCGCGCAGGACGCGAAGGCCACCCTCAACGCACTCGCCGCGGGCGCCACCGACTTCGTCACGAAGCCCTCGAACATGATCAGCTCCGATGTGTCCCTCGCGCAGGTGGCCGAAGAGCTCATCCCCAGGATCAAGGCCCTCGTGCCGCACCCCGGTGCGGGCGCGGCGACATCACTCATCTCGGGCGCCGCGGCTCCGGTTGGGCAGGGCGCAGACGCGGTCCGGCTGGCGGTCCCGCCCAAGGGACCCCGGCGACCGGTGCGCCTCGTCGTCATGGGCGCATCCATGGGGGGCCCCGATGCCCTGTCCCGCGTTCTTCGGGCGATCCCCAGACTGCCTGTCCCGCTTGTGCTGGTGCAGCACATGCCCCCAATATTCACGAGGCAGTTCGCGGCCCTGCTGGACACTCAGTGTGCGAGTACCGTCTTGGAGTCGGCTGGGGGCGAGGAGCTGCAGCCCGGACATGTGTACGTGGCACCGGGCGGCTATCACCTCGAGCTGCGCGAGGAGGCGCGGGGCGTCCACACGGTTCTCCATCAGGGGCCACAGGTCAACTTCTCTCGGCCGTCGGTCGATGTGCTCTTCCACTCCGCGGCGAGAGTCTGCGGCGGGGATCTGCTCGCAGTCGTGCTGACCGGAATGGGCTCCGATGGGCGCGGGGGCAGTGAGGCCGTGGTAGCGGCGGGCGGCACCGTGCTGGTGCAGGATGAGGCCTCGAGCGTGGTGTGGGGCATGCCCGGGGCGGTGGCGAGGGCTGGTCTCGCCCACCGGGTGCTGCCCCTCGACCAGATCGCCGCCGCCATCGTCGCCGGAGTCCAACGCCCGGACCCACCCGTGGTCCTCATCTCGTCGGCAGCTGCTCCGTGAGCGTTTCTGCGGACATCTTGCGCCTGCTGTCGTGCTGCACCGACCACGATCGCGTCGTCGAGGCGCTGACCACGAACGAGACCTCGTGGTTCCGCGATGCCACCCCGTTCCGGGCCCTGACAGGGCACGCTATCCCGGGGCTGGTGCGGGACCACCCGAACTGGCGTCGGTGCGCGTGTGGTCGGCGGCGTGCTCGACCGGCCAGGAGTCGTTCAGCATCGCGATGGCTTTGCTCGACGCCGCCCCGGACCTTGCGGTCAAGATCACCGCTACGGACGTTTCGCAGTAGGTGCTCACGCGCTGTCGCACCGGTCTGTACACCCAGCTCGAGATCAACCGCAGCTTGCCGGCGACGATGCTCGTCAAGCACTTCGCTCGCGCGGGAACTGGGTGGGAGCTGAGCGAGAAGGTGCGCTCGGTGGTCACGTTCTCCCAGCACAACCTGCTCAGCCCCCCGCCTCCGGGGGGCCGTTCGACGTCATTTTCCTGCGGAACGTGCTCATCTACTTCAACCTTGAGACCAAGCGGGAGGTGCTGCGCCGCGTGCGCAGCGCTATCAGGCCCAAAGCCTTCCTGCTGCTGGGCGCAGCGGAGACGACCTGGGGCCTCGACGACGCGTGGGAACGGGTACCGGTTGAGCGTGGCTCCACCTACCAGCTCAGCTCAAGGAGGGCGGCATGAGAGCGCTTGTGATCGATGACTCACGGACGATGCGGCGCATCGTGGCCGTCATACTGCCGATATGACGGAAAGCATCAGATGAGCCCAGTGATCGACTGCACGACCGAGGCGGGTCTGGCGCAGGGCGTCGCCGCTGCGGCCGACGCCGTTCGCCGCGGTGAGCTGGTGGTGCTGCCCACCGACACGGTCTATGGCGTGGGTGCCGACG
>DATCNE010000053.1:0-13794 GCA_036565395.1 Dermatophilaceae bacterium
CCCCCCCCGCCGCTATCGCAGGCTCCGGTGCGGATGACGGTTTCATCGTCCACCATTGTGCCCCACATCACATTTGCGTATGACGGCGCGTTCAAGACCGCGCGCCGCACGCATCAGGGGGCGCCGATCGCTTCCTTGATGGCGGCGATCACCGCCTGAGGCTTCTCCATGTGCACCATGTGTCCGGCGCCATCGACCGTGTGGACAGTCGCCTTGCCCTGTAGCGAGCTTGCATTGCTCGCTGGAACGACCTTGTCCTCCGCACCCCAGACGGCGACTGTGTTGCCTCCGAAGGACGCCTGTTCGGCGGTCACGTCGACGGCGGACCCCTCTCCGTCCAGTAGCGAGGCCACTATCGAGGCGAGAGCGGTGTCGACGCCGTCGAGACGCTTGTACTTCAGCAAGTCGTCGATGAGCTGCCGATTGACCAGCGCTTGGTCAGCGAACAGCTGCTGCAGATGCGGTTTGAGCTCTCGACGGGTCTGCGCCTCAGCGAAACCCCTGATGTAGCCCGCATTGACGTCTGGACCGTAACCGGCCGGGGAGATGAGCGTGAGTGAGGCGACCTTGCCCGCAACCCCGGGATCGGCTGCCGCCACTGTGGCGACCGCCGCGCCCATCGAATGCCCGACCAGGTGCACCCTCGTCAGTCCCAGCGCGTTCACGAATCCGACCAGGCTCGACGCAAGCGTGGCCACCGACCCGTCGCCGACGTCTTTCGACGATGCCCCGTGCCCGGGAAGATCCAGTGCATAGGTGGCCCTGTCGGCAGAGATCGGCTCCTGCACGAACAACCAAGAGTTCTTGTCACCTCCGTAGCCATGCACGAACACCACTGGGGTGGCCTCGGATTCGGTGTTCCCGAGCACGGCATATGAGATCGAGCGTCTGTCGATGTCGACCTCGGCCACCGTCGGACCGTCTTGGTCCTCGATGGGCCCGGCGGCCATCTGTTCCTTCGCCTCCGCGACCACCGCGTCGATCTCCTCCTGAGGCACGTCGGCCGGGGCCACGACCACGATCGTGCCGCCGACCGGAACGTCGACGTTGACGTCGACAACCAGTGCCCTGACAACGCCGGAACACGTCGACTCGAGCGCAGCGGCGATCTTGTCAGTGTCGATCTCTGCGAATTCCTGCCCCTCCGTGACTTCGTCACCCTCAGCGACAAGCCATTCGGTGACCTTGCCCGATTGCATGGACAGGCCCCACTTGGGCATGGTCACCCGTCGAATCTTGTCGTTGGTCATCGCGAAGTCACTTGCTCCATTCGGTCACGGTCTTCACTGCGTTGATGATGTCCTGCGCCGACGGGATATAGAGATCCTCGAGCGGACCCGCGAACGGAACCGGAACGTGCGGCGGGCTGACCATCTTGACTGGTGCTTTCAGATCGCCGAACGCCTCGGAGACGACTTGGGCGGAGATGTCGGTGGCGATGTTGCAGCGCGGGCTCGCCTCGTCCACCACCACGAGCCGACCGGTCTTCTCCACCGATTCGAGGATGGTGTCGAGGTCCAGAGGGCTCACCGTGCGCGGGTCGATAATCTCGATGCTAATGCCGGAGCCCTCGAGCTCCGTGGCGGCCTCCGCCGCCACCGAAACCATCCGTCCGATCGCGACGACGGTGACGTCGTCACCCTCGCGCACGATGTTGGCCTCACCGAACGGGATCGTGTAACTCTCCTCCGGTACCTCACCGGTGACGTCGTACATCGCCTTGTGCTCGAAGAAGATCACCGGATCGTCGTCGCGGATCGACTGGGCCAGCAGCCCCTTGGCCTCGTACGGGCTTGACGGGATCACGACCTTGAGCCCCGGGATGTGGGTAAACATCGGGTAGAGGGCCTGCGAGTGCTGGGCGGCGGCGCGCAGGCCGGCCCCGTACATCGCTCGGATGGTCACCGGGGTGACCGCCTTGCCACCGAACATGTACCGGAACTTCGCGGCCTGGTTCATGATCTGGTCCAGGCACACGCCGGCGAAGTCGATGAACATCAGTTCGGCCACGGGGCGCAGGCCACGGGTGGCAGCGCCGACGGCAGCACCGATGTAGCCGGACTCGGTGATAGGCGTGTCCAGCACCCGTCCGGGGAACTTGCCGTACAGGCCCTTCGTCACACCGAGAACGCCACCCCAGGCATCCTCCTCGCCCTGCCCCCCGGCTCCGCCTGCGACATCCTCACCCATGAGGATGACCGTGGAGTCGCGTTCCATCTCCTGCTCGAGCGCCTCGTTGATGGCCTCGCGGTAGCTGATCTTTCGGGTTGCCATAACAGTTCTCTCCTTCTCGAATCCAGCTTGGGGTCAGTACTTGACGTATACGTCGGTGAGCAGGTCCGCCGGTCCTGGGACCGGGGCGGCCTTCGCCTCTGTCACGGCCTCCTCGATCAGCTGCGCAACCTGCGCGTCGACCTCGTCGAGCTGCGCGTCGCTCAGCCGACCCGATTCGGTGACCCGTTGACGGAATCGCTTGAGGCAGTCCAGGTTCTCTTTGGCGTTCTGGATTTCGTCCTTGCCTCGGTACGTCTGCTGGTCGCCCTCGAAGTGGCCGTAGTACCGGGTAAACTTCACCTCGAGGAGGGTGGGACCACCGCCTTCGCGGGCGCGTCTGATCGCCTCGCCGGCCGCCTCGTAGACGGCGAAGACGTCGAAGCCGTCGACGATGACGCCCGGCATGCCGAAGCCGGCCGCGCGGTCGGCGATGTTATCCGCCGACACCGACCAGGTCGACGCCGCCGCCTCCCCGTAGCCGTTGTTCTCGGCGACGAAGACCGCGGGCAGGTTCCACACCGAGGCCAGGTTGAGCGCCTCCATCGTGGTGCCCTGGTTGGATGCTCCGTCACCGAAGAAGGCCACGCCGACCCCGCCGTCGCCCTTGATCTTCGCGGCGAGGGCGGTCCCACAGATCAGGGGCGGCCCGCCACCGACGATGCCGTTGGCGCCGAGCATGCCCTTGGAGAGGTCCGCGATGTGCATGGAGCCACCCTTGCCATGGCAGGAGCCGGTCGACCTGCCGAAGATCTCGGCCATCATCGGCTTGATGTCGACGCCCTTGGCGATGCAGTGCCCGTGCCCACGATGGGTGGAGGCGATGGTGTCACGATCCTGATCGAGATGGGCGCACACTCCCGTGGCGGACGCCTCTTCCCCGGCATACAGGTGGACGAATCCGGGGATGTCGCCGGCGGCGAACTCCTCGTGCAACCGGTCTTCAAAGGCTCGGATCGAACGCATCGTGCGGTAGACATCGAGCAGTTGGACCTCGCTCAGCGCTGATGCGTCGGGTGCATCCGAACCGAGAGTGGACAGTGTTTGTGTCATCAGAACTCCTTGATTTCGAGGTCGGTCATGAGGAAAGTCAGGTATTGGGCCACGCTCGTGCGGAGGCCGCGAGCACGGTCGGAACATCAATCACGCGGGGGCCGTCCTGCGCGAGGGTGACGGTGATGGCGTCGTCCGGGCCGAACTCCACCTCTCGCTCACCATCGAGGGCGATGGTCCCCCGATCCAGTTCGACAGGATGGGGCACATTCAGCAGAAGCTCGTTGGAACCCAGCACACCCACCGACTCCAGCAGTCCGGGGGCGATCGGGGCCAGGACGCTGTGCGCGGCAACGGAAGGGTCATCAAGACGAACTGCCACCCCACGCGGTTCGTAGCGCCCCGTCGGCCTGAGCCGGCCCGCGATGGAAGTCAGGCCGATGGCGTGCGGCTCCGCGAAGGTGCAGTACAGCTCGCGCAGCGAATCCGCCTTCCACAACGCCCGCGACCCCAGCACACTCAGGGTGTTGACGCACACGTCGACCAGCGCCACCTCGTGCCGCACGCTGCCGTTGCCTCGGGTGACCTCGACGTGCAGCAGCTTGGCGTGTGTGGTGGGCGCAGGGGCGGCCCGGGTGGCGATCATTCCCAGTGCCATCCCGGCGACCGTGGCCTCGATCATCACCGGGAACGCATTGTTGGTACCAGTACTGAGCGCGAGCATGGGGGTATCTCCAAGCCCGGGCACGGCCGCGCGCATCGTCCCGTCGCCACCGAGCAGGACCACGGCCGCCGAACAGTGACCCGCCATCATCTGCGCGTAGGCGGTGGTGTCGGCTGCGGTACCGGTGGGCCGCTCCAGTGTCAGGAACTCGACCTTCGGCCAACGGATGTGCGTCGTCGACCGTGCACCGGACATTCGCTTGATCTCACGCTGCACGCCCGCGGCGATCCCGAAGGTATCGGTTGACAACAGCACGCGCTCGACCCCCAGCGTTCCCACGGTACGAAGGATTCGCAGGATCATGCTGGACTTCTCGGTGTTGGGGAACACCGACGCCTGCGAGATGATCCGCCGAATGTCCCTCCCGGACATGGGATTCGGGATGATCCCTATGGCACTGCCCTCAACCACTGGGACAGGATCGGGGCGATGCGATCTCATCTCGTTCATCGTTCGCCTCCTCCGCCTAGGGTCCGCGTGACACGCACCAGGTCCATACCTATGTAAATGAGGCAACAGCTTGCCCTGGTTGCACGCGGTTGCATTTCTGGTCAGCGGTAGACGAGCCCACCGTCAATCAGCCCGGACTGCCCGGTCATGTAGTCCGAATCCGGCCCCGCCAAGTACGACACAAACGCCGCGACGTCCTCCGGAGTCTGGGCCCGGCCCAGCGCGATCCCGTCGACGAACTTCTGGTAGGTCTCCCCCTTCGGCGCCCCGGTTAGCTGCGAGAACCGCTCGTCGATCGTGATCCACATGTCAGTGCCCACGACGCCCGGACAGTAGGCGTTGACGGTGATACCCGCGCTCGCGTACTCCTTGGCCGCCGCCTGGGTCAGGGCGCGCACGGCAAACTTCGTCGCCGAATAGAGTGCGAGCATGGCGAAACCGTCGTGGCCTGCGATCGAGGACGCGTTGATGATCTTGCCGCTGTGCCCGCGCTCCTGGAATTTCTTCGCGGCCGCCTGGATTCCCCACAGCACGCCTTCGACGTTGACCGCCAAGATCTTGGAGACCTCGTCGGGCCGGACGTCGGCAATCGGATTGACCTGAGCGATGCCAGCGTTGTTCACCATGATGTCGAACCCGCCCAACGCGGACAACGCATGGTCCACCGCCGCGTAGATCTGGTCCCGATCGGTGACATCGGCTACAAAGGTCGTTGCCTTCCTGCCGATGCGGCGCACCTCGTCGGCGACCTCGTTCATCTTGGACTCGTTGAGGTCGACAATCGCGATGCCGGCTCCGTCGACGGCCAGACGCAGCGCGATGCCGCGTCCGATTCCCTGGCCCGCGCCGGTGATCAATGCGACTTTGCCCTCGATGCTCATCGAAACGTCTGCCTTCTACTGTTGGGTACCTTCGACCTAATCCTTTCTATGTGATCCACGCCATAGTTTGCGAGAGTTGCAGGGGGTTGCAGACGGCGCTCACCAGCGCCGGTCCCCCGACACGAAGGATCGTGCAGGCCCAGGATGTGCCGTTACCCCACCCTCAACCCCGAGCCCCAAGAGGGTCGCCATGACCGGAGGACTCGCACCAAGGCCGCGTGATCACAGGTCCGTTTCGGCGCCGTGGTCAGGCCTGGACAACGCCATCTCGCCCATCATCTTCAGGGCGAGACGCTCTTGTTCCTTGGCCACGACCTCGCGGGTGAGCGACACCTCAGAGATATCGACGGCCTCAGGGCTGGTGTCCGCCACCTCGCTTCGACGCGCGTACTCATCGAAGAGACGAGCCTTGCTGTCGAGTATCTCCAGCATGCGCTGGTCGACGCTGTCCTGGATGAGCAGCCGGTGCACCTGGACAGTGCGGACCTGTCCCATACGGTGTGCACGAGCAATGGCCTGCGCCTCCGTCGTGGGCTTGACCTGGGGTTCGCACAGGATCACCACCGAGGCGGCCTGCATGTTCAGCCCGACCCCGCCCGCTGCGATCTGACTCACCAGGACTGCGGGGCCATCCGCTCGGGTGAATGCGTCGACCAGCGCTTGCCGTTTCGCGGGGGTGACGTCACCCGTGAGCGGCCCGAAGGCTCGCGGTCCCAAAGCTCGGTGAACGGTCGCCAGCACGTCGCGGAAGAACGAGAAGACCAGCACCTTGTGACCGTTCTCGCCGGCCTCGTCGGCGATCTCCAGCAACCGGTGCAACTTGGCCGAGCTCCGCGGATCTCCGCTGGCGAAGGCGGCCCGACGCATCGCCATGAAGTTCCCTCGCGCGACTGCATCGCGGTAGGCCGCGAAGTCGATGGAACCGAACTCCTCCCATTCGTCGACCTGCACGAGCGCGGGGAGCTCGGTGAGCACGTCTTCCTGGTTGCGGCGGAGGTATACGGGCGCGACCGCCTTGCGGAATGCGTCGGGGCCAGCGATCGCATACCGGCCTTCCACCTTGGCCACTACCCGCGGCTGAAGGTAGCCCACGAGGATCCGGAACTCCTCGACCCGGTTCTCCATCGGCGTACCGGTGAGGAAGAGGACGCGTTCGCACCGGTGCGCCATGGCGTTGACGTTCTTGGCGCGTTGCGTCGCCGGGTTTTTGGTGTAGCGGGCCTCATCGACCACGAGCATCCCGACGCGGACTTCGGAGGGGATCGTCAGGGCGCGCAGGGACTCAAACGTGGTCACTCCCACGTCGCCACGGCTTACCCAGCGGCGCAGGTTGATCTCCCGATCGGGTCCATACAGCTGGTATGCCGTGAGGTGGCTTCGTGCGGTCACCTCCCGGATCCAGTTGATCAGGACGCTCGCCGGGCAGACAACGAGGAAGTGCCTGCGACCTGTGGCCTTGAGATGAGCGATCGCGGCGATGGCCTGGATCGTCTTCCCGAGGCCCATCTCGTCGCCAATGATGACGCGCCGCTGGACGAGCGCGAACCGAGCTCCGAAGGACTGGTAGCCGCGCAGAGACACGTTGAGGAACGTCTCATCGAGCTGCTGCTCGTGGACACTCGCGAGGATCTCCGCCGGGAGGAATCCCTCCGAGGCTGTGTCCGCCCTGCCTGCTCCAAGACCGAGTCAAACCTCGAATTTGTCCCTGGTGCCCTCACCCAGGATCTCCACAGCCCTTCTAGCCAGCGTTCTGTTGTGTCGCCGGCGTCCACGAGGACATTTCGCCGCACTGCACACCACACCATCGCCACGGCCGTTGTGGGGCGCTGAGGTCCGTCAGTCTGGCCATCGAAAGCTTCACCTGAGCGGGCCAAGACGAGGCAGAAGGCTGAAGGCGGTCTCTAGCCCTTCCGATCCCTTCCACGCCGCTGTCGCCGGCTGTAACGTTCGGCACCCTTTTGCTTCTTCTGTAGAAGGCCAGATCTCGAGTCGTTCGAACGTGCCTCAGCTTCACGCTCAAGGGTGTAGATCTTGGCTTCCGCCTCAGCCAACTTCGCCGCTAGCAACGCGTTGCTCTGCGTCGCCGCACCAGCCAGAACCGTGGGGATGTCAAGACCATCCACTTTGGATGCGTCGACCGTCTCCGACAGGTCAGATGCCAGCTGGTGTTTATAGCGCTCTATCTCGGCGCCCAACTGATCTCTTGCAGCATCGATAGTAGGTTTAAAGACTCGTCGAAGGAGCCGCTGGTCTACAAGGTCGACGCGCCTCTCCTGCAGTTCCCACAGAAGTCCATCGTAAACCGCTCGCGCCGACTCCGGCCCGTGACCGCGCAGGGCAATCAACCAGTGAAGTGCGGCCTCCTGCCGGAGCACGGGCGGAAGAGCTGTGCGCGTCACTTCATTGAGGAATTGGCTGTGAGAAACAAAGTAGGCACCTGTTGATTTCGCACCGTCGACCCTCCACTCCCCCGATCGGAGTCCCTCAACGACAACGAGCGCCTCAGCTTCTGCACTGACCTGCCGATCATGCGTCCAGGTCTTGTTCCATTGCCGTTGAGTGGCGATTTTGTCCTTGTACGTGTCAAGCAGAATGCCGTCTTTCGCTGAGTATCCCTCGATGTCGCGGACATCTCGTACGACGATCACTCCCAGAGCCTCAAGTCCCGAGGTAACGTCTCGATCGGTGATCTCATGACCCACGTCCGCACCACCGAAACACTGTCTCAGGTAGTCCGAAAAATCGCTTGCACACCTCCCCGCATCCATATCTGACACAAACCCGTGCAAGAAGTCGTTGGACCGTTCGCCAAAGCGACCCAACAAAGCCTCCAACACCTCGGGGCTTTGCCATGATCCAGCTTCACGAACCTTCCGTTGGGCCCATCGTGCGTGCTCTGCTACCTCCCTTACCAATAATTGAGTGGTAACCGCCGTGCAACCCCTGTGGCGCAGTTGTTCAAGGAGAGAGGATGAAGCCTTATGCCCAATGCTCCCGGAGGCCAATGCGGGTATTAATGTCGTTGCATCCAGGACGAACGTCGTTCCGGTTAGGTCCCTCAACCTAACAGCGATGGTATCTTCATCAAATCCCAGCAGGTGAACACCAAAACCGGCCTGTAGGGCGGTGCCCAAATATTTTGACTCCGCGTCGTTTGGGCTGCTGATGGCCTCCTGCACGATCGCAACCAACGCGGCGGCCTCGTTGATGTCTGCGACGTTGGGAAGGTGGTCCCTAAGGCTCTGAAGCAAAGCGACCATGTGGTAAGCCTGCTGGTCCGATCGATCCATGGCCATGGCCATCGCAACGCCAAGTGCCCGCCTCTTGACGCAGTCTTCCAAGAATGCGGCAGCCGCATCGCCCACGTTCCTAGCTGCGTCTCCCTCCGGGCATAGGCTTCGAGCTCGGGCGACGAGGGATGCGCGAAACTGATCTCGCATTAACTCTGCCTTTGCAACAGAAGAAGTCATCTGCTCAAGGCCCTTCACTGTCAAACTAACGCTCTCAATATCCTTGACCATTAGGCCATCTTGTTGCAATTGCTGATAACGAGCGGAGACAATTTCCTGCGCTGACTCGGCAGAGAGTACCCCCGAGACTCGTTGGCCTAGGACGCGCGCGAGCCCATTAACATCCTGCACGAGGTCATCGAATCGTTTTGGGCCCTTGGCCAACAAAGCCAACATTCGGCTATCTAGCAGAGCGTCACGCAAGTGTCCTACGCTTAGTTCCTGGCGCCCCACGAGCTCATTGTATATCAAGAGTCCTGTGGTCTCAGGGTCGTAATCAGGAACCCGGCGACGCGGGCCTCCGAAACTAATCGAACGCCGTAAAGCTAATCCCGAGTAAACCTGCAGAAGGTCGGTCAAGTTACGATGACTGTCCCCTTGGACTTTGTATGGGATGAGGTCGATGTTGTATCGGCGAAGGAACACCCTTCGTTCAATGTCGTTTTTAAACGGACCGCTGGCCGGAACAAATGCAAAGGCAGGCCGCGTCGCGTCAGTCATCCGCCCAACTATCTTCAGCAGCGACACCAATTCGTCGTCAACAAACCCAAAACCCAGAAAGACCATCCGCCGATGGACCAGCAGTCCCTGAAGCTGTCGCATGGCAGGCGAACCGTCTAAATACAACGAGTCGTAATCCGGTCGAGTTAACACTAGATGAGACTTATCGTCACCCATTGTAAGGTCCCCATGGAGATGCCAGACCAACTGATTGGCGTCCCCTGAGACTTTTGGGACTTCCGACATCGAGTTACCGACTGAAACCCATCCAGGTTGTTCCCCGAGAGCATCTTCGAGAAGGTGATCGTAGTTCGTTGTCACCAGCCCTGCAAAAGGGAGATCAGCAATCAGCTTGGTAAGTGTGCCGGGTGCGTGCGCTGAGCCAAGCGCTGAGCGCACTGCTTCCAGGACTGCTGGCCTTCCACGCGCATCCTCAAGGACCTCGAAAGCCATCGGCATGTCTGACTTTGAAATGGCGAAATCGAGCGTTTCGCCGTCGTACTCGTGCTCACGTTTACCCCGCAGCACGTCCGCCCGGACGGCCTCAAGGAGTCCAGACCAACTAGGAAGTCCTGCGTCGGCCGAAACACCGGCCCCCACGAATCCCCAAGCCTGGCCGCTGTTGATGACGTCTTGAACATCCCTGCGCAGCACGAACTCTCCTCGGTGGCCGTAATGCTAGGCAGGATACGACGCTGCAGGCTCGGCCGCGAGACAGATCGGTAAACCTGTCGCGGCGAATGAGCTGGAGTCCTGGGAGTTGCCCACCGACTGCAGCCGCTGACTTGTCAAAGCGATCCTTCGAGGGAGAGCTGAGTCGATCCTATGAGGCGCGGTCTCCAGCGCTGGGGAGGAGGGAGGAGTCCTCGCGCCCCTGTTACGAGGATCGTCGGACGGGCACCGCTGGCAAGTTCTCGGACCCGCAGAGTGATGGCGCGCGACCACATCAGCCAAGCGGGAGTCGTCTCTACGGCGCTGGGCTACCTCCAGTGGTGAGACTCCCACGTTCCCCGTTCCAGGCAAGCGCTTGGTCGCCATCACACACACTTTTCGCCACATTTTTTGACGACAAACAACGACAACTGTCCACAACTGTCCAGTGGTGAGAATTGCGTATCTGGTTGTGGCGCAACGGTTTCCACAACTAACGACAACTGTCCACAACTGAGTAGTCCGAATCAGCGGTTATCGGGTACCGAATGACGGTAGAGGACCCGCACATTGGAGAACCAAGGGAGCCTAAAGTCACCGACTCGGGCTCTCTGACCGTGCGAAATGCCATTGATCACATCCGGGCCAAGGCCGACCGCAAGACGACGCGCTGGGTGAAACGTCGTGCGAAATAGCGAGGGCGCCGGCGATGGAGGCACGCCCCCGATCAGGGTCCTCCCCAAACCTCCACGTCGGTGGCTACTCGGCCTCTTTCCCGTTCGCTGTTTCGCCGAGGACCCAGTCGATGTACACAGGGTTGCCCTCGACGATAGGCAAGGCGATGACACACGGAACGTCATACGGGTGGTCTCGATTTGCGCGGTCAACGATGGCGGAGACGAGGCTGCGCCTGGTGTGCAGTGCGACACGAGCCTCGGGCTCGTCATGCACGCTGCCCTCCCAGCGGTAGATCGACCTGATCTCGTTGATGATGTGCCCACATGCGGCCAGACGGTCATCGACCAGCTGGCGGGTGAACGCCGCGACCCATTCCTGGCTGGGGCCGGTAATGACGATCTCGCAGACCTCGTCGTTCATGCTGGCGCCATCGGACGCTGTTTGAGCTCGTGCATGAGGCGGTCGGCCTCTTCCTGTGTCTTGGCCATGGCCGACCAGCCGGTGACGAGTGCCCCGTCGTAGCTGAGGCCGACCCATCGCCCGGTCATGGACTGGCCATGGGGATGAAGAACGAGGTACATCGTGCCTTTGGAGCGTATGGCTTGATCATCGGCCGCGTACCACCCCATCAGGATCTCGTTGTCCCACAGGCGCATCTCACCACGCCATAGGTAGCCGCCGTCTTCGACGGGGATGCCTCGGGTCGTGGCCTCGACCCGAAGATCGTCTCCACGCTGGACGAAGCGCACCTGCTGCATGGTGAGGACTTCTTGACCATCCTTGAAGGTCTGCCAGGACGCCCACCAGTCGCCGGTGAGGACGACGCGGCGCGTCGACTCGCCCGCGAGCTGTCCAACCGTGATGCCCAGCGCCTCGGCGATGGCCACCGCCACTGAGAGCATCGGCTGCTGCTCACCCGACTCGTAGCGGCGGATCTGACGGGTATCGACACCGGCAATGGCCGCCAGCTGTGCCTGTGACATCCCGAGCTCTGCCCGGCGACCGCGGATCACCTCTGACATCTCCACTCGGGCATCGTCCCACAGGTCCTAGAAGTCCTTGACACAGGACCTTGTCGCCCTCATGATAGGGCGTATTAGTCCGTTCCGTGGGGCAGGGAAGTCCTGTCATCTAGTCCAAAGATAGTCACGGCCAGGTGACCGCCGAAGGCACCTTCTTGCGCTTAGGGAGATTAGGAAGACAGATAGAACCTGGAGGGTGTGATGGAACCAACCAAGCCAGACGCGGGGAGCAGTTCGCTGCACTACCTCGACCAACCAAATGATCACGGTGTCAGAGGTTGGGTCCACGATTGCAAGAAGCATGGCAACCCCGGGAGGTTCCGATGACCGGTGCCAGCCTTCGGATGACGGTCGAGCAGGTCCGTGGCCTGCCGCCAGTCGTCGACGTGCCAACTGCTGCAGCAGTCCTGGGCCTCGGCCGAACCGCCGCCTATGAGCTGATCCGGGTAGGCAAGTGGCCCACCCCGATCCTGCGACTGGGCAAGCTCATCCGCGTGCCGAGCGCCCCGCTGCTTGAGCTGGTGGGCGTGTCACGGTGAAGCACGGCTCCGTCGCCCAGATCCACACGCGCAGCTGCCCCAGAGCCGAGGACGGCTCCTTCGCGCCCCCACCGGTGCAAGGGCAGTTGGCGTTACACGCTCGAGTACGGCCGCGCGAGCAACGGCCAGCGCCTGCAGACGAGCAAGGCAGGGTTTCCTACGAAGGGTGCAGCCCAGACCGCCCTCCAGGAGTTGGTCCGCACCCTGATGACCGACGTCACCCTGACGAGCCTGACCGTCCAGGAGTACCTGGAGAGCTGGCTGACCAGCAAACATGCCCTCAAGCCCACCACCATGGCCCTGTACACAGAGTTCACCACCAACTACCTGGTGCCCCACCTCGGGCAGATCCGACTCCTTGAGCTGCGCGCCCATCATCTGGATCGGATGTACGAGAAGATCACGGTGGGGATGCGCGGCAGACCTCTGAGCCCAAGCACCATCCGCAGGATCCACGGCGTTCTGCGGTCGGCCCTGAACACCGCTGTCAAACGCCGCCTGATCCCCTACAACCCAGCCGAGCACATCGAGCTTGCGCCTGAGAACCCCAAGAAACCCAAGCCGTGGAACCCGGAGCAGTGCCGGACTTTTCTGGAGCGCATCGCGACCGATCGGCTGGCAAACCTCTACCACCTGATCCTGATCACCGGCATGCGTCGAGGGGAGAGCGTCGGCCTTCGCTGGCAGGATCTCGACCTCGACCGCGCGTCCCTGTCCGTCAACCAGCAGATCACCGACGTCAATGGGCGCAGCATGGTCAGCACACCCAAGACCAAACGCGGGGATCGCGTTGTCTACCTCGACGCCGAGACCGTCGTGATGCTCCGCCGACAGCAGGAGACGCAGAACCTCGAGCGCACAGCGTGGGGGCCCGCGTGGAACGAGGCCGGGCTGGTGTTCACCCGCGAGGACGGCAGTGCGCTGCGACCCGAGTACGCCACCCGGCACTTCCAAGCGCTGGCCCAGGACGCGGGGCTGCCCGTTATCCGGCTCCACGACCTCCGCCACACCAATGCCAGCCTGGCGCTGGACGCCGGGGTCGACCTGAAGGTGGTCTCCGAGCGGCTGGGCCACTCCCAGATCGCCATCACTGCGGACCTCTACACCCACGTCAACTCGGGCCCAGGCAGGGCCGCAGCGGACCAGATTGCCCGCGCGCTCAGGCGTCGTATCCCAGCGGTTCCTGCAGCATCCCTGCAGCGGGGGCCCAAAACCAGTCCTCAAGAGGGTGGTGACACCGATGGCCATACCTGAAATAGCACGGCCTCCGCCCGCGTTTGCGCAGGTCAGGAGTCTGACGACCGTGCTTCGTAGACAGAGCCGACGGGGGGACTCGAACCCCCAACCCCCTGTTTACAAGACAGGTGCGCTGCCAATTGCGCCACGTCGGCGAACCACCGCCGCCGAGTCTCCTCAGCGACAGGCAGGACTGCGAAATCGTACCCGTCGCAGAGGCATGACCGAAGCGGCGATCCCACTCGGGCGCGAGCCGTCCGCCCTCGGTGCGCAGACCCGGCCTCCACAGTGCGCAGAACCGGCCTCCGCGCCGCCGTCTGGTGACCTCGCGGTCAGTGA
>DATCNE010000054.1:0-9850 GCA_036565395.1 Dermatophilaceae bacterium
GCCGACGGCTTCACCCGCATGGGTGGCTCCACCAACCTCGTCGTCCCACAGTTCTACCTGGCCGAGAACCGCGTCTACTCGGGGTACGACACCACGCTGCAGACGGGGCCGTACAACTTCGGCTTCGCCAACACCAGACCGGACTGGGTGGAGCGTTTCCCATACCAGAATGGCCTGCTGGTCTGGTACTCCGACGGTGCATGCACCGACAACAACACCATCAGCCACCCCGGTTGTGGCCAGACCCTGCCGGTCGACGCGCGTCCTGCGCCGGTCATGCTCGATGGCGGCTTCAGGCTCGGCAACCGTCGTCAGCCGTTCGATGCCACGTTCGGTCAGGAGGCCACCGACGCGGTGACCTTCCACCGCCTCGGCGTCGCGACCGTCGTGCCTTCGCAGCCCGCGATCGCGACGTTCAATGACACCGACCCGAACCTCTACTGGTCGGCTCTCAACCCGATGGCTTCGACCAAGGTTGCCGGCACGGGCACGAAGATCACCGTTATGGGCACCAGCACCACCGGTGACCAGCTGACCGTGCAGGTGACAACCAAGCAGTAGCACCTCTCGCACGAAGGACGTCCCCTGGAGAACTGCTCCCGGGGACGTCCGCTGTCTCTTGATGGCGGCATTTCAGGCGAATTGCCTCGCGCTTAACCCACACGTAACACGATTAGGGCAGGATCGCGCTATGGATCGTCAACAGGAGTTCGTCCTCCGCACCATCGAGGAACGCGACATCCGCTTCGTGCGGCTGTGGTTCACAGATGTGCTGGGCCAGCTGAAGTCGGTCGCCATAGCGCCGGCAGAGCTCGAGGGCGCCTTCTCGGAGGGCATCGGTTTCGACGGCAGCGCGATCGAGGGATTCGCCAGGGTCTACGAGTCCGACATGCTGGTCAAGCCCGATCCGGGGACGTTTCAGGTGCTGCCCTGGCGTGGCGAGAGTCCAGGCACGGCAAGGATGTTCGGCGACATCGTCCTGCCCGACGGCTCCCCGAGCTTCGCCGACTCGCGGTACGTCCTCAAGCGCGCGCTGGCCAAGGCCGCCGACCTCGGGTTCACCTTCTATACGCACCCGGAGATCGAGTTCTTCCTGTTCGAACAGCCGATCAAGCCCGGACAGCCGCCGATCCCGGTCGATCAGGCCGGCTACTTCGACCACGTGCCGCACGGGACCGGGCACGACTTCCGCCGAGCCGCGATCACGATGCTGGAGAGCATGGGCATCTCCGTGGAGTTCAGCCACCACGAGGGCGGACCGGGCCAGAACGAGATCGACCTGCGCTATGCCGACGGTCTCTCGACGGCCGACAACATCATGACCTTCCGCACGGTCATCAAAGAGGTTGCGCTGGAGCAGGGAGTCTTCGCCTCCTTCATGCCCAAGCCTTTCAGCGATCAGCCGGGCTCCGGGATGCACACCCACCTGTCGCTCTTCGAGGGTGACCGCAACGCTTTCCACGAGGCGGGAGCGCCCTACCAGCTGAGCCAGGTTGGCCGGCAGTTCATCGCAGGACTGTTGCGTCACGGTGCCGAGATCAGCGCGGTCACCAACCAGTGGGTCAACTCCTACAAACGCCTGTGGGGTGGGGGAGAGGCGCCGGCTCACGTCTGCTGGGGCCACAACAACCGCAGTGCGATGGTGCGTGTTCCGATGTACAAGCCGAAGAAGGGGCAGAGCACCCGCGTCGAAGTGCGATCGCTGGACTCGGCGTGCAACCCCTACCTCGCCTTTGCCGTGATGCTTGCCGCAGGGCTCAAGGGGATCGAAGAGGGCTACGAGCTGCCGGACGAGGCCGAGGACGACGTCTGGGCGTTGACCGACGCCGAGCGCCGGGCGATGGGCATAGAGCCGCTACCGGCGTCGTTGATCGATGCCATCACCGTGATGGAACGATCCGATCTCGTTGCAGAGACCCTGGGTGAGCATGTCTTCGACTTCTTCCTTCGCAACAAGCGTGCCGAGTGGGCCGACTACAAGGGCCAGGTCAGTGCCTTCGAGCTGGATCGCTATCTCGCGCGCTTGTAGTGAAGCCGTTTGTGGGGAAGCTCAGGCGGGCGCGGCTCCGGGCTCGGTAGGTTGAGCTGGTGAGCGCATCCGTAAGACCGGCCAGCCGGGCGGGTCGACTGGCCCGGTTGGGGTTTGCCGATCCGGCTCGGGCCGACGCGCTCCTGGACGATCCTGCAATTGCCGGGCTGACCGATCCGATGGACCATGTCTTCGGTGACGGCTTGGCCGACGCGTTGAGCCAGGTAGCTGACCCAGACCTTGCCCTGCTCGGGCTGGTTCGCCTGATGGAGTCGTTGGGCAAGAGAGATGTCAACACCGATGACCGCGGCGGGGATCTGACCGCCGCGCTACGGCACGCCGGCCCGGGGCGCGACCGGCTGCTCGCAGTGCTCGGGGCCTCCACTGCGCTCGTCGACCATCTTGTGACGCATCCGGCCCATTGGCGCTACGTCACCGAAGCGACCCGCCAGAGTGCTGAGCTGCGCCGCGACGCGCTGGTCAGTGCAGTGACCGCGGCCATGGCCAAGACCCCGGACAAGATCTCGGCGAAGCCCTCGGCCAAGACCTTGGACCAGACCCCGACCGATACCTCGACCGGTACCTCGATCAGCGTGGACGTGATGGCTGGGTATGACGCACTGCGGGTTGCCTACCGCAGCAACCTGCTGGGGATCGCGGCGCTGGACCTGACGGCGCAGAGGGCGGTCGACGAGCTGCCACCCACCGCGGCCGCACTGGCCGACCTGGCCTCGGCCGCGCTCGAGGCTGCCCTCGTGATCGCCCGCGCGGAGGTTGGACCCGAGGTAGATCTCTGCAGGTTCGCGGTGATCGGCATGGGCAAGTGCGGGGGACGCGAGCTCAACTACGTCTCAGACGTCGATGTCATCTTCGTGGCCGAACCGGCTAGCGGTGACACCGCCGATGAGACGGCTGCCCTCAACGTCGGCACCCAGATGGCGACGGCACTGATGCGGGCCTGTTCGGCGAACACGGCCGAAGGCACGCTCTGGCCCGTCGACGCGGCGCTGCGTCCTGAGGGCAAGAACGGCCCGTTGGTCCGAACCGTCGCCAGCCACCTCCACTACTACCAGCGGTGGGCCAAGACGTGGGAGTTCCAGGCTCTGCTCAAGGCCAGAACCGTCGCCGGCGACACCGGGCTCGGCCGCGAATACCTTGACGCCGTACGCCCTCTCGTCTGGCAGGCGGCAAGTCGTGAACACTTCGTCGAGGACGTCCAGGCGATGCGCCGACGGGTCGAAAAGCATGTCCCCGCGGCCGAGTCCGCGCGCCAGCTCAAGCTCGGCCCGGGCGGTCTGCGGGACGTCGAGTTCAGTGTCCAGCTGCTGCAGCTCGTCCATGGCCGGACCGACACGACGTTGCGATCGGGCACGACTCTGGAGGCCCTGGCGGCGCTGTCAAGAGGCGGATACGTGGCGCGCGACGACGCCGCTGTTCTGGACGAGTCGTATCGCCTGTTGCGCACCCTTGAGCACAGGATCCAGCTGTTCCGGCTACGGCGTACACATCTGATGCCCACCAACGAGGCGGATCTACGGCGGCTCGGCAGGGCTGTGGGCCACCGTCGTGACTCTGCGCGGGCCGTGGTCGAGCAGTGGCAGCAGCAAGCGCGCGAGGTGCGACGAATCCACGAGCGCCTGTTCTACCGCCCGTTGCTGATAGCTTCCGCGCGGCTCAGCAGCACCGAAGCACGGCTCACTCCCGAGGCTGCGCGAGAACGGTTGGCAGCATTGGGTTTTCGCGACCCCGCTGGGGCAATGCGACACCTTGCGGCCCTCACCGGCGGGCTCAGCAGGCGTGCCGCGATCCAGAAGACGTTGCTGCCAGTCATGCTCGGCTGGTTCGCGGACGAGGCCGACCCTGACGCCGGTCTGCTCTCTTTCCGCCGGATCAGCGAGTCCCTGGGCACGACCCACTGGTATCTCAAGATGCTCCGCGACGAGGGCAGTGCGGCCGAACGCCTCGCGCACGTCCTGGCGCGAAGTCGTTACGCCGCAGACCTGCTCACCCGTGCGCCCGAGTCTGTTGCCATCCTGGGTGACGCCGGAGGTCTGACCCCGCGTAGCCGCGAGGCGCTGCTGGCAACGATGACGGCGGCGACCGGTCGCAAGAGCGAGCCGGACGATGCCATGACGGCGGCGCGTGTCGTCCGACGCCAGGAGCTTTTCCGGATCGCCGTTGCCGACCTCACCGGGCAGCTGGACCTCTCCGGGGTTGGTGCGGCGCTGACTGACCTGACGTCCGCAACGCTGCAGTCCGCACTCGACATTGCCACGAAGCGCGTGGAAGCCGATCTCGGCAGTCCTTTGGGCACCCGTCTGCTTGTGGTGGGCATGGGCAGCCTCGGCGGTGGCGAGATGGGTTACGGCTCGGATGCAGACGTCATGTTCGTTCACCGGACCGACGAGGGCGTTGACGAGACCGAGGCCCAGAGGCAGGCCACGCTGGTCGTTCAGGAGCTCAGACGTCTGCTGGCGGCCGCCGGTCCGGACCCACAGCTGGTCATCGACCCCGACCTGCGCCCAGAGGGCAAGGTCGGGCCGATGGTGCGCTCGCTCGGTGGGTACGCCGCCTATTACGAGCGTTGGTCCCTCACCTGGGAGGCGCAGGCACTGCTGCGTGCGACGCCGGTGGCTGGCGACGCCGCACTCGGGCAGGCGTTCTGTGACCTGATCAACCCGATCAGGTGGCCTGACGGCGGTGTGTCGGCACACGGCATACGTGAGATTCGCACGCTCAAGGCGAGGATGGAGTCCGAGCGTCTGCCCCGGGGGGCGGATCCCAAGACGCACTTCAAACTGGGGTCGGGCGGGCTCTCCGACGTCGAGTGGACGGCTCAGCTGATGCAGCTGCGCCATGCCTTTGAGATCGAAGGACTGCGCACGACCGGAACGCTCACGGCCCTGACTGCGGCTGGTGACGGCGGCCTGATCCGCCCCGCAGATGTTCAGACGATGGCACGGGCCTGGACCTTCGCTTCCTCGCTGCGCAACGCCTCCGTGCTGTGGCGAGGTCGACCGATTGACGTACTTCCCAGCGACCTGCGGGACGCCGACGGGATTGGACGGATCGTGGGCCGCGAGGCCGGCGCGGGTGACGAGCTGGCCGAGGCATACCGGCGTTTGGCCCGTCGCGCGCGGGCCGCGGTCAATTTCAACTTTTACGATTCGGTCTAGGCAGGTAGCGTCCCCATGGTGAACAGGCAGGCGGGGGACTCACACGACAGCCTCGCCATGCCCTCGTACTCCGAGGTCTTCCGGACACGCGGCTATCTTGCGATCTTCCTGGCAGCCGCGTTGTCGACGTGGGGGGACTACCTGGCGCGTCTGACGGTGGCCGCGTTCGTGTTCGAGCAGACCGGGTCGCCGTTTGCGGCCGCCGCCACTTTTGCCGTCAGTCTGCTGCCAACAATCTTCGGACGCAGTCTCCTTGCGCCGATCGCTGACCGCATCCCCTACAAGTACGTCCTGATCGCCTCGCACCTGACGAGGGCGGTTCTGGTGGGCTGCCTGATCCTCGCTGTGGGCACTAGTGGCAGCGACGTGGCCATCCTGCCGACAGACGCGCCCCCGGTGGCTTTGTGGGTCCTGTTCACGCTGCTGTTCCTGGTCGAGCTCGCGGGTGGGCCGGCGATCGCCTCCAGCCAGATCCTGATGACCGACCTGTTCAGCGATCGCCGGCTCTATGCCCGTGCGCTGGGTCTGAGCACCATGAGCGAACACATCAACCAAGCGATCGGACTTGGTCTCGGCGGAGTGGTGGTGGCATGGGTGGGCACCGGTGGTGCTCTGTGGTTCGACCTCGCCACCTTCCTGCTCTCGGCCGTGGTCATCACCGTGGTGGTCAGGGTTCAGGCCATCCGCGGAACGCCATCCGCGGGGATCTTCGGGTTCTTTCGCGACATCGGCGAGGGCGCCCGCTATCTGTTCCGGCACCCGGTCCTGGTCTATCTGCTGGCGTTGAGCCTGTGTTCGGTGTGGGCGATGGCGGCGCCGGAGGCCGTGGCGATCGCCTACGCGGCTGCCAAGGATCCTTCCGGGTCAACGCGCCTCGGCGGTCTGCTCATGGCGGCCCCGATCCTGGGCGCGGTGGCCGGACTTGTGATGGTCGGACGCTGGCAGCCCGAACGTCAGAACCCCCGGATCATCGTCATGGCACTGCTGATGCCGCTGCCGCTCGTGGTGACTGTGATCGCCCCACCGGTGTTGGTCGCCTGGCTGTTGTGGTTCGGGTGCGGGGTGCTGCAGGCCTTCATGCTGCCTCTGCAGTCGACGTTCTCGCTCGTCATCCCCGTCCAGATGCGGGGCAGGGTCTTCGGCCTCGCCGGCGCCTTGTCCGTGGCTGCCACAGGTGTCGCGTTCCTGGTTGCGGGGTGGCTCGCCGAGCTCACATCGCCAGCCAGGGCTGTCGCCATCTGCGCGCTTGCCAGCCTGCTCGCCATCGTCGTCGTTGCCGTGCGTTGGCCGCGCGCGGCTCTGCGCGCGGCCGTCGACACGGCATACAACTCCTGAGCCCCGGTCCTTGGCCGATGCCAAAGGGTGGCGTATCCGAGCTGCCGCGTTTCGACGTTACAGCGGACGCACGTAGGCGTCGGTTCCGGTGACCGCCTCGATGTCAGACTCCGCTTGTGCCAGCAGGGTGTCGGCGAGGTGTCGAAGAGCCCGGGCCACCGCCACCTCGTCACCGATCGTGGACTTCGGATCGTCGCGCGGGCTGCGGTGGCTGTCGCCCTCAGCGCTGAGCTGACCGGGTTGGTCCGCGATAAGCATCGCGGTAGCGCGCGTGTTGTCGCCCATCTCGACCACGGATATCTGCACGCGCCATGTCTTGGTGGTCGCGGCGCGCGCGGTCTCACCAGACCCGCTCTCCACCCTCATGACCGCGCCGGGGCCCGGATAGACCAGACCGATGTGTCCGTCGCTCCATTTGACGGTGTAGGGGGCGTTCCCATCACTGCCCTTGACCTCCAGCACCTCACCGTCGCGGACCGGGTCATCGACCCGTGTGCCGGCAAGGATGATGCGGTCCCCAACCTGAGCTTTCATGACGTCCTCCCATGCTGGCGGTGCGATTTCGGCTATTTCGAGCATGCTCCTGCGCTACGGATTCCGGAAGAGCCCAACAGAGGTATGCCGTGTCACACGTGGTGGCGCAACTCCTCAGCGACCGCGATATCGACATCCTGGTGCAAGGTGAGTGGCTGGAGATGACGGCTCGGGTCGGCCGAGGTGCAGATCAGCCGGACGAGGTCCTGCCGCTGCTCGACGAGTACCTCAAACGGTTCCCGCGGGCCAAAGCCTCGCTGGGCAACGGCACTCTCGGGGACGTTGTGAAGCGCGCCGTGATGGTCCGGTGCCGGTTGGGCTGACTGCGCGGTTCACACCACACGGGAGATGCCAGGCAGACGCACCATGAGCGAGCCGACGGCAAATGAGCCGACGACGCCGAGCAGACCGACCACTGCGTACTCGACCTCGGGGGCCCACTGCACCTGACGGCTCGCCAGAACGAGTCCCACAAGGACGACCTGATGGACCACGAACGCTGCGAACGCCGCGCGGCTCATCTCACGCGCCAGCCGAGTCTGGTGGTCCAGGCGCCGGCGGAAGAGGTCGACCAGCCACAGTGACCTCACGACGAGAGCCCCCTCGAGCACGCTGATCACGAGCGACTGCCACGTGCCACCGCCACCGAACTCGTCAATGTCTGTCCCCATCGCGCTCGCGGCGCCCATGACGACGACACACCCTGCCAGCGCCGTCCGTGCTGCGACCCGGACCCGGCGCGCCATCCATGGGTCGACCGGGTCGATCCATCCTCGTTCCGTGGCGATGGCGCCAAGTGTGAAGCCTGCGACCCACGCCGGCGCCTGCCCGAGCCCAAGATGCCAACGCTCTTCCCCAAGGGGAACGACGAACCGCACTGCGTCGGTTGCGAGTGCGACCTTGGTGGCGACGGTCACCAGCTGCCAAGCGCGGAGTGGGATCGCCCCAGTAGTCCGCCGTGGCCACACCGTTCGCACGATGGCATACACCGCAGAGAAGAGCAGGAGCACGCCCAGGCACCACGTCGGGCCGACCCAGTCCTTTTCGCGTGAGCGACCCCGGCGTGAAGACGCCGGCAATGAAGAAGAACAGCGCCATCCCGAACAGAGCGCCCATCACCTCCAGCAGGATGGCCAGGGTCAGCAACGGTTCGTGGACGTGCGGTTCGTCGAAGACCCATGTCCCCACCCCGGTCCAAGCCATCGTGGCGTGAGCCACGATCACGCCGACCACGAGCACCACCTTGAGGTTGTCGGCGTAGGCGTAACGCGATCTCATCCCCGGGCCGGCCGCGCTGTGCCGCAGAGATACCACCCGGCCACCTCCGTCCATCTGCGACAGGCGCATCGCAGCACGGTCCGGGTGGCCGGGGGAGGGACGAAGGTCACCAATCTTCGGGCGTCGACCCTTTCGGGTCGAGGGGGAGCAGGCGGGGTGGCACTTCCGGGGCGACACGTTGAAGGCGTCCGCGGACTTCTTCGTTGCCTGATCGCGGCTGTTCGAGTCGCCGTAGGCTGGACAGCGACCCGCGAAGCAGGTGGTGATGGCTCGTGACCGTTGCTGGACCGACGTTTGATCTGGTGGTTGCCGCAAATGGCCTGCCCGTTGAGCGTGTCCTTGATGCCAGCGGCGAGGGCACCTGGGAACGTAGTCCGGGTGGTCTGGTGTCAGCCATGGAGTCGGTCATGGTTGGCCGCACCGCGGCGTGGGTGGGGTGGTCCGGCGACCCTGGCCCGGCCCCCGAGCCGTTCTGGGAGAACGACCTGTATCTGCAGCCGGTGGGCCTGACGTCCGCTGAGATCCTGGAGTACTACGAGGGTTTCAGCAACGAGACGCTTTGGCCGATCTACCACGACGTGATCGTCCCGGCGTCCTTCCACCGCAACTGGTGGAACACCTACCGGACGGTCAACCACCGCTTCGCCCAGGCCATCGCCCAGGTGGCCGCGCCCGGTGCCACGGTCTGGGTGCACGACTACCAGCTCCAGCTGGTTCCCGCGATGCTGCGGTCGATCCGCCCCGATGTGCGCATCGGCTGGTTCAACCACATCCCGTTCCCGCCGGTCGAGCTCTTCGCCCAGCTGCCGTGGCGCCGGGCGCTGGTCGAGGGTCTGTTGGGCGCGGACTTCCTGGGTTTCCAGCGCACCGCCGACGCCGAGAACTTCCTGCGGGTCTGCCGCCGGCTGCTTGGCATGTCGACCAAGGGCGACAAGGTGACCTTCACACCACCTGGTGACGAGCCTGCACGGCGGACGGTGCGGGCCAGCGCGATACCGATCTCGGTGGACTACAAAAGGCTCAGCGACCTGGCGCGCACCCCGGCGGTCCTCGCCCGCGCGGCCGAGATCCGTGCCTGCCTGGGCGACCCAGAGATCCTCCTGCTGGGCGTCGACCGGCTCGACTACACCAAGGGGATCCGGAACCGGCTCAAGGCCTACGGAGAACTGCTACGCGACAAGACCATCGCCCCACCCAAGGTGACGCTCATGCAAGTCGCCTTGCCGAACCGCGAGCGGGTGGAGGCCTACCGTCTTCTGCGCGAGGAGGTCGAGCACACGGTCGGACGGATCAACGGCGAGTACTCCGTCCTGGGCTCAGCCGCCATCCACTACCTGCACCACTTCTACCAGCGTGCCGAGATGGTGGCGATGTTCGTGGCCGCCGACATCCTGCTGGTGACGCCGCTACGAGACGGGATGAACCTCATCGCCAAGGAGTACGTCGCCAGTCGCAACGACCTCGGTGGAGCCCTGGTGCTGTCCGAGTTCACCGGCGC
>DATCNE010000055.1:0-2181 GCA_036565395.1 Dermatophilaceae bacterium
TGTGGCCACCTCAACAACCGCCCGCGGTGATCTCCGCGCTTTCCAAGGCTCCATCCGGCTCTCGTCTGCCGAGGTGACCGCACGCCTGCGCGAGATTCTTGGCGCCAAGCTTGTGGCGTACCTGGGATCGGTAAAGGAGACGAGGGCTGTGCGTCAATGGGCGGATGGTGAGCGTGAGCCGTCGGCTGAGGTCGTCACCCGATTGCGGATCGCCTACCACGCGGCAGCGTTGCTGCGCGAGAAAGACTCCGCTGCCGTCGTCCAGGCGTGGTTCCAGGGCATGAACCCACGGCTCGACGACGTCGCTCCGGCTCGACTACTGCGCGAGGGCGACCTGGAGCAGGTTGGTCCGGCCGTTTTGGCGGCTGCTCGCGCATTTGCGGCCCAAGGCTGACCGAGTGCCGGACCTCACCGTCGACGCGCCGCGCCGGCTTGTCGTGTCGCGGGTCGGTTACAAGCCCGAGCCGTGGGCGTGGGTGGGTTGGGAGTGGGCCACTGACGGTCGCTTCCATGGTCGTTGGGACGACTTCGACGGCAACTTCCGCACCATCTACGCGGGCTCGACCCTGTTGGCTTGCTTGCTGGAACTTCTGGCGGATTTTCGCCCCGACCCTCGGGTGACCCAGGTCCTCGATGACATCGAAGTCGATGACGACGACGAAGCGATCTATCCCACGTCGCCATCTGGTGTTCTCGATCCGAGCTGGCTCGAACCGCGATCCGCTGCCAGCGCCAAGCTCAGCGGCCGGTTCTGCTCGGTTGCCACACGCGACTCGCTCGCCACACTGCACCCCCAGTTTGTCGGCCTCGCCCTCCAACTCGGTTTGGAGGACTTCGACGCCTCCGCCCTCAAGGACAGCGGTGCTCGCCGCTTGACCCAATCGGTCGCCAGCCACGTGTACGCAATGACCAACTTGGACGGGGTTCAGTTCGCCTCCCGGCACGGAGACGACCTGGTGCTGTGGGCCATCTTCGAGCGACCCGAGGACGGCACGTTATCCGCCTGCCTCAGCGATCTCGAGCACCACGACCTCACCCGAGAGAACCCCGCTCTGCGGCGTGCGATCGAGCTCCTCGGATTGAGGTGGAGCGACGAACCGAATCCAACGCCAGCCACGACCGAGGGTCGTACGGAAGCAGCAGCGCCTCTGCCCCTCGTGCATGCCGCCGCCGACGACGCGTTAGCGGCCACCTACCCCGACGGTGAGGCGTTGCCCGAGACGCCGGTGGGGGCCGCCACGCTGTGGTGGCTCGCGCTCAGGGACCCGGATCATTACCGGACGGCGCTGGCTCAACTCAGCGCGGATGCGTCGGTCTGGGGTGACTTTCTGAAGGCGCGTGAAACCCTCAGGGGGTTGTCGATTATGCAGCACCCCATCTACTCCGATGAACGCCCCGGTGAGCTCGCCCACGTGAAGTTCATCGACACGGGCGACACGACTGCCCAGGCTTTCGACGACGCACCGCTCGATGACGTCTGGATCCTGACTCTGATCAAAGTCGGCGACTGGTGGCGCGTGTGGGGCCTCTCCCATAACCACCTACCGCTGGCAGGCGACGTCGGACTGCTCTGACATTTGAATCAGGGCGCACCTGGCGAAGACGCGGGCCCATCCGCATTTGTCCGGTCGCATTCTGTCGACCGCTGTCCACCGTCCCGAAAGCTGAACGTCGGGAGGTCGCAGCGCAGCAGCCTGGCCAGCGCCTCGGCGACCGCGGCGGCCACGACCCAATCTGACACTCGGCACGGACGGCTCCTTTCCGCCTCAAGATAGGACGGTGGCGACACGAGCGATGGTTCGCGGACTCATCCATTAGGTGGCCGGCTCCCACTGTGGCGGGTCAGCGGTGGCGGCCCGGCGGACGGGGGCCAGCGGGTGCAGGCTGCTTGCGCTCCTGGGCGGTGCCCGGCGACGAGTCTGTTGTGTTCGGCACCTGTGGGGAGGCGTCGATGTTGACGTCGAGCCGGGCCACCAGCCTGTAGCGCAGGTCCTGGGCGGGAAGCTCCCCGAGTGGCTCCTCGGCTACCAACGTCCGTGCGGCGGTGGCGACGTTGTGGCCCTGGGAGTGAGCGTCCTGCATCAGCGAAGCGAGGGCCGCCCAATCACCTTGGCGGACCAGCCGCGGGTCGAGCTCGGCGGCCAGCGACGCCCAGCGCTCGTACGGCGGCCGGGTGGAAGC
>DATCNE010000056.1:0-2483 GCA_036565395.1 Dermatophilaceae bacterium
CCCGGGACGCAGCAGGTCGCGGATCTGGTCGACATACTGATCCAGCCCGACGACGACGCTGGCCCGGCGAAGCTCATCCCTGGCTGCTGCTGTGAGCAGGTCGCGCGACCCTGGACCGAGTCCGACGATGGCAAGCCGCCCGCGCGGTCGGTGGCGCGCGATGGCCACAGTGGCCATTGCGCTGGCGGTCTTGGTCACGATGAGGTCAGCTGTTGTCTGGCCGCTCTGCTCTGGCCCGTCGAGGCATTCCCGGGCGCCGAGCAGTGCCGCGGCTTCCGACACACTCGGTACGCCGACTGCTGCGCGCACGACCTCGCTGGGGTTGGGCACCGTCACCTGGCGCAGCGCCGCAGCGGAGTGCGTGACGAGCGGAACCCCGAGCTGGTGGGCCAGGTCGATCAGGGCTTGCTCATCACCCTTGATCTGCGCGGTGGCGATGGCGGCGACAGACTCGATGGCCAGACCGGCATCCTGAAGTGCTTCGTCGAGAAGTCGTCGTGTCTCATCAAGGGAGACACCTCGGCTGGCCCCCATCCCCACCACAAGCGACGGGGGCCGCAGCACCACCGTGCCGTCGCAGCCCCGGTGCGACGCGAGGTCGCTGATCACGATGGTGGGGCGATCGGCCGCGACCTCGCCGCCAAGATCCTCCACGACGTTCTCACCCAACGCCGGCAGCGGCCATCTGTGGGCGGAGGTGAGAGTGACCTTCTCGCCGTCGAGCATTGCCCGGCTCACGCCACTGACGTCGCCGCTGACCTGCCAGCCAAGATCGTCCAGCCCTGGCACGCCTGTGACATCGGTTGCGGTGGTGATCACCGCGACGGCGCCCAGAAGGTCGGCGAGCTCGAGGGCAAACCCATTGGCTCCTGCGGCATGGCCGCCGAGGATGGGCATGACGAATCGTCCAGCTTCGTCGACGACCAGGATCGCCGGATCGGATGACTTGTCACCGATGGTGATCAGTGGTGCGAGGATCCGCACGACCGCACCGGCTGCCATCACCGCGACGACCGCGTCGTACTGGGCGAAGCCAACCCTGAGAGCATCGGCCGCGGTCGGGCGGTCGATCACCGTCGCCCCCGTGGGCACGGCGTCGGCAATCCGTTGGGCCAGCCGCTTTCCCGCCCTCGTGACGGCCACAACGCCCAAGGACCCGCCGAATCCCGTCATCCCCGTACGCCGACCTCGTCGCCGGGCCGGTCTCCGCGCCCGGCCTTCAGCTGGATGCGGGCTTCATGATCGGCCTTTCGAAAGCCATGAAAATGGCCGGGGTGGTAGAGATGGGAACGGGTTTCGTGTGACGCAAGACCGGGCCCGACCAGGAAGAGGGTGTGCTTCCACAGTTTGTGCTCCTTCGTGGTCTCGGCCAGGGTGGCGACCGTGCACCAGACGATGAGCTCGTCAGGCCAGCTGACCTGGTAGCCGATGACCACCGGTGTGTCTTCCGGGTAACCTCCGGCGAGCAGTTCTGACTGCAGAACTCCGGAGCGGGCCGCAGACAGGAACACCGCCATGGTTGTGCCATGGCCTGCGAAGGCTCGGATGGATTCCCCTGCCGGCATGGGGGTCTTGCCCCCCTCCAGCCGGGTGAGGATCACCGACTGAGTGATCTCGGGGACGGTCAGCTCGAGGTGTTCGGCGGCTGCCAGCGCGGTGAACGCCGAGACACCCGGGATGATCTCCACCGCGAGACCCAGCAGGTTGCACTGTGCGATCTGTTCGCCAACGGCGCCCCACAGCGATGGGTCGCCGGAGTGGATGCGCGCCACGGTCAGACCGTCCGCAGCGGCCCGTTCGTACAGCGGCACGACTCCTTCCATGGGCAGCTGCGAGGAGTCGATGACCTCCGCGCCCGGTCTTGCGTGCTCGAGGATGCCCGGGTGGACCAGGCTCGCGGCCCAGATGACGATGTCGGCGCGGCCGATGGCCTTCGCACCGCGAAGGGTGATGAGGTCCGGCGCTCCCGGACCCGCTCCGATGAATAAGACTGAACCGGTCATGCGAGCTTGCCTCCGCGGGTAGTACGGCTGGACGGTGCGATCACCGTTGACAGGTAAGGGATCTCGCCTTCGACCTCGCACCCCTGGTGAACGGCCTGGTCGTGGCGGCCGAGATGGCTGCCGACGACGGCGGCGTCCAGACGCCCGTGGGCGGCGAGAGCCTCGCGCATGTCCGGCCAGTGTCGGCCACCTTTGTAGGCGACGATCGTCGCCCCGGTGAGTGGGCCGTGGCCGAGAACGTCGTCAATCGCGCTGGCGCCACCGAGGGCGGGAAGGAGCACGAGCGGCTCGTTGCCCTCACACAGCACTGTGTTGCTTGCCGCAGCCAAGGCCTGCATAGCGGTGATGCCCGGCACGGTTCGGATCTCCACGTCGGATCGGGATTCTCGAACCGTTGCGGCCAGGTAGCTGAAGGTGGAATAAATGTTCGGGTCGCCGATGGTGGCGAAGGCGATCGTCGTGGCGCCGTCATCGAAGGCT
>DATCNE010000057.1:0-3066 GCA_036565395.1 Dermatophilaceae bacterium
GACTCGCCTGTCTGAACCGCGGAAACGCCGAACTCCGCACGACGGATGGCCTCTGGTGGGTTCATCGCGTCCGTCGAGTCGACCAGTCCACCGACTGCGACATCCCCGCATCCCGGCTGACGCCGAGTGGAAGCCAGAGCCAGGTGACGGTGCAGACGATCCGGTAGTCGAAAGGTCGGCAGCCGCGCCGGCAAGGCTCGGGCATCGGGGCGACGGGAACCCTCCACTGGGCCGGGCGCGGTGTGGATGCGCCCGGGGATCGTTCTGCGGGATGGCCCAGGGCGTGGCGAGGGACACGACTTGAGCCGCCAGCCGTTCGGCCTACGGAACTACTGGAGCTCGCAGGGGAGGGGGCAACCCCGCTACCGCCGTGACCGCGCCCGGGTTACGGCGCGACCTCAGGCGACAGTAGCCGTGGCATGGGCTCGGGCGCGCACGTGGTCCACGACCACCCTCGTGGCTGGCCATCCCTGTGCGCCCTCGCGGGTCACACTCCACATGCGGCGCTCGACGTGGGCCAGGTGCAGCGGGACCGTGCGGACGCGGCTGACCTCCAGGGCGTCGGAGGGTAGCACGCTGACCCCGTGGCCGGCCAGCACGAGGTCTACGACCAGTTCCAGGCTGTCGGCCCGGTGGCTGATCCGCGGCGTCCACCCCCCCAACGCGGCCAGGCGCGTGGACAGCTCGTCGTCGCCACTGTCGCGGGAGTTGCCGATCCACTCGACGTCGCGGAACGCGTTCAGGTCCGATGGCGTCCGAATTCGGTCTGGAACTTCGGCTTGGTCACCGACGGCCAGCACCATCGTGGTCGCGGACAGCAGCGTGTGCGGGTGGTGCCAGGTGCGCGGGACCAGGCTGTAGTCGTAGACGAACCCGACGTCGATCTGATCGGCGTCGAGCAAGGCTTCGACCTCGGTCGGCTCGCGCTCTTGCAGCTCGAGTCGCACCGCTGGGTGCGAGCGGGTGAGCTCGGCGAGTTCCGGGACCAGATGGCGGCGCAACACGGTCGTGTACCCGGCGACGCGGACCAGCCCGTGAGGCTCGGTCTGCTCGGCCAGGTCGAGCTCGGCGGCCGTGACCGCGGCAAGAATGGCCCGGCCATGCACGGCCAGCCGCCGCCCGGCCGGGGTCAACCGGACCCGGCGCCCGTCGGCCTCCAACAGCAGGACACCGGCCTGGCGTTCCAACGCGGCGAGCTGATGGCTGACCGCTGACGTGCCGTAGCCCGTCGCCTGAGCGACCGCTGTCATCGTGCCGAGCCGTGACAGCTCCACCAGCGCCCGCAGCTTGTCCGTGTCCATCCCGACATTATCCACAGTTGTTAAACAATTCGAAGGGAAATCAGTGATAGACGCGGACAGTGCCGTTGAGTTGAACTCGACCCATGAAGATCCCCGCTCCAGCACTGGCCGTCTCGGCGATGGTGTCCGTGCAATCGGGGGCGGCGCTGAGCACACACCTGTTCACGGCTCTCACCCCCGCCGGGTCGGCGTGGCTTCGTCTCACCTTCGCCGCCGTGATCTTGATGGCGCTGACCCGGCCCGCTGTCCGCGTGATCCCGCGCTCGGCGCTGTTGGGCATTCTCGCCCTGGGCGCCGTGACCGGTCTGCTGACCCTGATGTTCATCGAGGCGGTCGCTCGGATCCCGCTGGGCACGGCCGCCGCCATCGAGTTCCTCGGCCCGTTGAGCGTCGCCGCCATCCGCAGCCACCGGCGGGCGGCCCTACTATGGCCGGCGCTGGCCCTGGCCGGTGTGCTCGGGCTGACCCAGCCATGGACGGGACACCTGAACGTCGCCGGGGCCGGCTTCGCGCTTGCTTCCGCCGGCAGCTGGGGCGCCTACGTCCTGCTGACCCAGCGCGTCGGCGCTCAACTCGACGGACTGCAAGGCCTGGCCTTGTCGTTAAGCACCGCCGCGCTGGTCACCGCCCCGTTCGGGGCGTTGGCCGTCATACGTGGGGCGACGCCCGTGATCGCGGCGCAGGGACTCGGCCTGGCCGTCCTCGTCCCGCTACTGCCATTCACCCTGGAGATGCTCGCGCTGCGTCGCATACCCGTCGCTGCGTTCGGAACCCTGATGGCCCTCGAACCCGCCATAGCCACGATGGCTGGCATCGTGGCGCTCTCCCAGAGACCTAGTCCACTTCAGGGCCTCGGGGTCGTGCTGGTCGTCGCCGCGGGCATCGGCGCGCAACGCGCCACACCCCAACCGAGGATTCCGGGACCGGGGCCTGGGGGACCGCCGCCCCCGCGAGGATGTGTCACGTCACTAGAGCTGTCGCCCGCATGACCAGCCTTCGCCGCGCCGCGGCATAGGAGGCGAGCCACGCCTTCCGAGCCGCCGCCGCACGTACACACCACCGCAGCTATTTAGAGAGTGCGTTTGATCTACCGTTCTGGCTACATGGAAGGCCCAGTGTCGGAACACTGCAACAAGGCGGCTTACATCGGGAACGTGGCAGTCGTTCGCTCCATGCTGGAAGCAGGAGCCCAGCCAGAAGGGGATGGCGAGCGGTCACGGATGATGTTTCGGCACCGGCCTGTGCCGCAGGGACGACGGAACGCGGCGGGACGCCGTGTAGGTCGACTCTGGCGCTGCCGCCGATCTTGGGGCGTTTCTGCGTAATTTGTCGTAGGGGCGTGTCACACTGATTTTGGGGCGTGGGAAGTCCCAAATGTCTGACTCGTAGGCCGAGGCTTGAAGCGGGCCTCTGGCACGACTGGAAGACCGGGTTGGGCCATGTGCTTTCTTGGTGATTTGGGTGGACCTTCATGACCACGGCGACCTGGGCAATCCTCGCGGTCACCTTGGCCGGCGCCATTGGCATCGTCATCGGCAGGTTGAGTGCGGCCGACTCCACGACACCACAGCCCCCGGCGCACGCTTTGGTGATGCAGAACGAGCTGCGCGAGGCGCTGGATCTTGACCAGCTCGTGCTCCATTACCAGCCCAAGGTGGAGCTCGGTTCCGGCCGGGTCGTCTGCCTGGAGGCCCTCGTGCGTTGGCAGCACCCCGGACGGGGGCTGCTGATGCCCTCGGAGTTCCTGCCCGTGGCAGCGCAGTAC
>DATCNE010000058.1:0-29505 GCA_036565395.1 Dermatophilaceae bacterium
GTGCCGGGCGCTGATGCGGGTCATCGCGTTCGCCGACCGGCCCGACTACGCGCAGATCGCCGACTCGCTGGGCATGCCCGTCGGCAGCATCGGCCCCACTCGAGGCAGGTGCCTGGCCAAGCTGCACGACATCCTCGACCACGACCCGGCTTGGGAGGCCTGATGGACAACAACCTGGCTGACCAGCCCCTTGACGAGACCGATGCGGCCCTGCTCGGTGAGGTCGCCCGCCTGTACGACGAGGTCGACCCTGTTCCACACGGGCTCATGGATCGGCTCTCGTTCGGTCTGGCCCTGGACGAGCTGTATGCCGAGGTCGCCGAGATGAGTCGGGTCCCCATAGACCTCGCCGGGGTTCGGGGTGACCTGGCCGCGGTGCGCACCGAGACCTTGACGTTCGCGGCCGAGTCCCTGACGGCCATGATCACCGTGACCCACGTCGGTCCCGACCGGGTCCGCCTCGACGGGTGGGTCGCACCGGCGCAGAAGTTGCAGGTGCGACTGCGAATGCAGCAGGGTCGACTCGAGACCCTCGCCGACGCCGCGGGGCGGTTCTCCTTCGCCGATCTGCCGGACGGGTTCGTCCAGCTCTCCTTCCATCCCGAGACTGGTGGCGATGGTGGCGATGGTGGCGATGGTGGAGATGATGGCGGTTCAGCGGTTGTGACGCCGTCGTTCGAGCTGTAGACCTCTGGTATGACACGGCCACCGGACCTGAACCTCTGGCGGCAGCAGCTGACGGACGCGATATCGCGTAACAGCCAGGGGCACCCGGCTGCGGCCCAAAGAGCCTTCTCGAAGCTGCTGCGCGCGATACAGGCCTCCGGCGACACTCGTCCGGAGCTGCTCTTGGTGCGCTCACGAGCCCATCTGGGTCTCGCGACGAGCACGTTCGACCAGCAGGGGGATGTGGGCGCCGCCCTGCAGCACATCGATGCTGCGGAGGCGACGGCTCGTGACGCGGGCGCCCCGCACGTGCTGGTTGCCGTGCTGGGACAGCGTGCGCTCCTGTATCTGAGATCAGGAGACACCGCGGCCGCGCTTCTCGCCTTCGACAACGTTGCCGATCTGATCGACCAGGCCGAGCCCTTTGACCAGATGCGCATACTGATCAACCGGGGGGCCCTGCACCTCGAGCGTGGAGCCTTGACAACAGCCCGACGGGACCTGAGCCGCTGTGTGGCCCTGGCCGTCACGGCCGAGGACCACGTGGTCGAGTTCAAGGCCCGCCACAACCTCGGCTATGTCGAGTTCCTGGCCGGGAACCTTCCTCGGGCTCTGGCGGAGATGGCTGCCGCCGCCCGGGTGGACTCCGGCGGCCCGCGGCCAACCGCCTTGCTCGACCAGGCCAGGGTGCTGCGCGAGGCGGGTCTGATCACCGAGGCAGATCTGGCGCTAAGGGAGGCCGGGGCCCTCTTCCTGGCCAACCGGATTCCCCAGGGTGCGGCCGAGGCCGAGCTGGTGCGCGCCGAGTGCGCTTTGGCAACGTCCTCTCCTCGTGAGGCACGCATCCTGGCTTCCTGCGCGCGGCGTCGATTCCGCCGGCGGGACAACGTGCGGTGGGAGCGCAAGGCCGAGCACCTGATGCTCGTCGCCGAGATGGCGCTGGCTGCCGACTCCGGCTCGCGCCGGCAGCTGGGGAGCATCGCGTCTCGGGCTGGACAGTTCGCGGACACCTGTGAGCAGGAGGATCGCGCCGATCTGGCTCGCACTGCCCGGCTGCTGCAGGCGGACGCACTCCTGACCGCCGGAGCCCTGGAGATCGGGTCAGGACCGCAACCGTGGTTGACGCTGAGCCGTCAGGATCCGATCGCCGTACGGCTGCAGGTGCGCCACGTTCGAGCACGGGCCGCGCTCGCCGCCGGTGATGGCGCCACAGGCCGATCCGAGGTCCGGCGCGGGCTCGCCGAGGTCCGCGCCTACCAGGCACGGTTCGGCTCGCTGGACATGCGCACCGCGAGCGCCGTCCACGGGGTGGCCCTGGCCCGGCTGGATCTCGAGATGGCGTTGGCCTCGGGCCACCCCGGTGCCGTCTTCGCCAGCATCGAACGCACCCGCGCCGCATCGTCGCGCTTGGCTCCGGTGCGCCCTCCGCAGGACGACGAAGCCGCGTCGCTGTTGGCCCAGCTGCGTCAGGTGGAGGAGGAGGCGCGAGGCCTGGAGGGCTCTGCCGGGGGCAGCGACCTGGGCCGCTTGCGCAACCGGGCGGCTGAGCTACGGTCCGCGGTGCGCGCCAGTGCCTGGCAACGGGAGGGCACCCGCAACGCGGGAGCGGTACGTCGGGTGGTCAGCCTGAGCGCCATACGCGCGGGTCTGAGCCGCGAGGGCTACGCGCTGGTCAGCATCGTGTCCCACGGTGGGCAGTGGCACGCCGCGATCGTCGACGGCAGACGGGTCGAGCAGCACGTCCTGGGCTCGGTGGAGGTCGCCGAAGAGCTGGTGCGCAGGGTTCGGTCGGACCTGGACGCGCTTGCACTGCCGATGATTCCGGAGCTGATCAGGACGTCGGTAAGACGGTCACTGCAGGCGGGTCTGGCAGCGCTGGACGCGATGGTGCTCGGGCCACTCAACGTCGACGGTCGCAACCTGGTGGTCTCGCCGAGTGGGTCGCTCACCATCCTGCCGTGGGGACTCTTGCCATCTCGACGGGGTCTCCCGGTGGTTGTCTCACCCAGTGCCTCCACCTGGTGCGAGGCGGTGGACCGGACAGCGACGGGATCGCAGACCCACCCACCGAGAGTGGCGCGCGTGGCCAGCGTTGCCGGACCCGGTCTGACCCGAGCCGATGCCGAGGCGCGAACCATCGCCGGAACCTGGTCCGGCACGGCGATGACGGGCTCGGGCGCGAGCACGGACGCGGTGACCACGGTGTTGGGGACGCACGACGTCGTCCACATCGCCGCACACGGCAGACATGAACCCGAGAACCCGCTGTTCTCCTCGTTGCGCTTGGTCGACGGACCACTGTTCGCGCACGAGCTCGACTCGACAACCCGCATGGCGTCGTGCGTTGTGCTTTCGGCTTGCGAGGTGGGGCTGTCGACCTTGCGTCCCGGGAACGAGGCGCTCGGCCTGACCAATGTGCTGCTGCGGCTCGGAGCCCGTTCGGTGCTCGCGGGAGTCGCGCGGGTTGCCGACGACCTGGCCGCGGAAGTCATGGAGCGCATGCATCGGTTCATGGCCGCGGGCGTGGACTCGGCCACCGCCCTTGCGCGGGCCCAGGTGGCGGCCGGTCCGGACGACGCAGCGGCACCGTTCGTGTGCTTCGGGTCGAGCTGGGCGGCGCCCCGGACGAGCTAGCAGGAGCCAACCGAACCGGGGGTCCCCGCCTCACGACCAGTCACATACACATCCTGTCGGTGACAACTGACAGTCACCGACCACATGAACGCACCGTTGGACAGCGCCCCGGCTGGCCGACGTGAACATCCCAGTGGGTCGACGACTACACATCAGAATGCCCGGGAAACGCCAGCCGACCCGTAAGGGCTGAACCGGCGTTTCCGCAGGTGAACCGCGGTGGCGGTGGGATTCGAACCCACGAACGGGTTACCCCGTTACACGCTTTCGAGTTCTGCGAACCCACGTTCAGGCACGGTCGTCCGCGTCCGCCACGTGCTCAAAACGCCCGTCCGCGGGTGTCACCGAACCCACGCGGACGACGACGAATGAGACAAGAACTGAGACACGATCCGCTTTGGCGTCTAGTGCCGGACTCGGACCTCAACGTCCGACTCCGCCGATGACGGCGCGTCGGAAGACATGGCACAGACGGCTTCATTGCGCGAGTGCCACGAATCCAGTGGCACCCGGTACAGCGAGCGTCATTCCGCCCAGAATGACGCGACCTTTGCGGACAGGTCTGCCAAGAAGGACACCTAACGCCAGTCGGGCGTTCGATTTTCTGGCGGGAGGTCTGAAGACCTACTCATCAGGCTCGGCGACGACTGCTTCTTGAGCCGCCAGGCAGAAGTCGTCGTTCATCTTGACCACGAGCGCCAGGATAAGGCGCAGTGCGATGAGGTAGATGCGGAAGTGCGCGTCCTCGCCGTCCGCATTGGCCTGGGAGCCGTGGAGGTACTTGTTCCGAAGTTGTGGCCCGTTGCTGAAGTCGACGTTGTTGAGGAAGTAGTTGAAGTACTTGCCTTCGGTGTCCGTCAACAGCGATGAGCCTCGCGTGACCCATCCCATCGCAACCATCGCGTCCGCCTCCGCACGTCCCGCTTGCGAGAGATGGAAGTAGTTCGCTGCTTGAGTGGTGAACAGCGAGTTGAGGATGTGGAACTGCTCGCCGTTTGCGATCTGGACACGCGTGCCGGTGTCCTCGAGAACGCCGAGCTTGAGCAGGTGGTCGAGGCCCGCCTTCTGGTAGTCCTCGAAGTCCGTGTAAGCGACCTGGTTCCGGATGAGCAGGCGGGCGGCGTTGTCGTCCTTCAGGTCTTCATTGATGTAGTTCAGCATCGACTGGTCGGAGAACAGCAGGTAGAGGATGCCGACGATCTCGTCTTCGTCGGTCGCGTAAAGATACTTCCCTTCGAGCAGGGTCGGCATGTCCTTGTACCGGACTTGCTCAGAGGTCATGGCCAGTAGTTCTCGGTCGAGTTCGCCGTCCTGGACGTAGAGGGAGAACTGGTTGGCGACGCTCTCCATCTCAGCGAAGAGGTGCCGCACCTTTTGCAGGTAGGACGTGCCGCTCCCAGACGGCGTGAACGAGAAGTTCGATGCGTCGAACTCTTCAACGAGGTACTCCGCGAAGAACCACGAGATGACCTCTTCAAGGTCGATGTCCTTCGACCGCAGGTAGCCGTGGAACATGCGCATCTGCAGAAGGGAGTTGGTGTCCGTGGTCCGGAACGCGACACCGAAGTGGTAGTCGGTCTTCCCTCTCAGCCCCATGTGACGTTCGAGCACGCTCAGGTCTGCCGGGTAGGCGGGCAACGTGAGCAGGCATCCTCGGTCGGCGAACCCAAGGAGATGCTGGAAGTTGTTGAGAATGCTTGGGTAATCAGTCGTGTCGTCCAGCCATCGGCGGCTGAACGTGAACTTTGAGAGCATCCCGTCGAGCTCGACGCTGACCGGTTCGTCTTGGGTGTCAGAGATGCTCAGCTCACAGCCGGTTCGCATCCCGGTGTTGTGCTTGAAGAACTCCTCGGTCATCTGCTCCTTGCGCCGCTTGGCCTTCAGCTTGAGCTTGGCATCGACGCCGGTCACGTGGCTGACCGGAGCGGACTCGATGAGCCCGACGTAGTTGAGGTTCGCGTCCGGACTGTCCACGTAACCGTCTATCAGTTCGCGGGCGTCAGCTGGGGTGAAGCTCGGCGGAAGGTGGATGTCGTCTCGCACGCCATCCTGCAGGTACTTGCGAACGAGGTGCTCGGCATTCCTGGGCTCAGCCCGTAGGTCACCCCGCACCTCAGCGTCGTACGCCTGGACGAGCTTCTTGCTCGCGAGCAGCGTGCCGAAATGAACACGCGCTGCTGTGAGCACCGGCAGCATGCTCGAGGCGTCGCAACGCTCGAACGCCTTGTTCCGACCCAGAAGGTCAACCAAAGCGGCGTGGTACTCATGGTCCACACCGGTCACGACGCTTGCGACGTTCGCGTTGTCGATCGCGGAGAAGAACCTTGCGATGGTGCTGCGGAACTGTGGCACCCGCTCCTTGGCTTCCTCGACCTGCTCCTCGGTGTAGGCGCGGGGCAGGAGGCCGTGCTCCACATACGTCTGCACGTGGTGGAGCTCGATGACGTCCGTGATGCTGGTCGGGACATCGGCAGGGTCGAACTGCCCGACAATTTCGGCGACCCGCTCGACGTGAAATCCGGCTGCCATGTCACCTACACCGAAGAACCGAACCCGGCGCGCAGCCTCGTCCTCACCGCTCATTTCGTTGCCGTCCCTCTGCGCCTCGATAAAACCCGAACTGTGAACATCCTGACCCATCGGACCGACAGACGGAGGAAGCCGAGCTCCGAGCCAGCCCCAGTTCGGCCGTCCATCTGAACAACGAGGCCGATGAGACCGACGCAACGAGCGTCAGCGCTCGAAGAGGACCCCGGCATCACGCCACGCCTCGTTCGCCTTGGCGTGAGAGACCAAAGCGGCCACGATGAGCAATTCCGCCGCCTACCGGTCACGCTGCCACGCCGTGATCGGCTGAGCCTGCGACCTGACCGACGCTGTTGCTGGGACGGACCACGTTGGAGCACGCTGCCAGGGTGAATGCCGGCTCATCTCATCCGCGAGTGTCGGCTCCCAATGGTGGGATACAAGCGTGATGATCTTCTCCGCAATCTCTCGGACGAACCCGTCCCCGGCGTCTCACGGGGACAGCCACTTCCAGTTCCTCGACCGCGTCTCCGGGTCGTATTGGGATCAGGTCCGCGACGTGATCGAAGACTGGTTCTCCCGGCTCTGCCCCGACGCCCAAGCCGACGTCCGGGGCCGCCTGCGGTCCAAGGATGACCGGCAATCCAAGGGGGCATTCTTTGAGTTGTACCTCCACGAGTGCCTGCTCCGGATGGGCTACTCGGTGACGTGCCACCCGGAACTTGAGGGGACGAACCGTCGGCCTGACTTTCTTGCCGAGAAGGACGGGAGGTCGATCTACATCGAGGCGCGCTCGGCCTCGTCCAGCGACGTCGCGGTGGGCAAGTCGGCCCGAGTGAACGCGGTGTACGAGTCGCTGGACAGGTTGGACAGCCCGAACTTCTTCCTCTGGATCGACGTCGCCAAGCAGGGCGACGCTCCCCTCCGAGCGAGGCCATTGCGGGGCCGCCTAGAGAAGTGGCTGGCCGGGTTGAACCCCGACGACCACACCCTGGTGGGCACGCGTCGCGACGAGCTCCCCGGCCTCACCCACGAGGACGCGGGTTGGAAGATCTGCTTCCGTGCGGTCCCCAAATCGCCCGAGGCTCGCGGCAGGGAGGGCGCGCGCCCACTCGGCATCTTCGGGGGCGGCGAGGCCCAGTGGGTCCAAGACGAGGAGGGGATCCGAGGCGCGTTGACTGACAAGGGCTCGGCCTACGGCTCGCTCGGCGCGCCGTTTGTCGTCGCAGTCGCGTCGAGCAGCATGTCTCTGGACGACGACGACGTGCTCAACGCCCTGTACGGCACGGAGGTCGTCGAGTTCCGCACATTCGCCGACGGCACGGAGTCGACCGCCATGGCCCGGAAGCCCGACGGTTACTGGTACAGGGGCGACCGCTGGGACCACCGCGGGGTCTCGGCGATTCTCGTGGTCAAGAACCTCCACCCTGCCTTCGTTGGCACGCAGCAGCACACGATCTGGGAGCACCCCGACCCGGAGGTTGCCGTGGACGGGTTCCCCATCTGGCGGCGATCCGTCGTCGAGGACGGGAACATGACGTTCGTCGTGCCCGAGTGTTCGCAGGCCGAGTGGTTCGGTCTGGGCGACCCGTGGCCCGTGGGCGAGCCTTTCCCACGGTAAAGCGCCCGACCCTCCGCGGCAGACGAGCCGCGCCGGCACGCGTCCGAGCGACCATCCCCGAATCGGCACTCGGGGTGACCCGTCGGCCGCCCCACTCCGAGAGGCGCGTCTTACCGCCGCCATTGCGACTACCCCAATCCGTGCAGCAGACCCAGCAGCCGACGAGTGTGACCGAAGCGCGTGAAAGCCTCCGCCGGTGACGCGCTCAGCGCTGATTACATACAACTCCGCCGTTGTGTCGGGTCTCGCCAGTACCTTGAGGCCATGGCAGAACCGTCGGAGTACGAGCTTGAGGCCTGGAGTGACATCCAGGCGTTCAAAGGACGCCAGGTCTCCCTCCGTATGGGTGAGGTCGGCCAGAGGGTCTTCAATACCACCACCGCCGTTGGCAGTCGGGCGACGAAGTACCTTGAGAATCACCCCCGGGCCCAAACAGCCCTGGAGCGCGGGCAGGGGGCCGCGGCCAAAGGCACGCAGATCGTCAGCGTTGGGGCCCGCACCGCCAGCGCCGCCCTTCCCGGCTGGGCTAGCACTGCAGGAAGTTCGATGGGGCGGACCACAGGCCGAGTCTCCAGAGCGGGCCTTTCGCCGAAGCGGGTGGTGGCAAAGCACGTCAAGCGCGGCCACGACGTCTCAAGGCTGCGTGATCTCCGGCGCCTGGATCTGCAGCAGATCGATGCCGTGCGAGGACGGACAGCGAGCTGGTTGTACCCGGCCGGAGCTGCATTGTCCGGCGCAGGAGCGGGATTCGTAATTTCCGGCGGGGAACTGGCCACCGCCGTGTCCGGTGGTGCCGCAGCGGCGCCGTCGGGGGCGGCAATCACGGGCGCGTTCATTGGTGACGCGGCAACGGTTCTCGCTCTCGGGTCCCGCGCCGTGGGCCGCACGGCCTTGCTGTACGGCTACGACCCGGAGTCACCTGCGGAGAAGGTCTTCATCATGTCTGTGGTCAATGCGGGGTCGGCGGTGTCGTCGGGCGCGAAGACGGCTGCGATGGCTGACATCTCGAAGCTCACTCAAGCTCTGGTCCGTGACAAGACGTGGAAGGTGTTGAACGAGTCCGTTGTCGCGAAGGTCGCACAGGAGTTCGCAAAAAGGTTCAGCTTCCGCCTGACCAAGCAGGGACTCGGAAAGGTTGTCCCCGCTGCCGGGATCGTTATCGGCGGCGCGCTCAACTGGGCCACCCTCGAAGGCATCGTGGACGCCGCTGACATCGCCTATCGGCGACGGTTCCTTCTGGAGAAGTACCCCCACTTGGGTGACGGCGACACGTTCGGCACGGTCGCTCAGGTCTTGGGCGACATCGCAGACGATGCCGACACGGAGATCAGCGTGATCGACCAGATCGCAGAGGCCGGTGGACCCATCTTTGAGTGACGACGCGTCGGCAGTCACCGGCCGAAGCGTTGGACGGAAAGTGCACCCGTGGGACCGACGCGTAGCCGGCACGGCGGCTGAGATTGGGAGCGCATCGGAGAAGCCAATCTGTGCATTGCTGCGACGCGCGCGTCATTCCGCCGCGAAAGGGGTAGAAGGCGCTGTTTGTGTTTGTCCGCTCATCGCCGATGGGCGTGTGTCCTTGTTCGGTGAGGGATCCTCTACCAGGTCGTCTCGCCCAAGGATCGTCCTACCGGGAAGGTCTTGCCTTTCGACGAGACGGTAGGGGAGACGACGGTTGGGGCGTGCGGGGATACGTCCGTGCGACGATGGGTGTCGTGTTCGAGGGTTTCGCGCTGCGCTGGGTTGATGTGGCCGAGGGGGTTCGCCTGCGGGTCCGCGTCGGAGGCGAGGGTCCGGCGGTCGTGCTGTTGCACGGGCATCCGCGGACCCACACCACCTGGTACCGGGTCGCCCCGCAGCTGGTTGCGGCGGGCTTCACGGTGGTGTGCCCGGATCTTCGTGGTTACGGACGCTCGACCGCACCTGCTCCCCAACCCGATCATGCTCAAGCGTCGAAGCGGGCCATGGCCGCCGACGTCGTCACCCTGATGCACTTGCTGGGTCACGACCGGTTCGCCGTTGTCGGGCACGACCGGGGTAGCTACGTCGCGCACCGGTTGGCCATGGACTTCCCCGACCGCACCTCCCATCTGGTCGTGCTGGACTGCGTCCCGATTGGGGAGGCGTTGGCCCGCGCCGATGCGCGGTTCGCCGAGGCGTGGTGGCACTGGTTCTTCTTCGCTCAACCCGACAAGCCGGAACGGGCTATCACCGCTGATCCGGACGCCTGGTACGGCGCCGGCTCCGAACAGCAGGCGCGGATGGGTGAGCAGAACTATGCCGACTACCTGGCCGCTATCCACGACCCCGGGGTCGTCCAGGCCATGGTCGAGGACTACAGGGCCGGGCTGGGCGTCGACCGCGCGGCCGATGACGCCGACAAAGGCGCCGGGCGCTCGGTGCAGTGCCCAACCCTGGTCGCCTGGTCGACCCGCGACGACATGCAAGCACTGTACGGAGACGTGCTGGAGGTCTGGCGACCGTGGGCGCCGGATCTGACCGGCTACGCCATCGACAGCGGCCATCACATGGCCGAGGACGCCCCGGACGACCTCGCCAACCTGCTGATCGCCCACATCGCCTCCCCGAGGTCGACCTGAACGGTCACCGATCGTGATGCGGGACACCCGGAGGCTCAGGCACGCCACGTCATCTGAACGCACTCAGATAGCCGCTGACCGCGCAGAGTGCCGGACTGCCCAGTGTTCACCGTCCAGCCCTGCCGGTCTCCCAGACCAGGGCGGGTACGGACGGCCTCGCGCAAGAACGCTGGGCGAGTGCGCTGTAGTCGGCCGGGTCGATCCACCGACCCCGTGAGAGCTGCGCAGGCCCGATCAGCGGTGGGCGCGCGATCCCATCTCCTCGCCGCAGGCTACGAGCCTGACCACAATGAGCGTGCGTGACGTCGTCCGCCAACGCCCGGACAGCGAACGTTCGCGGACGACCACGAGCGGGGTAGTTACGAAACTCCAAACACACAGGTCAGGCATGGTGCGCCCACCGTTGTTTTGAGGGTGACCACACACTTTTGGCCTAACTGATCACACACTTTTCGGGCCCAGCGTCCAGATCGGCGCGGCGGTCTCGGGACGTTACGTGGATCAGGTGTCGAAGATCCAGTAGTCCGCTGGCACTCGCCGAAGCATCAGAGCGCTCCTCAGTCAATAGCCGCCGCGGATGGCCTCCTGTGCGCGACGGTGTTCTTCCTGACTGTGGTCGAGCTTCCGAAGCCTCCTTTGGGCGGAACTGGCCTCGGGGTGGCCTGAGCCGATCACCCTGGTGTACCAGCGGCGGGCCTCATCGACGTTGCCCTGCCCGTCCTCGAGAAGGCCGAGGTTGACCATTGCCAGCGGCGCGACATCGGGGTGGCCGGAGTCGATCGCCCGGGTGTACCAGCCGCGGGCCGCATCGATGTTGCCCTGCCTTGACTCAAGGTTGCCGAGGCCGCCCATTGCCTTCGGCGCCACACCGGGGTGGCCGGACTCGATCGCCCCGGTATACCAGCGGCGGGCCTCATCGAAATTGCCCCGCCCGGACTCGATAATGCCGAGGCCGGCCATTGCGCTCGGCACCGCATCGGGGTGGCCGGACCCGATCGCCCCGGTGTACCAGCGGCGGGCCTCATCGACATTGCCTAGCCCGAACTCGATGGCGCCAAGGACGACCATTGCCCTCGGCGCCTGATCGGGGTGGCCGGACTCGATCGCCCCGGTATACCAGCGGCGGGCCTCATCGACATTGCCTAGCCCGGACTCGATGATGCCGAGGCCGGCCATTGCCTTCGGCGCCTGGTCGGTGTGGCCGGACTCGATCGCCCGGGTATACCAGCGGCGGGCCTCATCGACGTTGCCCTGCCCGGACTCGATGACGCCGAGGTTGACCATGGCCCCCGGCGCCACTTCGGGGTGGCCGGACTCGATCGCCCCGGTATACCAGCGGCGGGCCTCGTCGATATTGCCCCGCTCGGATTCGATGGCGCCGAGGTTGACCATGGCCACCGGCGCTGCATCGGGGTGGCCGGACTCGATCGCCCGGGCGTACCAGCGGCGGGCCTCATCGACGTTGCCCTGCCCGTCCTCGAGAACGCCGAGGCCGACCATTGCCCGCGGCGCCTCGTCGGGGTGGCCGGAGTGGACCGCCTGGGTGTACCAACAGCGCGCCTGGTCGAGCTCCTGGTGTTCTTCGAGCCAGAGTGCGACATTGAAGAGGATGTCGGGGGCCACGAGGCCGTCACCGATCGAGTCTTCGAGCATCTGACGGGCGTGTGCAAAGTCCAGGTCCTGGAATGCCGCCAAGCCCATCACCAGCCGCTCAGGCAGCTCTAGCTCTCGTTCGGCCCACGACCACAGGCATTCGGAGACGCTCCAGGCGACGTCGCTGGAAGGGTCGTCCGCGGCCGAGAGGAGCAGTGGGTGGCTGACGTGGTGGATACCCCCGGCCACCCTGATCGGGGTCACCAGTTGCGGTCGGTCAGCGCTGGGTGGTTCCGTGGCCCAGGCCAGCGCTCTCTTGAAGCCCGAAACCGGCACTGGTTGTCCCTTGGGAAGACCGTTCAGCTCCCGCCAGTACTCCTCGTACAGCCGGGCCATCCTCTTGCGGGTCAGCCTTCGCGGGATGTCTAACCGCTGCCAGTCGGTGACCAGGCGCAAGAGAGCAACGCGGTCAGTCGCGGTTTCATCCACCAGATCTAGCGCGGCTTCTATCCGGTCTAGCGAGACCAGGAGCCGACCCATCAACTGAGCGCCGCCAGCCTCTACGACCGAGCTGAGCTGGGCGTACGCGGGAAGGCTTCGCAGCCCTAGCCGCTCCACGGCGGAAAGCACACCCACCGCCACAAGGCTGGCCCCGCCAAGAACCTGCTTGGCCTGGGCCGGCAAACGCGTGTCGTTCGTTGGGTCCCTGTGCATGGTTGCCAGCACCAGCAGACCCGCTGGCAGCTCGCGCTCTGCCAACCTCGGCCCCAGACCCATCAGGCCCCGTGGCGTGAGGGCATCCAGCCAGAGCACCGCCCCGTCGCCTCGGGAGCCCCAGTCGCGTGACAGAGCCATCACCGCTTCCCAGTCAAGCTCCGGATCTGCGTTCACTATCAGCACCCGACGCTGCGACAGCCCGGCCTTGGCCGCCTCCACCAGGGTCCGCGTACAGCCCGCCAACCGCACGCCGTGAACAACCACGAGCTGGCCCTCGCCGTCCAGCGCCTCCAGGAGTGCCGCGTCGCAGTCGCGGGACACATAGCCGGCAGATCCTGCCCCGGTGTACCTGTTGGGATGCACCCCCAGATCGGTCAGTGAGACGTCACCCAGAAGCGGAGGGTCCCCATGCGAGTCGCTCACCGCAAGAACCGCGCGGGGGGCCGGGGCGGTCAACAGCTGTGAGGTCTTCACGGCTATGCCAGCGAAGATGACCGCTACGCCGAGCCACCACCACAACCACTTGTCATTCGAATAAACCTGGTTGATCGCGACGCCGGACGCCACCGTCGCCACCACTGCCGCAATCCAAACCCCAGTCCTCGCAGGTCTCATCGACGACACCCCGCAGAGGGTGACGTCCATCGAGACAGGTCCTCACAACACGACGCAGTCGGCATGGGCCCATCTTGTCGCGCCGGACAGCCCGGCGCGCGCAAGGTCGCATCTTAGGAAGAGATGAAGTGCGTGGCGTGCTTCTGCACGGCCCACCGGCAGTCTTCACTCAGTTCGCCAACGCCGCAGACCATGACCTTGTGGCCCTTGGCGTTGTGCGGACCGTGGGTGGCGGCGAGGATCGTGCCGCCATGGTTGTGGATCCAGTACGCCCGGTAAAGCGGGTGGTCGACAAGGGGTTCGCTGTGCATGGCCTCGTCGAAGCGCCCATCTGAGGTGAAGGGACTCTGAGACGCTTTGAGGTTCCTGGTGGACCGTGGATTCTCCAACGGCAAGAGCTACAAGTGGGCCGACGAGCTGCGTGCCCGTGAGATCGAACAGGTCCTAGACCTCACTGTCAATGATTACGGTGTCACCGACCATGAAGGCGTGAAGATGGTCGCTGGGTGGGCTCACTGCCCGGCCATGCCGACTGAGTTGGACGAGATCCGCAAGCCTGTGAGGCTAACCGTCGGAACGTTGAAGAAGTCCGCGACGGCTGAGGATCGGATCGCGCGCAGCCGGCTGGTGGCGGAGATCGCCACCTTCAAAGAGAGAATCGCGGCGAGGGAGAAGTACGCGTTCGTGCGAACCTCCCGAGGGCAGAACCGTTCCAAGACAGGCAAGGTGGGAAAGAGCGCCGAGCGATTCTCCTGCCCGGCCCAAGCCGGCAAGCTCATCTGCCCCAGCTGTCCACTGTCTATGGCCGGCCCCGCCAACCTGACTCGGATCGAGAACCCGCCCACCGGGCCGGGGATGCCGAAGGCGTGCAGCCAGGTCACGATCGCCATACCACGCACGGTCAGCCCGAAGCTTCACCAGACCGAGCGATGGGGTAGCCCCGGATGGATCGCCTCGTACAACCGCCGCAGCCGCGTCGAGGCATCGTTCGGGCTGCTGAAGAACTCCAAGAGCGGCAACGTCAAACGCGGCTGGACCCAGCAGGTCGGCCTGATCAAGACGACACTCCTACTGGCAATCGCGGTCACCGCATCCAACCTGCGCCAGCTGCTGACCTGGTCCAGGGCGACCGGTGACGTCACCGACCCGCTCACCCTCATGGAGGTCGGGCCGGCCGCGTTCGAGGAGATCGACCCAGCCACCTGTGGTGTTGGGGCCACCAGCCCGCCTGCCGCAGCCTGACCCACCCCGCCGCCGTTCAGCTGAACACACCACCTGCATAGCTCGTCGGCCTTTGCGCCGTCGGGCGCCAACTGCTGCCCCGAGCCGCCGCGCCGGAGGCCCCCAGCAGCGATCGCCGGCCCGGGCGACCGGCATCAACCCCGACACCGTCCCCAAACAGCACGAAACCCCCCGCCGGGGGCCGTTTCCGGCCTCTGGCGGGGGGTTTCGTAACCTGCAGGCCCTTAGTTTCGTAAGGACCCCCGAGCGGTGGCGGTGGGATTTGAACCCACGAACGGGTTACCCCGTTACACGCTTTCGAGGCGTGCTCCTTTGGCCGCTCGGACACGCCACCGTGGGGGAGATTACTAGAGCCGGTGCCCCTCAAAGAAATCGAGCAGGATCTGTGAGCACTCCTGCTCGCGGATTCCGCCGATCACCTCGACCCGATGGGTGGCCCTTCGGTCGCGTACGACGTCCCACACCGACCCACATGCGCCGGACTTCGGGTCCCATGCCCCCAGCACAAGACGCTTGATCCGCGCCAGCATCAGCGCCCCTGCGCACATGACACACGGCTCGAGGGTGACGACAAGGGTGCAGTTCTCGAGCCGCCACTGCCCCAATGCTGTCGCAGCGGCACGTATGGCGATCACCTCGGCGTGCGCGGTCGGGTCGCCCTTCGCTTCACGCAGGTTGTGCCCGACACCGAGGACCTCCCCCTCGGGGGAGAACACCAGAGCACCAACGGGTACGTCGCCCGAGGCGAGCGCTTCGGAGGCGACCTCGAGCGCCTGACCCATCCACGCGTCATACCGCTCGTCGAATGTGAGGCGCGCCGCCCCTGGTGGTTCGATCACGCGCTAAGTTTCGCGTATGCGCGTCCACATTGCAGACCATCCGCTCATCGCCCACAAGCTCACGGCGCTGCGGGACAAGAACACCGACTCCCCCACGTTCCGTCGACTGGCCGACGAGCTGGTCACCTTGCTGGCCTACGAGGCGACCCGCGAGGTCCGCGTCGAGTCGTTCGACATCGAGACTCCCGTCGCCCCGACCACCGGCGTCAAGCTGGCGAGTCCCAAGCCATTGGTCGTGCCGATCCTGCGCGCCGGCTTGGGGATGCTGGACGGCATGGTGCGGTTGTTGCCGACGGCCGAAGTCGGCTTCCTCGGTATGGTCCGCAACGAGGAGACCCTCGAGGCGACGACCTATGCGAATCGTCTGCCCGATGACCTGTCCGGCCGGCAGTGCTACGTGCTCGACCCGATGCTGGCGACGGGTGGCACGCTCGCCGCGGCCATCCGGTACCTCGTCGACCTCGGCGCAGACGACATCACGGCGATCACCCTGCTGTGTGCCCCCGAGGGCATCCAGAGACTCGAGGCAGACGTCGCCGACCTCAACGTCCCGGTCACCATCGTCACCGGCGCCATGGACGAGAAGCTCAACGAGCGCGGCTACATCGTGCCCGGACTTGGTGATGCAGGCGACCGTCTGTACGGTGTCGTCTGACCAGGTGACCGGCGCGCCTCAGCCACGAGGGAACGCTTCCTTGGCATGGTGGGGTGAAGTTGTGACCACCGCAGGAAGCCCTACCAAGGAGATGACGTGCAGCGCGTCAAGAAGATCGTTCTCTGGGGCGTGCTCGCGTTCTTCGTCTATGCGATCGTGAAGTCACCCAGCCAGGCCGCCGACATCCTCCGCACCATCTGGGACATCGTCGTTCAGGGCGTCAAGAGCATCGGCAGCTTCTTCGACGCGCTGCTGAGCAGCAAGTAGGACCCCCCACGATGGCGCGGCGCTCCGACCCCATGGCCGAGCGGCCCCGCCACGGTGTCCTGGGCCGCTACCTCCTGGACGGCGAGCGCATCCTTACCGCAGTCCACCAGCACTGGGCCAAGGTTGCCGAGCCTGCCGCCTCCGTCGTTGGCGGGCTCGTGCTGGTTCTCGCGCTCGACTCCTCTCTTCCGGCCACGCTCGGCATCGTGGCCAACCTGCTGTGGTGGGCCTGGTTCGTCCTGATCGCGCGGGCAGTCTGGAAGATCCTCGAGTGGCGACACGACTGGTTCGTGGCGACCGACAAGCGCCTGATCCTGACCTATGGGCTGATCACCCAGAAGGTCGCCATGATGCCGCTGGCCAAGGTCACCGACATGTCGTACAACCGCTCGCCTCTCGGGCGGCTGCTCGGCTACGGCACCTTCGTGATGGAGAGCGCCGGCCAGGACCAGGCTCTGCACAGCGTCGAGTGGGTGCCTGAGCCCGACCAGACCTACCGCGCCATCTGTGCCGAGATCTTCGGCGTCGACGACGACGAGCGCGCGCCCGATGGGCGACACGGATCGCACGGATCACAGGGATCGTATGCGCCGGGCACCGCGGGCTACTCGACCGCCATCCCGATCCGCATCACCGGCCAGCAGCCTGACGACGGCGCCCCCGACATCCACGAGGCCGACACCGGGCCCATCTCCTACTGGCCGCCCAACAGCTAACGACCCGACCAAACAACTGACGACAGCGACCGCTGAGGGTCACTGTCGTCGGATGCTGTTGCGGCAGGACGTTCTTGGGTCAGAACGCTCCTCCGTCAGAGATCCTTGAGGATGTCCTCGACCCGATCCTTGGCGTCGCCGAAGAGCATGGCGCTGTTCTGCTTGAAGAACAGCGGGTTCTGCACGCCGGCATAGCCGGGGGCCATGGACCGCTTGAAGATGACAACCTCCTTCGCGTGCCACACCTGAATCACCGGCATCCCGGCAATCGGGCTGGACGGGTCATCTTCGGCGCTCGGGTTGACCGTGTCGTTGGCGCCGATGACGAGCACGACGTCGGTTTGTGGCAGGTCATCGTTGATCTCGTCCATCTCGAGGACGATGTCGTAGGGCACCTTGGCCTCGGCGAGCAGGACGTTCATGTGACCAGGCAGGCGACCGGCGACGGGGTGGATGCCGAAGCGGACGGTGATACCGCGTTTGCGCAGCCGTGCGGTCAGCTCGGCCACAGGGTACTGAGCCTGCGCGACGGCCATGCCATAGCCAGGCGTGATCACGACCGACGAAGCGTCCTTGAGCAGCTCAGCGACCTCGGCGGCGTTGGTCTCGCGGAAGTCGCCGTAGTCCTTCTGCTCGGTGCTCACAGGGGCCCCACCGAACCCGCCGGCGATGACGCTGATGAACGAGCGGCCCATGGCGCGACACATGATGTAGCTCAGGATCGCACCCGAGGAACCCACGAGGGCGCCGACCACGATCAGCAGGTCGTTGTTGAGCATGAAGCCGGCTGCGGCTGCGGCCCACCCTGAGTACGAGTTGAGCATCGAGATCACGACAGGCATGTCGCCACCGCCGATGGACGCCACGAGGTGCCAGCCCAGCAAGAGCGCGATCACCGTCATGATCAGCAGCGGCACGACACTGCCCGAGCTGACGAACCAGGCCATCAGCCCGGCCGAGATCAGCAGGGCCGCGAGGTTCATCTTGTGCCGTTGAGGCAGGGTGAGCGGCTTGGACGAGATCCGGGTGCTCAGCTTGAGGAACGCGACGACCGAGCCGGTCAAGGTCACTGCGCCGATGAACACGCCGAGGAACACCTCGACCGAGTGGATGTTGGCGAGGGAGCCCGTGAGCCCCTCCTCGGTCAGGAAGGAGTTGTAGCCGACGAGCACGGCCGCGGCGCCGACGAGGCTGTGCAGGATCGCGATCAGCTCGGGCATCTGGGTCATCTCGACGCTCTTGGCCCGCCAGAGCCCGATGACCGCGCCGATCGCCATCGCGAGGACGATCAGCCCGACGGCGGCCGGGACGCCCAGAGCACCTTCTGCGTCGGCCCCCTTGAGCGCCAGGTAGATGGTCGCGACGATGGCGATGGCCATGCCTGTGACACCGTAGGCATTGCCGGTCTTGGCCGTCTCGTGTTTGGAGAGGCCGGCCAGGGCCATGATGAACAACAGGGCGGAGACGATGTATGCCGCCTGGACGATGGTGGTCATCTCGACTCAGCCCTTCCGGAACATCGTGAGCATGCGCTGGGTCACGGTGAAACCACCGAAGACGTTGATGCTGGCGATTGCCAGGGCGATGAAGGACACGACCGTGACGAGGCCGCCGTGGCCGATCTGGCTGAGGGCGCCGACCAGGATGATGCCGGAGATGGCATTGGTCTCTGACATCAGCGGTGTGTGCAGGGCGTGCGTGACGTTGAAGATGACGTAGTAGCCGACGACACAGGCGAGCGCAAAGACTGTGAAGTGGCCGAGGAACGCGGCAGGCGACACCTTCGCCATCGCGAGGAAGAGCACCGCGGCGATCGCCATGATGGCGTACCTCCGTCGCGGGTCCTTCGGCTTGGGTTCAGGTTTGACCGCGACGGGAGCGGCCGCGGCGGCGGGCTGAGCCGACACCTGCACCGGCGGCGGGGGCCAGGTCTTCTCACCGTCGCGGACCACCGTCATGCCGCGCTGAACGACATCGTCGAAGTCGAGGACGACCTGGCCGTCCTTGCCCGGCGTGAGCAACTTCATCAGGTTGACGATGTTCGTGCCGAAGAGCTGGGAGGACTGGGTCGGCAGCCGCCCCGGAAGGTCGGTGTAGCCAATGATCCGCACGCCGTTGTCGCTCATGACGAGCTCGTCGGGCCGGGAGAGCTCGCAGTTGCCGCCGTTGGCCGCTGCCATGTCGACGATGACGCTGCCCGGCTTCATCGTCGCCACCATCGCGGCGCTGATCAGCTTCGGCGCCGGCTTCCCCGGGATCAGCGCGGTGGTGATGATGATGTCCACCTCGCTGGCCTGCGCCGCGTAGAGCTCCTCCGCCAGGCGGTTGAAGTCCGCCGAGGTCTCCTTGGCGTAGCCGTCGGCGCTCGGCGCCGCCTGCTCCATGTCGATCTTCAGGAACTCAGCGCCCATCGACTCAACCTGCTCGCCGACCTCTGGTCGGGCGTCGAAGGCGCGCACGATGGCGCCGAGGCTGCTGGCAGTGCCGATGGCGGCGAGTCCGGCGACCCCGGCTCCGACGACGAGGACCTTGGCCGGCGGAACCTTGCCCGCGGCCGTGATCTGGCCGGTGAAGAGGCTGCCGAACTCGTGGGCGGCCTCGATCACTGCGCGGTAGCCGGCGATATTTGCCATCGAGCTGAGAACATCGAGGGCCTGTGCCCGGGAGATGCGCGGGACCGCGTCCATCGCGAGCGCCGTGACGCCTTGGGCACTGAGCTTCGCGAGCAGCTCGGGGGCCAGGGCGGGGGCCAGCAGGCTGGCGAGCATGGTGCCCGGCCCCAGCAGCGCAATCTCGGTGTCGGACGGCGGGTTGATCTTGACGACGAAGTCGCTGCCCCAGACCTCACCGGTGGGGACGATCGAGGCGCCGGCCTCTTCGTAGGCATGATCGGTAAAGCTGGCCAGCTTTCCTGCGCCTGACTCCAGGCGCACTTCATGGCCGAGGGCAATCAGCTGCGCGACGGTCTTGGGCGTGGCGGCAACCCGGGTCTCACCTGGCCGCGTCTCTTTGGGCACACCAATGCGCACAGCAAGCTCCCTGTCGTGTGATGTTCACGTACCTGTGATGGGCAAATTTACACATTCGTCGCGGACCTACATCGGCCACCCCCATCGTGCTGTCGGGCACCGAGGTTGCCCCTTATTGCGAATGACTTGCAACAAGACGGTTCCGGTCCCTAACGTGGGGGCATGACCGTTGAGGCCCGAACCCAGATCTCCCGGGACGAGGCCCGCAGCCTGTGGGGCATGGGCATCTTCATCCTGCTGCTGCACGTCGTCGGCTGGGGTGTGCTGATCGGCTTCGTCGTGCCTCGCGGCTACGCGGTCGGCGGACAGCTCGTGGGCGTGGGGCTGGGTGTCACGGCATACACGCTCGGCATGAGGCACGCGTTCGACGCCGATCACATCGCGGCCATCGACAACACCACCCGCAAGCTGATGGGCCAGGGCAGACGTCCGCTCAGCGTCGGGTTCTGGTTCAGCCTCGGCCACAGCTCGGTCGTCTTCATCATGGTGACGCTGCTCGCGTTCGGCATCCGCGCCGTGGCCGCGCAGCTGGGCGACGACCGGTCTGCCCTCCAGCGCAGCACAAGCGTGTGGGGCACCTCGGTCTCGGGCATCTTCCTGATCCTCATCGGCCTGATCAACCTGGCCGCGCTGATCGGCATCCTCAAGGTCTTCCGGGCGATGCGCCACGGCGACCTCGACGAAGCCGCGCTCGAGGAGCAGCTGGACAAGCGCGGCCTCCTCAACCGGATCCTGCGACCGGTCACCAAGGCAGTTGCCAAGCCGTGGCACATGTACCCCGTTGGCCTGCTGTTCGGCCTCGGCTTTGACACCGCAACCGAGGTCGGGCTGCTGGTGGTGGCCGGTGGTGCTGCTGCCGGGGCCCTGCCGTGGTGGGCCATCCTGACGCTGCCGATCCTGTTTGCGGCAGGCATGTCACTACTGGACACCATCGACGGCTCGTTCATGAACTTCGCCTATGGCTGGGCGTTCTCAAAGCCGGTCCGCAAGATCTACTACAACATCACCATCACGGCGCTCTCGGTGGCTGTCGCACTCCTGATCGGCGGCATCGAGCTCATCTCGATCCTCACCGAGAAGCTCGACATCACCAGTGGGCTGCTGGCCCAGATCGGCTCGGTCGACCTCGCCAGTGTGGGCTACTGGATCGTCGGCCTGTGCGTCGTCACCTGGGCAGTGGCGTTGGCCGTATGGCGCTTTGGCCGGATCGAGCAGCGCTGGGAGTCAAGCGTCGGCGCCTGACCCGACCGACCGACCGACCGACCCACCCGTTAGGACTGGCCGCCGATGTCGCCGTGCGGCACGGGGTTGCCAAGACGCCCGGCGTTGTGGTCCTCGAAGGCCTGCATCAGCTCGGCGCGGGTGTTCATGACGAACGGCCCGGCCCAGGCGATGGGCTCACGGATGGGCGCACCACCGAGGATGACGACGTCCAGACCTGCCGCATGGCGCGCCTGCTGCGACCGGGCGGCCGACAGCCTCAGCGCATCACCACGCCCCAGCACGGCAAGCTGACCGGTCCCGATCGGCGACTGGCTGGGGCCGACGAAACCGTCACCGCTCATGACGTAGACCAACGCGTTGAAGTCCGGACGCCACGGCAGCTCGAGCTGGGCGCCGGGCGCGATCGTGGCGTGGACCATCGACATCGGGGTGTGCGTCGAGCCGGGGCCCACATGTCCCGCGACGTCGCCGGCGATCACGCGCACCAGCGCACCGCCATCGCCCGAGCGGAGAAGGGCCACCGCCCCGGAGCGTAGATCCTGGTAGCGCGGAGCAAGCAGCTTGTCGCTCTTGGGCAGGTTGACCCACAGCTGGAACCCGTGGAACAGACCCCCCGAGACGACGAGGTGCTCAGGCGGCGCCTCGATGTGCAGGATGCCCGAGCCGGCAGTCATCCACTGCGTATCGCCGTCGGTGATCGTGCCGCCGCCGCCGAAAGAGTCCTGATGGTCGAAGATGCCGTCGATGATGTAGGTGACCGTCTCGAAACCGCGGTGCGGGTGCCACGCCGTGCCTTTCGGCTCCCCCGGCGCGTATTCCACCTCACCCATCTCGTCCATGTGGATGAACGGGTCGAGCAGCTTCAGGTCGACGCCGGCGAACGCCCTCTTGACGGGAAAGCCCTCGCCCTCGAAGGCAGACGGCGCGCTCGTGATGGACACCACCGGGCGCTGGATCACGCTCGGCAGCAGCGCGGGCACGGGTGGCAGGACGGTCACGTCTGGAACGGTGAAAGCGGGCACTGCAGACTCCTAGGTCGTTTCGTTTTCAACGATTCTGGAAACGTCGGCGGCTGTCAACACATTCCCTTGGCTCCCGCCCGGCCGACCGGCATACGGCCTCAGGAGGGTTCGATCACCGCGATGGAGTCGCCCTCGTTGACCACGTCGCCCTCGTTGACCGTCATCTCGGTGATGACACCGGCGACCTCGGCCGGCACAGGAATCTCCATCTTCATCGACTCCAGGATCACGAGCGTGTCGTTGGGTTCAACGATGTCACCGGCACTGGCCACGACCTTCCAGACGCTGGCGACCATCTCCGCCATGACCACGTGACTCATGCCTGCTCCTTGGTTCCCGTCGTGCGAGATGTATCGCGACGAAGCCTACGCAGGGTGAGATACAGGTGCCCCTGGCGACCTCTGCCATGTCGGTGGACGCAGCAGGGTCACCGGGGGTCGTATCAACTCAGCGGGAGTAGCGGTCCTCAGCGGGAGTAGCGGTAGCCGGTTGCCTCACCGGTGCCGAGGTCCACGATCGCCGCGACGGGGCCGCCGCCGTCCGGGCCCTGGTGGGCCGCGGACACCGAGACGAAGACCGCCGGGTCTCCGGTGACCGAGGCCGTCACTCCGCCAACCGCTGACTTGATCTGACGGTGCCAGTGCACGTCCGAGTCATCGAGCATCGCGTTGCGGCGTCCATGAACGGTGCCGTCCTGGCTGACCTCGCACTTGAGGAACACGTTGACCAACCGGCCCTCGAGGTCGCTGCTGCGCGGGCGGTCAGGCAGCTGGAGCCCGGCGTCCTTGATGGCGGACCAGATGCCGTCGGCGTCGAGCGCGTCCTGCATGACGCCGTGTCCGATGCGGTAACGGCCGCCCACACCACGGGCGTTACCGACCACGACGACCTGGGCCTGGTCGAGCTCCACGCCCGACGAGCAGGAGGCCACCGCGGAGTAGAGGCTGCGGTTGTGCATGATGTCGGCGTTGGTGGGCATGTCGATCTCACCGAGCGCGACGGCGATGCCCAGCCCTGTGGTGCCGTTGGAAAGATCCATCGACTCGTGCGTGTGCTCGGTCCACACGCTCTTGCCGCGCAACTTGGCGTCGCGAATCGTGTGGATCGTCAGCAACGGGGTCTTGGTCTGGACGTAGTGGACATCAGCCGGGTCGGTGATGCCGGCCCGCTCCATCGCGACCTTGACCGCGTCGGCGACCTTGGTGATCATGCCGACGTAGCCGATCTCCTCGGGCAGGATCGGCTCGCTCATCGCGAATCCGACGGTGAGCCGGGGCTCGTCGGTCTGCTCGGCCTTGGCCGGGTCGACGGTGGCGAAGATCGTCGCATGCGGGCTGATCACGCCGTCGGTGCCACCTGACCACACGATCGGGATCTGACTGACTTGCTCGGCCGGGGCCCCCTTGGAGATGAGCGCCTCACGGAACGACCGGTCGGCAAGGATCCGGGTGTAGTCGTTCACCCCGCCATTGCCCTCCGTCTTGCCGATGATCGCGATCACCCGGTTGGCCTCCAGGACGCCGTCATCGATGAGCTTGATCAGCTCGGATGCATCGGAGACGCTGTGGATCGGAACCTTGCGGACCTCAATGGGCTCTGGCACCGGTGTCACCTTTCGTTGTCCTGCACTGGTATTTCGTTGTCCCGCACTGGTTTTGCGATGTCTTGTCTGTGTTGGGTTGATCAGCGATCAGTCGTTTGGTGATGAGTCCGAGCGGCCCTGGATGACCGTCCCGAAGTTGCCGGTGATGGCAGCCGTGATGTGCTCCAGCGAGGTGATGACGGCCCGCTGACCTCCCTGCTCGACGAACTGCATCGCTGCGGCAACCTTGGGGCCCATCGAGCCGCTGGCGAAGTGGCCGGCCGCGGCGAGGTCGCGCATCTCTTCCAGCGTCACGTTGTGGATCGCCCTGGCCGAGGGGGTTTCGAAGCCGATGATCGCGTTGTCGACGTCGGTGGCGATCATGAGCACGTCAGCCTCGACGGAGCGTGCGAGCAGGGCCGCGGTGAGGTCCTTGTCGATGACTGCCTCGACACCGCTCACGCCGCCATCACGATCACGCACCACCGGTATGCCGCCGCCGCCGGCTGCGACCACGACGTATCCGGCGGCGATGAGGGTGAGGACCGTTGGGGTCTCCAGAACCTCGAGCGGTGCCGGTGAGGCGACCACCCGGCGCCAGCCCTTCTCGCCCCGGTCCTGCCACACCTGTCCGTGCTCGATCATCGGCTTGGCCTGGTCGTACGGCAGGAAACGGCCGATCGGCTTGGTCGGGTGCTCGAAGCCGGGGTCGTTGGCGTCGACCCGGGTGCGCGTGACGATGGCCGCAACTCGGGCGCCACAACCCAGCCGGGCCAGACTGCGCTCCAGGTTGTTGATCATCGTGAAGCCGATCGTGGCCTGCGTCTGCGCGCCACACCAGTCCAGGGGCACCGGCGGGACGACCGATGCGGCCAGCTCGTTCTTGACCAGAAGGTTGCCGACCTGGGGACCGTTGCCGTGGGTGATGACCACCTCGTGGCCGGCCGCGATGAGCCCGGCCACGGACTCCATCGCACCGGCGATCGCGGTTTGCTGCGCCTCCGGAGTCGCACTGCCGTCGGCCGCGGTCATGGCGTTGCCGCCAAGCGCGAGAAGAACCCGCACGACATACCTCGTTTCTCTTTGCTCAGTTCAGGCCGCTTTGCTCAGTTCAGGCCGCTTCTGGGTCGAAGAATCGGCCTTGGAACCGGTCTGAACTGAGCAAAGTGCCTTGGGTGGGGGTCAATGCTGCGAGCCTACGGAAAAGCCATCGGGTTGATGTGGGCGGATCCTGCCCAACGACCGACGGGTTCTTGGCGCTTCTGCGCCGCCGAGGCCGCGCCGGATCACCCATAAGGACGCCGTGCCAGCTCACCCCAGCCGCCGGTATCGCGCCAAGCGGGCCGCGAGTCGTTGACCTGGATCCGCACGCAGCAGCATGCCCAGCTCGTGTGCCAGCACCTCGCTCATCCGGGCGACGAACTCGGCCGGCTCGTCGGCCGCATCCGGGTGCTCGGCGACGATGCGGTCGACGATGCCGTCTCGAAGCAGATCGAGGGAGCGGACTCCCTGTGAGGCGGCCAGCTCGGGGGCATGGTCGATGTCGCGGTACAGGATCGCCGAGGCGCCCTCCGGCGGCATCGGCGACAGCCACGAGTGCTGGGCGCAGATGACCCGGTCGGCGGGCATGAGCGCGAGCGCCCCTCCGCCGGTGCCCTGGCCGAGCAGCACACACAGGGTGGGTGCATCGAGCATCACCAGCTCGGCGAGACAACGTGCGATCTCACCGGCCAGGCCACCCTCCTCGGCCTCCTTGCTCAGCGCAGCCCCGGCGGTGTCGATGATGCTGACCAGCGGCAGCTTGAGCTCGTGGGCGAGCCGCATGCCGCGACGGGCCTCACGCAAGCCGGCCGGGCCGAGCGGGCTCTCCGCGGTCTGGTGGCGACGGTCCTGGCCCAGGACGATGCAGGGCGCGCCGCCGAAGCGAGCCAGGGCAATCAACAACGCCCGGTCCTGCTCGCCCTGCCCGGTTCCGTGCATCGGCACCACATCGGTGGCTCCGAGCCTGAGCAGCATTCTCACGCCTGGTCTTTCGGGCCGGCGTGAGCGGGTGATCGACTCCCATGCCGCCACGTCGGGCAGCGTCTCCTTGGGCAGCTCGGGGATATCGGGCAGCCCTTCGCGGGGAGCCATCAACACGTTGAGAGCGCGGTTGGCCACCTCGCCGAGAGCCTCGAGCGGCAGTACGGCATCGACCAACCCGCGCTCATAGAGGTTCTCGGCCACCTGCACGCCCTCGGGGAACGGCGCGCCATACAGAGCCTCATAGACGCGCGGCCCCAGGAAGCCGATCATGGCGCCCGGCTCAGCCACGGTCACGTGACCCTGCGACCCCCAGGAGGCCAGAACCCCGCCGGTCGTGGGATGGCGCAGATAGACGAGATACGGAAGGCCGGCGTTCTTGTGAGCAGTGACGGCCGCGGAGATCTTGACCATGCCGACGAAGGCGTTGGTGCCTTCCTGCATGCGGGTGCCGCCGGACGCGGGGGCGCCGATCAACGGCAGCCCGTCGCGGGTCGCCCGTTCGACCGCCAGCACCAGTCGTTCGGCTGCAGCGTGACCGATCGACCCTGCCAGGAACCGGAACTCGCTGACCACGAGGGCCACCGGGCGCCCCTGCAAGGTTCCCTGCCCGGTGATGAGCGACTCGTCGGTGCCGGCCTTGGCCTCGGCCGCAACAAGCTCCTGCGCATAGGGACTCCCTGGAGCGGCCACCTGCTGCGGGGTGGTGTCCCAGCTCTGCCAGCTGCCCGGATCCAGCACCGCGTCCAACAGGTCGCGAGCGCCCAGACGTTCCAACTTTGTCATGGCCGGTCCCCTGTCGTGTCGTGGCTCGAATCCGTTGCGTCGTATGTCGAATCCGTTGCGTCATGCGTCGGGTCCGCGCGATCCAGCCCGTCGAGCCAGCCGCGGACACTCTCGTTGTGCGCGCCCAGCCCGGGCGGCGGCAGGTGCTCGGATCGCCCGCCCGCATAGGTGTTGTCGCCGAACCGAAGGGGCGGCCCGGGCAGCTCGATCGTGCCGAGCACCGGGTGGTCGACCTCGATCACCAGTCCCTGCGACCGGGTCTGCTCCCACTCGTATACGCGGTCGAGCGTGCGAACCTCGCCGGCCGGTATGCCGCTGGCCTCCAGCCGCGGGAGAAGATCGGCCAAGGCCTGGTCCGCGAACACTTCGTTGATCGCGGCCATGACCGCCTCGCGGTTGCCGACCCGCTCGGAGTTGGTCGCGAAGCCTTCCGCCTTGGGGTCCAGACCGAACTCGAGGGCGAACTTCTGCCAGAGCCCGTCGCTGCCGATAGCGATCTGCAGCGACCCGTCGGCACAGCTGAAGAGGCCGTACGGGACGATCGAGGGATGGTGGTTGCCCTGAGGGTGGGGCACCTCGCCGGCGACGGTATAGCGCGTGCCCTGGAAGGCGTGCACCCCGACGATCGCGGCCAGAAGGCTTGTCCGCACAACCCTTCCGACGCCGGTCGTGTTGCGCTCGTGCAAAGCGGCGACGACGCCGTAGGCGCCGTACATCCCCGCGAGCAGGTCAGCGATCGGAACACCCACGCGGGTGGGGTGATCGGCGTCGGGGCCGGTCAGGGACATCAGACCGGCCTCGCCCTGGGCGATCTGGTCGTAGCCGGCTCGACCGCCCTCGGGCCCGTCATGGCCGAATCCACTGATCGACAGGATCACCAGGCGCGGGTTGAGCTCGTGCAGCCGCTCGATCGAGAACCCGAGCCGGTCCAGGACGCCGGGCCGGAAGTTCTCGATCAGCACGTCGCCGTGGGCGGCCAGCCGGGTCAGGGTCGCCACGCCGTCCTCGCTCTTGAGGTCGAGAGTGATCGACTCCTTGTTCCGGTTGCACGAAAGGAAGTACGTCGAGATCGGGTCGTCGTCAGGCCCGACGAAAGGAGGCCCCCAGCTGCGGGTGTCGTCGCCGGTGCCGGGAGTCTCAACCTTGATGACTCGCGCGCCGAGGTCGCCCAGCATCATCCCGGCATGGGGGCCGGCCAGGGCCCGGGACAGGTCGATGACAACGATGTCGCTCAGCGGGCCGAGCGGTGAGGGTGGGCTGACCGGCGCCATGGGAGCTGTCACAACCAGTCGACGGATGCCGAGGTTGCTCCGCCGGAGAGCTCGGCGTAGCCCGGGCCACGGTCGAAGAACGGCTCCTGGCCGGAACGCTGTGAACGCAGCGACTCTCGAAGATCGTCCGATGCCGCGGCGTCGATCACGACGGACTCCTTGGTCCCCGAGGCCACGACCCCGTAGCCGGCCCTGGCACCATCGAAGGAGACCTTGCCCCAGCTCAGGTCGCGCTCAACCTCGTCATACGGCCGCTCGAGCGGGTCGCCCCAACCGCCGCCACCGGTGGTGCGGATCCTGATCACCTCGCCGGCGATCACAGGCTCCTTGTCGGCGAGGGCGTCGACCTCACGCTCGTTCGGCCCGCCGACGTCGATCGTCACCTGGAAGGACCGCCCGGCCTTGCCGCCCTTGACTCCCCAGCAGGCCAGGATCGAGCGGTCCGCGATGGACATGAAGTTGGCGTCCTTGAGCATTCGCAGGTGTTTCTCGTAGCCGAGGCCGCCACGGTAGCGACCGGGCCCGCCCGAGTCGACGCAGAGGCCGAGACGTTCGACGAGGAACGGGAACCGGCTTTCGGTGAACTCGGTCGGCAGGTTCCGCGAGTCGGGCACGACGTGGATCGTGTCCTCACCGTCGGCGTAGTAGCGCCCTCCCGAGCCGCCACCGAGCACCTCGCGCATGAGGTAGTCGTTGCCGTCGCGGTCATGGCCGTAGACGCCGGTATAGCGGATCGTCTCCTGGTCCGCCGGCATCTTGCCGTCCACGGCTTTGGCGATCACGCCGGCCAGAACTCCCAGCAGCCGCAGGATCACGAACGTGCGGGCATTGGTCGGCGCCGGGAAGATCGGGGTGAGCAGGGTTCCCTTCTCCGGGAACCTCATCTCGATCAGCGGCACGACGCCCTCGTTGACGTCGAGCTCGGCCATCCTCTCGGGGGTGTCGGCGAGGTTGCGCAGGATCGGGGCGAGCCACTTCTTCAGGAAGTTGCCGTCGGCGTAGTCACCACAGTGGTTGATCGGACCCTTGGCCTGCGGCGCTGTGCCGGTGAAGTCGATGATCAGCTTGGGGCCACCCCCCGGGCCGCCAGTACTGGTCTTGGTCAACGTGATTCGCTGGGTGTGCAGCTTGGGCTCGTCGACGCCGTCGTGCTCTGCGTAGTCCTCCCAGACGTATTCCCCGTCCGGGATCTTGGACAGGATCTCGCGGCGGTAGGTCTCGGTGGTCTTGTCCAGGATGGCGTCGAACGCGGCTTCCACGGTGTCACGGCCGTAGCGCGTGAACACGTCCGAGAGGCGGGCCGCGCCCATGAGGCACGCGGAGCACTCGGCGTCGAGATCGGCGGCCAGCGACTCCGGCATACGGGAGTTGCGGGTCATGATCTTGAGCGCGGCCTCGTTGGGAACTCCCCTGTCCCACAACCGGATCGGGGGCACCATCAGCCCCTCCTCAAAAACGCTCGTGGCACTCGAGGGCATCGAGCCAGGGCAGGCGCCACCTATGTCGTCGTGGTGGCCGAACGCCTGGACGAAGGCCACGACCACACCCTCGTGGAACACAGGGACGGTCACGCACAGGTCCGGGAGGTGGCCGATCCCGCCTTCCGACGCATACACGTCGTTGTGGAAGTAGACGTCGCCCTCGTGCATGGTGTCCAGCGGATAGTCACGCGCGATGGGGTGGACCAGGGCGCTGTATGACCGGCCTGTCAGCTTGCGCAGACGGCGGTCGTGGATGCCAGCACGGAAGTCGTGCGCGTCGCGGATCATCGGCGAGCGGGAGGTCCGCGCGATGGCGGTCTCGACCTCCATCTCGACGCTCGCGAGGGTGCCCTGGATGATCTCCACGGTGATCGGGTCAACGAGATAAGTTGCGGTG
>DATCNE010000059.1:0-40759 GCA_036565395.1 Dermatophilaceae bacterium
GAGTCCCTCGCGACGTTGGTCCCTCAGTACCTGGACGCCTTTGCCCGCGCAGTCATCACCGACGACCTCGAGGCCGCGGTGCGGGCGGGGCTGCGCGACGCCGGAGGCCGGGATCTCGAGGACCGGGTCAGTGCCTCGCCGGCGTGGCGCCAGCTCCTCTTGGCGTGCGCTGGTGATGAACCACGGGCGCTGGTTGCTGAAGCAGTCCGGTCGCGGCTGCTCGACGGTGACGATCCGGCGCAGGACCCGGCTGCCGCTCTGGCCTGGCGGGTCCCGAGGCTTGTCGGCGGCGATGCCGAGTACGGCGACGGTGCCCGTAACGTCTTCCATCTTCCATGGCTGCCTGATCTGTCTCGCGTCATGACGGGCAGCCCGGTTGGCCGGTGGGGGATCCAGCAGGATCGCCTCATCGCCGCCCGTGTCGGCGCTCTGGTCGAGCAGGTGGCGGCGGACCCACCGACGTGGGCGGCCGGCATACAGCCTCGCCCGGAGCCAGGAGCAGGGCGCGATCGGTGGGATGCGGACGTGGGAGTGGTCGTGGCCTATCGCGACCAGTTCCGGACCACCGATGACGCCGATCCCCTTGGCGCTGCTCGGGTTCACGGTTTCCAGCAGCAGGCCAGACTCACGGCTCGGGTTGCTTGGCAGCGGGTGGAACACCACTCCGGCGTGCCCGACCAAGGTCCGACGACTGCGAACGAGCGGCTGAGGGCGCTGGCCACCAGTGGGCGCCGAGATCCGATCGAGGCAGGTGAGGCTCTGCATCGGTTGAAGGCTGCCCAACGGCTGGGCGCATCGGGGCGTCCGTACGAACCTGCCCGACGCGGCCCTTCTGAAAGGGGGCCGAGGCTGTGAGAGATATCCACAAGGGTCGCCCGATGCTCACTTTGTCCACAGATCCCTGGCCGGCACTGACGAACTCAGTCTCTGGCGGCTAACGCTTCAGTCGTTGGGAACCCACCAACTCACCGAAAGGAACGGAGACATGTCCGTAGCCGAGCATTCTGAGCTTGTCGACGTCGCCATCGGGCTCGTCTCCCGCGCCCACCTACAGGCGCTGGCGGAGGCGCAACGGCAACCCGAGTCGACCTGGATCGACGCCGTCTGCGCCATCGGCGCAACCCAGGCGCAGCTGCTCGCGGCCCAGCCCGGCACTCGTCCGGAGGTGCCTCCCGAAGGGGCGGGCCGGCATACCTGCGTCGGTCTGCTCGAGCAGGCGGAGCAGACACTGGCGCGGATTCCCGCCGGCCAGGGACCCGTGTCGTTGGCACTCATCCGGGCCTACCTGACCGACGCCATCGTCGAGACCGCCGGCCGTGAGCCATGAGCGTGACCAGCTTCGGCGACCTTGTCATCGAAGCCGAAAGGGTCCTCACGCAGCAGGCCGCCACCCGCGACCCGAATGCGCCTGCGCTTGCTGCGGCCTGGCCTGACTTCTGCCGACGAGCGATACACGCCATCACGGCGGCAACCGGCGCCCGCGACCCACGGTGGTACGCGGTCGACCTGCTCGTCGTCGAGGCGGCTCGCCCAGTTCGCGGTGCGCTGAGGAGGAGAGGACCGGGTGCGGAGGTGGCTCCGGATCCTGTTCTCGAGCGGGCGGGCGTGTTGCTTGGCGCGGCGGGGGACATTCTGGCGTCGGTGCCTCGCGACTCGGTTGCGGACCCGATGCTCGCCGACGTCAACATCCGGGCCGCGCAAGGACGGGTTGCCGCGCTGCTGGCCGCCGGGGCACACACTGCGGTCCGAGCTTTGGCGTCTCACGCCGGTGACTGCATCTTGTCGCGAGATTCGTCGCGCCAGCTCGCCGGAGTGGCGATGCGTATCGAGCAGCTCGCGACCCGGGTGTTCGAGGCAACTCCCACGACGTCCAGTCGCGCCGATGATGTCGCAGTTTCCGGGCCCCGCCTGGAAGGTGGCCCGCTGACGCTCGCCGAGGCGATCGAGCAGTGGTGTCGCGAAGCGAGAGACACCATCCGGTCCACAACCCCTTCTGCTCGGGACCTGCAGGGCCTCGCAGCGGACCTTGCCCGACTGGCAACACATTCGCGCGCCATCGTCCGCGCCGCAGTGGGGGGGGAGAAGTTCATCGACGACGTGCAGGGGCAGCGCATCGACAAGGCCCTGACCGAGGCTGCGGCAGGTTGGCTCGAGATCGCGGAGCGCTGGACCGGCTTCCACACCGCTCAGCCACCAACGCCATCGAAGATCGCGGCCTCGTATGCGCTCGGTCAGGCGCTGATCGCAATCACTCGTGACGGCGGCGATTGGGCGGAGCCAGCGGTTGTTGCCGAGCGGACGGATCTCGTGACCGCACTCGCCGCTATCCGTCGGTCCATGGATGTTGCTCGCAATGTGGCGGAGAGTCAAAACGGTCTGCCGGAGAGGCTCGCGGCATCCTGTCGGTTGTTTGCCCCGGCGACGTTGCTCGCGCCCTCGGTAGTGCGCCTTCATGCACGACTTCAAAGGGTGCTGACGCAGGCGGACGCTGGAGATATCACGGATTTTGCCAGGAGCCTGAGGCGTCAGCCCGGTCCAACCAGCGTCGCCGCCCGATTGCTCGACGCCACAGCTCGCGTGAAACCGCAATCGCCCGCGGTGCGCGCGCCAGCCGCGCGCTCAAGAGGCCTTGCATGCAGGTGATCGGCGCCTGTGACGGCGACAAACTGGCCAAAGATGCCCCTTGTCTGGGGTGAGCCACACACCCGAGTCCTTCATTGCCCGGTCGGTCGCGGGCGATACTCTGCTGTTCAGGCACTGGCATCCCGCATGGAGGATGCGCCCGGCGGCCGATCCGATTCGGAGCAAGTCTCCGACCAGTGTCTTGACGGCAACGCTCGCGGCCAAAGGCGGCCGGATTCCAGAACTCTGGACATAGGTGCCGGGTGAGTGCCCGAATTCCCTTGTAGGGCAGCACTTTTGGGCGTGTTGATGTCCGTCGGGACGCGCACGACGTGAGATCATTCTCTTATGGATTCAGGACGCGTCAGAATGGGTCGGGTGAGCCAGCCTGTCTTGCCGTTGCTGCCTACGCAGGCTCGTTCGATCGGCGCCTCGGCGGGTCTGCTGGAGGGTCCGGACGGCGGTGTGGTGTTCGTGTTCGGGCTGGCGACGTTCAGCTACGCGGCCGCCGATGAGGCCGGCCGCAGGCTGGCGGCGGTCCAGCTGGTGACGTCCAAGATCGCCACCTCGGTGGAGGTCGCATCGGCGTTCGGTGTCAGCGGGGTCACGCTGTGGAAGTGGGGTCGGGACTACACCTCGGCTGGGGTCGCAGGTTTGATGCGTGCGCGCACCGGTCCGAAGGGTCCCAGCAAGCTCACCGACGCTTTGACGGCGCGGATCCTGGAGTTGGACGCGACGGGTCTGACCCTGCTCAAGATCGCCGCGCAGGTCGGGGTCTCGACCGCGACGGTGCGGGTCGCGCTTGGTCGCGTCCGGCCGTCACTGAGCCGGCTGTCGAGCCCCTGCCGGTGAGCGAGCCCTTCGACGACGCGATCGTGACCGGGGCCGACCAGGACGACGACCATGGGCAGTTGCCGACCTTGCTGACTTGGTCGTGTTGGCGGCGCCGGTGGCTCGCACCGCCGAACGGGTGGCGGCTCGTTTCGGGGACCTGACGGAGGCGCCGGTGCTGATCACCCAGGGCGCCCATCTGCCCTTGGTTGGTTTGCTGCTTGCCTTGCCCGCCTTGGAGATGACGGGCCTGCTCGACGTCGCCAGACAGACCTTCCCGCCGATGCGCAAAGGGTTCTATGGGTTGCGGGTCATCTTCTTGATGGGGGTGTTCATGGCGTTGCTACGCGAGCCCCGCGCCGAGGCCGCGACCCGGCTGCGCCCAGCCGACCTGGGCCGGCTACTGGGCTTGGATCGGGCCCCGGAGGTCAAGACGCTGCGCCGCAAACTCGCCGAGCTCGCCGCCCACGGCAAGGGAGCGCAGCTGCAGGCCGCCCTGGGCCGCCACCACACCAACACCCGCCCCGAGGCGGTCGGGTTCCTCTACCTCGATGGGCACGTCCGGGTCTACTCCGGCACCCGGGAACTACCCAAGACCCACATCGCCCGGATGCGGATCGCCGGCCCCGCAACCGAAGAGACCTGGGTCGGCGACACCGACGGTGACCCGATCATGGTCATCACCGCCGCCCCCTCACAATCGCTCGCGGCCGAGCTGGCCCGGCTGCTACCCGACCTGCGCGCCCTGATCGGACCCGACCGTCGGTGCACCGTGGTCTTCGACCGCGGCGGCTACTCCCCGGCGGTGTTCACCTCGATCATCACCGCCGGCTTCGACGTCCTGACCTACTTCAAAGGCGCCTGGGCCCGCTCGGCTCGGCGGTCACCGCGTTCACGACCGTGGACCACACCGCCCCCGACGGGACCGTCCACACCTATCAGCTCGCTGAACGCCTCATCGACCTGCCGGTCTCCGGCCGGCACGCCACCACCAGCAAGGACGCCACCGCGGCCAGCACCTTGACGTTGCGGCTGATCGTGCGCAGAAACCCAGACGGGCACCAGACCCCGATCCTGACCAACCGCACCGACCTGACCGCCCCGCAGATCGCCTACCGCATGGCAGCTCGTTGGCGGCAGGAGAACTACTTGAAATACGCCCGCGAACACTTCGCCCTGGACGCCCTGGACAGCTACGCCGACCACCCCGATGACCTGACCCGGCTCGTCCCGAACCCGGCCAAGGCCCGCGCCGCCGACCACGTCACCGGCGCCTGCGCCCAACTCGTGGCTGCGCACGCCGACATGGCCGACGCGATCGGCGCCGCGGCCACAAACGCCGGCCGACCCGGCAGCGGCGGGAAAGCCACCGTCGACCCCACCGCCGGCCAGGCCCTCAGCGTCGCCCAGGGTGACCTCGCCGACGCGAAGCAGCGTCCCGCACCACCCCCAGCCACCTACCCCTCGGGCAGGTACGGCCCGGCAGTCGGCTACTCGAAACCGAACGCAAACTCCTGACCCACGCGATCCGGATGAGCGCCTACAACAGCGAAAGCGCCCTCGCTCGGCTACTACGGCCGCACTACAGTCGCAGCCAGGACGAAGGCCGCGCGCTGCTGCGCGAGGCGTTCACGCTGTCCGGGGACCTGCAGATCAACGGCACCACCCTGCACGTCCGCCTCGACCCCGCCTCAGCCCCCCGACGCAGCAAGGCCCTCGCCTCCCTCTGCACCGAACTCACCGACACCGCGACCCGCTACCCCGGCACCCCAGACCCTCGCCTACAGCATCAAAGACCACCCCGGCGTTACTTGAACGAACTCACCATGTCCGGAGATCTGGATTCGGAAATCCCCACGCTTCTCAGTTCCAGCCCGGCAAGCGGGACTCCCGCCAAGGAGAAACGGGACTACGCCAAGGAGACAGAGGAGCAAGCGGGCATAGTCAGAATGCAATCGCTTACCCTGTCTAGGGCGCCCACCTCGTGCCCCTCGACGCCCATTGATCGGTCCCCATGTCCGTTGCCTCTCCCTATCGTCCGGTGAACCGCGGGGCGGTGCCGGACCGGAAACCATCGATCCCAACCTTCAGGTCCTGGGTGGCGGTCGTGACGGCGCCGGCGAGGGTCTCCAGAACCCGTGACGGGGCGCCGTCGGCAGCGGCGTCGATGATCTGCTTGGCCAAGGCGACGGCGACCGGGGCACCGCCGGCGATCCGGTCGACAAGGTCCGTGACCGCCGTCTCGAGGTCGTCCGCGGCCACACACGTCGTGGCGAGGCCCCAGGCTGCGGCCGTCGGGCCGTCGATAGTGCGCCGCGCCAGGATGATGTCTTTGGCTCGAGCGCGGCCCACGAGTTCGGTGAGGCGCTCAGTGCCGCCCCAGCCCGGAACGGTGCCTAAGCCGACCTCAGGGAGCCCGAGCCGGGTCGTGTCGACAACGATGCGCAGGTCACAGGCTAGGGCCAGCTCGAGCCCGCCACCGAAAGCCAGGGCGTGGACGACCGCGACCGACGGCTGACGGAGCGCGGCGAGGGCGTCGAAGACCCGATGCCCGCGAGCGGTCCATTCCAGCATCTGCACCGGGGTCAAGTCGGCGAACCGACCGATGTCGGCTCCGACGCAGAACGACTTGAGCCCCTCGCCGCGCAGAACAACAACACGGGCCTCGGAGGCTGCCACTGTCGCGATGTGCGCAGCCAGGGCGTCCAGCATCTCGGGCGTGAGTGCGTTGAGCTTGTCTTGGCGACACAAGGTGAGGGTCGCGATACCGGCCGCAAGGGTGAGCTCGACGTCGCCCCATGCCGGTTGGTTGGTGCTCATCGCACGCCTCTCTCTGATCGCGCTACCAGGGTGAGCCCCATAGGCTCGGGCCGGAAGATCCGTGCTTCCATGACGCGCAGGTCGTTGGCGACTTTGAGCGGGAAAGCCGCTTTGGCCAGAACATCGGCTTCGAGGTCGACGCCGGGTGCGATCTCGACGATTGTCAGGCCGTCGGCGCGTAGTTCGATGACGCAGCGCTCGGTCACGTACAGCACCTTCTGGCCCTGCCTAAGTGCGCGCTTGCCGGAGAAGGTGACGGAGCTGACCTGCTCGACGAACTTGGGGATCGTCCCGTCCCGGGTGATCGCCAGGCGTCCGTCATCGACACTGATTTCGCGCCGTCCTGCTGTGAAGCTGCCGCTGAAGACGATCGATCTCGCATTCGAAGTAATGTCAGCGAATCCGCCGACGCCCGCGGTAACGTGCCGCCGGCCAGGCAGATGGTGGACGTTGACGTTGCCCTCACGGTCGACCTCTAGGAACGAGAGCATCGAGTGATGGAAGCCGGCGCCCTGCAGAAGAGTGAACTGGTCGATGCTTGGCATTAGGGCCTGTGGGTTGAGGGCGCAGCCGAACGCGAATCCCGTGAGCGGGACACCGCCAACGGCGCCCTGCTCGATGACCCACGTGACGTCCTCGCCGTGGCCCTCCTCGACGAGAATCAGTGGCACGACTGCGGAAATGCCGAAACCAAGGTTGACGATGTCCTCGTTGTTCAGCTCGAGGGCAGCCCGGCGGGCGATTACTTTCTCCAGATTCCACTCGGCTGGCGTGATCACGTCGAGCGAACGACGGGCCTGGCCGCTTATCGCCGGATCGTAGAAGGTCTGGGTGGTCTGGAGCTGGTCGGGATCGACGACAATGGCGTCGACGAGGATTCCAGGGACCCGAACCTGTTGCGGGTCGAGCGATCCGGTCCCAGCGAGCCGCTTGACCTGGGCGATCACCACTCCGTCGTTGTTGTGCGCTGCGTAGGCCTGGTCCAGGGCGCCTAAAACGGAGCCCTCATGCTCGAACGTGAGGTTGCCCTGCGGGTCGGCGGTGGTGGCACGAACGATGGCCACGTCCGGCCGGACGCTGGGGAAGTACAGGTATTCCTCACCCTTGAACTCGATGACCTCGACCAGGTCCTCCTTGGTGAGGTCGTTCATCCGACCGCCACCACGGCGGGGGTCGATAAACGTGTCCAGGCCGACGGGGGTAAGAACACCGGGCTGGCCGGTGGCGCCAGCGCGGTGCATCTGGAAGAGAACGCCGGAAGGGAAGTTGTAGGCCTCGACCTCGTCGCTTTCAATCATCTGCCAGATCCGCGGTGGCTCGGCGTTGGATGGACCGCTGGGGTAGGAACCGGCGATCACCCGCGAGAGAAGTCCCGGCTGTGCCAGGTGGTCGATACCTCGTATGCCATACATGTCGCCGGCTGCGATGGGGTGCACCGAGGTCAGTCCCAAGGGAGATCCTTCCTGTTCGAACCGCTCACCGATGCCCCGCAAGGTGGCGTCGGGGCAGCCGAGTCCGGATGAGGACGACACTGTGATGGTGGCCCCGTCGGAAATGAGGCGGGCGGCCTCTCGGGCCGTCAGGACTGGTACTTCGCGCATCGGACTCCTTGGTTGTGCTGATACTGGTGGACGTCATCGGATGGTCACGTTGGCCCGGATCGGGTGGCTGCGATGCCACCGGCACCGACAAACACCCAAGAAGGGGTGGGGTGGTTACTGGGTTGCCCTTTCGAGTCCGGTGTGCCCCGCCGCGATGGGACCCCTCACGATCCGCCACCGGTAAAAGTTCGCCGACGGGTCCAGGCTGGGCAGGAATTGCTGCAGGCCACGACAGTCGGCCTGCGAACGGGCACGGAGTTACGGTTTCCAGTACGGCATCCTGGCTGCCGCTTCCTTTGTGTAACTGGGCGCTCCGTCGGGGTCGCCATCGAGTCGAGCCATTGTCCTCATGTCGCCGGGTGCAAGCTCAAAGTCGAAGATTTCGATGTTTTCCTGGATTCGCGAAGGGGTTGCCGATTTGATGAGCACGCTGTTGCCCTCTTGGACGTGCCACCGCAGGATCACCTGAGCCGGCGACTTTCCGTACTTCTCGGCCAGCGCTCGTATTGTCGGATCTCGAAGGGTCTTGCCCCTGGCAATAGGGCTCCAGGCTTCCGTTGTAATTGAGTGCGCCTTGTGGTAGACCCGCAATTTGGACTGTTGCACGTTTGGGTGTAGCTCGACTTGGTTAATTGCTGGCACGGTGTTATTTCGCTCTGCGAGCCGTTCGAGGTGGCCCACGCGAAGGTTGGACACCCCGATCGCGCGTGCTTTTCCGTCTGCGAGAAGCGCTTCAAGAGCTGTCCATGTGTCGATGTAACGGTCCTCATCGTGGACCGGCCAGTGGATCAGATATAGGTCAACGTAATCTGTCCGTAACCTTTCCAGGCTTTCATCGAGGGCCGTTATCGCTGAGTCGTATCCATGCTGGTCGTTGTTCAGCTTCGTCGTAATAAAGATCTCGTCGCGGGGCAGCCTGGACTCTTCGACCGCTTGGCCGACCTCCCCTTCGTTTCCGTACATCTGGGCCGTGTCAATGTGCCGGTAGCCGGCATCGAACGCCGCGAGCACAGCGTGAACGGTCTGCGCGCGATCGATCTGGAAGACCCCAAACCCAAGTTGCGGGATCTCAACGCCATTGTTCAATACGATATTCGGAACGCTGCTCATCATTTGCACCTTACTCCGACGCGAAGTCGGCTCTCATTTCGCTTAGCTGCCACGCGCGTTCACGCCATCCGTTCACAACGAATCCTGCAAGGCGTGGCCGACCTCGTCCTGTCGCTGTCCGGGCGCTGATGCGACAGACGCTCGGCTTTCCGACGTCACCTGCGCCGCAAAGAACCGTAGGGCGATGCGAAGACCAAGAAACCGCACACTGGGGTTGCGATGGCCCGTCGAATGCACCTCCGCCCCAAGACCGACAGGTTGACCTTGCAACGTTCGGCAGATCGTTCTCGCTGTCACCTTCATCCTCACCATGTAACTCGTCAAATGGCCCAAGGGCTGGACCGACCAGAAACGGCTACCTACTCGTGCTCTAAATCAGGATTCCCGCGCCACGTCAGGGGACCCGCTACGTCGCCATCAAGCCGAATTGATCACGATATACCGACCGCTGCTTTGCCCATAGGTCAAGCATTTGGACACCTCACACGTAGTAGAGAATGTGCTCCGCAGCCATGCAGACCTGACCGTCCGTGCGAACCGCCTCGACCTTTTCGTAACTCCTGCGGTTCTCCTCGTCCACGCGATGCACTGTGTAGTTCACCGTGACGGTGTCTCCAATGAAGACTGGCCGTACGAAACGCAGCCGATCATATCCATACGATACGACCTTTAGTCCGTACTTTTCGGCGAGCAAACTGGAAGCAGTCGACGCGAGCCCGAGTATCAGAACGCCGTGGGCGACTCGTTTGCCATAGGGATGGGCGGCCATGTACTGCTCGTTCACATGCTGAGGTGCGAAGTCTCCGGTGATACCCGCGAACTGGTACACATCGCTCTCGGCCACGGTCTTGCTGAAGCTCGTCGAGGCACCCACCGGTGGAAAGCGTCGCTGATCGTTACTACTCATGTTTTGCTACCTTTCGTCTCGTTACTACTCATGTTTTGCTACCTTTCGTCATTGCCGTCTGACACCCTATAACGCCGTCGCCATACAGAATCTGGCGATGTGCTGCATCAAATCCGACGCCAGCCAGGACTTCATCAGTGTGCTGGCCGAGCATCGGCGGTGCGTAGCGGATCGGTAACGGAGAACCGTGGAACCTCAGCGGGTTCTGGACTAGTTCGACTTCACCGGCATCTGGATGTCGCACACGGACCGATCGGCGCGACCAAGCCACATACGGATCATCAACCACGGTGGTGAAGTCGTTGACTGGCGCACACCAGACGCCTGCGCGGTCCAAAATCGCGATGCAACGATCGACGGTGTAAGTCCGGATGGCCTCAGCCACAAGTTCCACGAGTACATCTCCACCCAGGATCGCCGACTCCTTGGTCGGGAATCGCATAGCGATGTCTGGGCGCTCGAGCGCCTCCGCCGTCAGGTCATCGATTGTGGGTGTTCTGAGCTGAGACATGCTGGTTCTCTTCCTACCCATCCTTGTTTGGTAGCGCCGTATGCGCACCCTGCGAACAGCGGCTCGAAATAATGCTGCCCTTGAAGCAAAATGCAGGTTGAACCGCCGTGCAGATCGGCGAGAGCTCGTCTGGTCGAATCGTTGGGCTAGTTGCCGACGACGCTCGGCAACCATTCGGAGAACGCCGGCACGAAGGCGAGCACGAGGATCGTCGCGAACATGACGGCCATGAACGGCAGCATGGGGCGGACAAGCTTGACCATCTTGATCCCAGCAACTCCTGTGACGATGAAGCAGGCGGTGCCGATCGGCGGCGTCACCAGAGAGATGCCCACGATGGCGATGGCGAGGATGGAGAAGTGGATGTCACTGAAGCCTGCGGTCTCGGCAATCGGCAGGAAGAGCGGCACCAACAGGATGAGCGCGGGGATCCCGTCCAGTAAGGCACCCAGCAGCCAAAAGACGATGATGATGAAGGCGGTGAACACCAGTTTGTTACCGGTCAGCGCGGAGGCGAACTCGGCCACCTGAACTTGCACCTGGTCGTACGCCAGCATGTAACCGAGGACCTGCGCCACGCCCACCAGCGAAAGAACGATCGCACTGGTACGACCCGACTTAAACAGAATGCCGACCCAGTCTTTCCAGGGGATGGTGCGCTGGAACAGCGCTATCACGAACACGTAGGCCACCGCGACCGCCGCAGACTCGGTTGCAGTGAAGATCCCAAGGAAGATACCGCCCAGGATGATCAGCGGCGCACCGAGCGCGGGGATAGCCCAAACGAAAGCGGAGCCCAACGCGCGGACACTGAACTCGACCTTCTCCACTGCGGGCTCTGTTCGTGCGCGGTACATGATGATCAGCATCTTGGTCACACCGACTAACAAAGCTGGCAGAGACGCTGCCAAGAAGAGCCTCGTGACGGAGAGGTTGGCGACCGTCGCCAACACGATGATCGTGATGGATGGAGGGATCAGGATCCCGGTTCCGGAGGCCGCCGCGATGATGGCTGACGACCACTCCTTGCGATACCCCGCCTTGGTCATGGAGGGCAACATGGCCGAGCTGATGGCAGCTGCGTCGGCGTTCACCGAGCCGCTCAGACCCGAGAAGATCATGGTGGATCCAACCGCGCTGACGCCCAGACCGCCGGGCACTCTCCCCACAAGAAGGTTCACAAAATCAACCAAGCGGGTGGCGGCGCCGGATCGAAACAGAATTTCTCCGGCCAAGATGAACAGCGGGATGGCTAGAAGCGTGAAAGAGTCCACTCCCTGGTACATCGCCTGAGCAATGTTACCCATCGGGAGTCCTTGGGCTAAGCCATCGATCGCACCAACCCCGCCCAGCGCCGCGACGATCGGCGCACCCGCCAGAACGAAAACGAATAGCAGCGCAACGATGACTATCACGCCGCCACCACGTCCGAGTCATTGTGAGCGGCTTCGGGCTCGACGCCGGTCACCAGGTCCCAAGCATTGACGGCCAGATGGACGAGCCCAAGTATGCAGCCCACCGGGATCGCGCAGAATGACACCCACTGCGGGATACCACTCGGCGTGACCTGTCCGATACCGAGCTTCACGAGTTCGTAGCCCCCATAAGCGAGAACTACAAGCAGGAAGCCCATCACGAGCAGTTGGAGGGATAGCAAGATCGTCCGTGCCATTCCAGTAAATTTATCTTCGAATAGCTCGAACGAGACGTGGACTCGGTCCCGGACGCCTACGGCGATACCCAGGAACGTCAGCCAGATCATTGTGGTCACGCTGATCTCTGTCGTCCACGACAACGAGACGCCGCCAAAGCGGGCAATAACCGCAGCCAAGACGATCGCGAAGATCGCGAAGACCAATATAGTAATCAGACCGTCTTCCACATGGGCTAACACCCGGAAGGCTCGGGATTCGCCAACGCTGGCGCGACGAGTTGATACTAACGATTCGGGTGTCATATTTAGATCCTGCAGGTTATGAGTTATAGATCCGGCAGGTACGAGGCCAGTTCGGCGAAGTTCGACTTGTACTGGGTGTAGATAGGCTTGACGGCTGATCTAAACGCCGGGACGTCGGCGTCGTTGAACTTGATACCTGCCGCCTTGGCTTGTTGAGTGTATTTGTCATCCGACGCGAGCCACAGGCCGCGCTCCTTCTCCTGGGCCTTCATCCCCGCCTCCTTAACCACATCCTGCGTCTTGGAGTCGAGCGTCTCGAACCATTTCTTGCTCGCCAACATTGGATCGATGGAGAAGAAATGCTTGGTATACGAGTAGAATTTCGCAACTTCACTGTGATGTTGCTGAACAAAGAAAGTGACCGAGTTCTCAGCGCCGTCGACCACGCCCTGCTGCAAAGCCGAGTAGATCTGGTTCGTCGCCAACGGAGTAGCTTGGGCACCGAGTTGATTGAATGTAGCGATCATGATCTTATTCCCCTGAACACGGATCTTGAGGCCCTTGAGATCGTCGGGAGTGCGAATAGGACGGGTCCTGTTGTAGATATTTCGCTCACCCGAGTCGAACCAACCCAGCAAAACAAAGCCGAGTTTGTCGAGAATGTTCGTGTATGCCTTTCCTAACTCGCCATCCTCGGCCGCGAAGAGAGCCTTGCGGTCGGCGAACGCAAACGGCATGGCGAACAAGCCCAAGCGCTTGTCGTAGCTCTCCAGGTCTGCGACGTTCGTCACGGTGATCTCCAGGGTGCCATTGCGAAGTTGCTCGTTCATCCGCGCATGCGAACCAAGGACACCGTCTGGAAATGTCTTGGCGTTCAGCTTACCGTTCGTCTTGAGCAGGCCCGCCATGTAGTTTTCGGTGATCACCTCCGGGTTTTTGCGGTCGAGCACGTCGCCGATGCGCACCGTGGCCCCCGAGACACCCGCCGCCCCCGCGCCACTCGCTGACTTCTTACCACAGCCGGCGAGGGCCGCCGCGACGGCCGCCGCCCCAGTTGCCGCAATAACGGTGCGTCGGGATACCTGCGCCTCGAACATGTCTGGCTCCTTGGGTCTGTAAACGGTTTCAGCCATAGAACCCCTAATAAGCCTCATCTGTCAAGGGTTCGGTGCACCCACTTGGACAATCAGCGGACCCGTTGAGCCCTACCGGCTGGTCGACCCAGGAGGGCAGGCTTCTGGCGCAGCGTCGGGCAACCAACTTGGCAACAGCGTCACCCCCAATCCCATCTCACCCGCCATCTGCGATTTGGCTGGTGACCACGCTCACCACACGCCATTTCCGATCAGACAGCCGGGCTCATGAGGAAACAATGGGCCGGATGGGGGCGAGTTTCAGCAACACCGTGACCTTGCGCGCCGAGTGGACCGAACCGAAATCGGCTACCGCCGAACAGGAGCCGTGCTGTCACGGACCATGAGTTCGGCAGTCAGCATCGGTGTGGGCAAGGGCTTCTCCCCTCGCAGTAGTTGATCGACAAGTGCCCAGCTGAGTTGGCCAAGCTCTCGTTTCGGGTTCCGCGCGGTGGTAAGGGAAGGCGCGGCGTAGGCGCTGAACTCGATGTCATCGAATCCAGTCACTGAGATGTCAGCCGGCACCCTGATCTCGCGCTCTTTGAGCGCCGCTATGGCGCCGAACGCCGACAGATCGTTGAAGCATACGATGGCGGTCGGTTTGAGCTCTAAGACCCTGTCCAGGGCCTCGTATCCTGCCTCGATCGTGCCGCCAGCTGGTACGACTTGCACCTCGAGGCCGAAGGCTCGGGCGTCGGTTCCGGCCGCCTGACGCACATGGTTCTGCCAGGAATTTGAGGGGCCGGCCAGGTAGACCACCTTCCGGTGACCAAGCCCCGACAGATGGCCATAGATTTCCAACATGGCGGCGCGGTTGTCTACGCAGATCGACGGGATTCCCACCCCGATCTCAGCGCGGTTGACCATCACCACGAGTTTGTCTTCAGCCGCCACTCTTTGCAGGTCCTTGGCGCTCATTCGAGGGCTGATGAGCATTAGCGCGTCGGAGTACCGCAGCACGTCGCGACATATCGCCACCTCTTCAGCCGGTTCTTCGTTCGAGTCCAGAACCACCATCCGGTAGCGGGCAGCCTGCGCCCCCTGGCCGATGCCCCGAATTATGTCGTAGAAGAACGGGTTGGAAAGGTTGGGGACCACGACAGCCACGGTCTTGAAGGATCCAGACTTTAGACCCTGCGCAACTGGGTTGGGTGTGTAACCAAGGCGGTTGGCAGCTTCCCGCACCAGCGCGGCTCGTGAATCACTGACGTTCGTTTGGCCAGACATCACGCGGCTCACGGTTGCAATCGAAACGCCAGCTGCCTCGGCGACGGACCGGATCGTTACGGGCGACGCGAGTGAGTACTTTTGATCGTCGATGTTCGGCCTCCCAAGGCTGGCGCGTGCTCGTGACGCGACTCCGTCGGCCGTCGCTGCCGATGATAGCTGTGGGTCAGCATCAGTTTGGGTCACTTGTCCTTATTCGTTCGATTTTTCCCTAGCGGCACGCCGCGGCGAGCACGAACGTCATCGCACACCATGGACCGACACCCACCTCGCACCTCTTGTCCCTTCCACTGTAAACGGTTACAGTCTCGTACACCACTCAGATACCCCCAGGAAGAGGTGCGCGTTGGTCGCCCAGTTTGTAACGGCTGACGCCGCCGTCGCTCAGATCCGCGATGGAGACTGCATCGCAACTACTGGATCTGGCGGCGGTGTGCTGGAGCCAGATTCTCTCCTTGCCGCAGTGGAGGCTCGCTTCGTGGCCACCCAGACGCCCAGGAACCTGACGCTCATTCACGCGCTGGGGATCGGCGATCGAGGCCGCAAGGGAACGAACGCGATGGCGCACGAGGGTTTGGTCCAGCGGGTGATAGGCGGTCATTGGACGTGGTCCCCCAGAATGATGGAGCTGGCCGCGGCTGACCGGATCGAGGCGTACTCGATGCCATCAGGCGTCATTACCCACTTGCTCCGTGAGTCTGGCGCCGGCCGCCCTGGCCTGTTCACCAAGACCGGTTTGGGAACATTCGCAGACCCGCGTCAACGCGGCTGTCGAGCGAACGCCGCTGCGACGGAGGAGGTCGTCTCTGTCGCTGTCATCAACGACGTCGAGTATCTCCATTTCCGGCCATTTCATGTCGATGTGGCCTTCGTCCGTGGAACCGAGTCAGACCACAACGGCAACATCAGTGCGGAGTCAGAGGCTTCGCTCCTCGATGCGCTTGAATGCGCACAGGCAGCCAGAGGATGCGGCGGAATAGTCATCGCGCAGGTCAAGCGGGTGGTCGATGAACCGCTCGACCCGCGGCGCGTCAGCATTCCCGCGGTCTTGGTCGACTTCGTTGTCGAATCCCCAGACCAAAGACAGACCTACCTCGAAGACGATCCACATATCTTCTCCCCCCTCCATCCCGACGCACGCGGTGAGCCGGTTGTGTTTAGCGGTCCTATTCGGGCTATCGTCGCCCGGCGAGCCGCGATGGAGATTTCGGACAACAGTACGCTGAACCTCGGATTCGGCATGAGCGCCGACGTCGGCGATGTGCTCCGGGGGCAAGAGCGTCTCGGCGGCACCGTCAGACTGGCCATCGAGCAAGGCCTGTTCGACGGCATTCCCGCCACAGGTGACCTGTTCGGCATATCCCGCGGCCCCTCCGCGCGCGTTTCGTCAGCTGTCCAGTTTGACATCTTCGCCAGCGGGATTCTGGACACCACATGTCTCGGGATGGCCGAAGCCGACGCGGGCGGCAACGTCAACGTCAGTCGGTTCGGCAACAAGCTTATCGGTCCCGGAGGATTCATCGACATCAGCCAGTACGCCAAGAAAGCCGTGTTCTGTGGGTCTTTCATGGCGAAGGGGCTACGGGTCCACCTAGAGGAGGGTCGCCTAGTTATTGACCAAGAGGGAGCAGTCTCCAAATTCGTGGACTCCGTCGAGGAGATTACGTTCTCGGGCGAACTGTGCCTCGAGGAAGGACGACATGCACTCTACGTTACTGAAAGGTGTGTCTTCGAGCTCACCGACCGAGGCATGCAACTAATCGAAGTCGCTCCCGGAATCGACATCGAGCACGACATCCTCGCGCATATGGGTTTCACCCCCATCATCGGTGATGTCAGACCGATGCCCGATGAAGTATTCCGCACTCTCCAATCTTCCTGCCTGGCAACCGTCTGAGGACCTCATGCCCATTCTGAATGCATCCACCGACCCGACGACCAACCACGAACTTCGAGGTCTTGTCGCGAAGTTCGTGGCCGACAAGATCACCCCGGTCGCGGCCGAACTCGACGCGGAGCATGCCTTTCCGCGCGAGCTCTATCAAGAGCTGGGCTCTCTGGGCCTCTTCGGCGTGACCGTGCCCCAGCTTCAGGGTGGCCTAGGCGGGACGTCGCTGGACTACTTCCATGTCATGGAAGAGCTCTCATATGGCTACTCCGCCGTGGCTGATCAGTGCGGCCTTGTTGAGTTGCTCGCTGGCTTGCTCTCGCGTTTCGGGACGGAATCACAGCGAGAGACCTACATGGCGCGGCTGTTGCGCGCAGAAATCTTCGGTGCCTACTGCCTGACCGAGGCACACGCCGGTTCAGACCTTGCGGCTATCAAAACGCGCGCCGTGGAGCAGCCGGACGGGACGTGGAGGCTAAGCGGTGAGAAGATCTTCATCAACAACGCACCCATAGCCGACTTCGGCACGGTCCTGGCAGTCACAGATCCCAGCCTCGGCCATAAAGGGTTGTCCATCTTCCTGGTCGACCTGGCCTCTCCGGGAGTCACTCGCGCCTACCACGAACTTAAGATGGGCCAACGCGCCAGTCAGGTCGGCGGCCTCATCTTCGACAACGTCCCGCTAGCCCCAACGGCTCTGCTCGGGCCGCGCGGCGGGGGTTTCCCGATCATGATGCAAATCTTGGCCAAGGGACGTCTCGGAATCGCGGGCCTCTCCCTGGGCATCGCGCGCCGCGCGATCGATGAGGCCACAATTCAGGCGATGAATCGGACCAGTTTCGGCAAACCCATCGGTACGAACCAGGCGATCTCCTTCCGACTGGCCGAATGCGCCACGTCGTACCGTGCCGCCTACCTTCTGAGCGAAGACGCAGGCCGACGTCTAGACGCCGCCGACGATGCGACCGTTGCCTGTTCCATGGCCAAACTCGCCGCCAGTGAGTGCGCCCTTGAGTGCGCCGATGCCGCAGTCCAAGTGTTCGGCGGAGCTGGATTCATTCAGGGGTACACCGTAGAACGGCTCTACCGCGACGCACGGATCACCACGATCTACGAGGGGACGAGCGAGATGCAAAAACTCATCATCAGCCGATCGCTGCTGGGCAAGGCATGATCGCCACACGCGTGCGCGTTGCCGCGCCCAACCAGTGGGCCGTCGAGACCGCCGAAGTAGGACAGCCCGGGGTGGGACAGGTGCGTCTGGAGCTAGACTCCGCCGGAATCTGCGGTGGCGACCTGTCGTTGCTTCACGGCAAGAACTCCGTGGCCAACTACCCCACGGTGCTTGGACACGAGTGTGTTGCCACGGTGGCTGAGATCGGCCCGCAGGCGACGCTACCGGTAGGGGCCCCAGTGGTCATCTACCCCACGATCTCCTGCGGAGCTTGCGCCGCCTGCCTGGAAGGACGGACCAACAACTGCCCAAAAATGACGGTTCTCGGGTTGACGGACCGGCGCGGTTGCTTTAGCAGCAGCTTCGTTCTCGACGAGAGTCAATGCATCCTGATCCCGCAGAAGGTCTTCGACCGTTACGGGGCCCTCATCGAACCCATGGCCGTCGCCCAACATGTGATTGGCCGCGCCGGTGACATCAGCGGACAACGGCTCCTTGTGTTGGGGGCCGGCAGCATCGGCCTCGCGATCATCCTGACGGCCAGGGCGATGGGCGCAGCCCACATCACCGCGGTTGACATCTTGCCGGAAAGGGCTCCAGCAGCACGAACGGCCGGTGCCGACACGTTCCTCATCATGTCCGGACCCAACTTCGTTGGAGTAGATGGACTCCCTGACAGGGTCCCGGACGTCGACGTGGCCTTTGACGTTGTCGCACAGCCGGACACTCTGGCGCTGTGCCAAGACCGCGTGAGCCCTGGCGGCCGCGTCGTCCTGGTTGCTGCAGCGAAGCCGGCTCACACCCTCGTCCTTGACTACGAGCGCATGTACGGGGCCGAACAGTCAGTAGTCTCCAGTCGTAACTATGCCCGCGAGGACTTCACTGCTGCTGCGACCCTGCTTGCTTCGGGGAATGTGGACGCGGCTATCCTGCGCACCAAGGTCGTGACCATCGCTCAGTTTGGCTCTGCGCTGGACGCATTACATCACCATCCGGAAGCCCACCTGAAGGTGATGATAACTACTGACCAACTGATTGGGTCACGCCCGATCCTCACGAACCCATGATCACGAATGCACTGCTGGTGGGTGCCGGGCTGAGCATCTCCCCGCATCTCGCTGCGCTCCGGGGTGGCGGCATCACAGCGGTCGACGTCGTTAGCACGAACCCACGCAATGTGGACCGCGTGAGGGCAGTGATTCCTCAAGGATGCACGTTCCAAACTTTGCAGAACGCCATCGAGGCAGGCGCTCACGGCGATGCACAAAAGTTCGCCGTCGTGGCCACGCCACCAAGCATGCACCTGCAGCAGATCAGCGATCTAGCAGGGGCGGGTTACGACGTGCTTGTCGAAAAGCCCATCGCGCACACCTATCACCAAAGCCTAGCCGCTGTCTCTGCCGCAGAGTCGAGAGGTCGCCGACTTTTCGTTTGCCTGCAACATCGATACAAGGAATCCGCGACTGCGGCCGCCGAGATCTTGGCCCGAGGCGATATCGGCGACGTGGTCGGAGCATCGATCACCGTCCCCTGGTATCGGCCACAGTCTTATTACGACGAGCCCGGCCGAGGCACTCTCGAACGCGACGGCGGAGGAGTGCTGATTACGCAGGCAATCCACGTGCTCGACCTGTACTTGTTTCTTCTCGGTCCCGTTCGCGCCGTAGCATCGTTTACCCAAACACACTCCCATCAGATGCCGACCGAAGACCTCGTTGGCGCCGTCCTTCACCATCAAGACGGAGGAATCTCCACCCTGCTCGCGACCACGGCAACGCGGCCGGGCTCGCCCGAGTGCATCACAATCATGGGGACAGCCGGACAGCTGCGACTCTCCGGATCCGGCCTCTACCAGCGCACCACGCAAGAAGATCCAGCCGTTGAGAAGTGCCTCCTGACTCCAGCAGCGATCTCAACAGGATCGGACCCTACCGACATGCTGCCGTGGTACCGACACTTGTACGCCGACATCCTGCCCGCGATACCAGGTGGACAGCCGACCCGTGTTGACGCCAGAAGTGTGCTCCACACGCACCAGGTCATGGACGCCATCTACACCTCGGCCTGCAGCGGGACCACCACCTACCTGTCGGAGAACATCAGATGAAGATCGCCGAAGCAGCTGACGTCCTGCATGTCTACCTAGACCGCGGCGCCAAGCTCAACGCCATGGATCGTTGTGCCTGGGAAAGTCTTGGCAAGGCGATCGGTACCGCCGACGCGAGCCCACATATCCGTTGCCTAGTGATCCACGGCGATACCCGGGCGTTCTGCGCAGGCAACGACATCAACGCCATGGTCGAGGCGCAGGCCAAGGACGACGTCCTTCACTACTTCCTGCAAGGCATGCTTCCGACCTTCGAGATGATGGCGCGCTCCCGCGTGCCCATCATCAGCGTTGTTGAAGGCATAGCCTTCGGGGGCGGTTTGGAGATCCTTTGCTTCAGCGATCTAGTGATCGCCACCCAGAGGTCGTCGTTCGCTCTGCCCGAAACTGGCATTGGAGTCTGGGCCACCGTCTACCTTGCCGCGTGCAGCACCGCCTCCAGTCGCCGAACGGGAGCGAAGCTCGCTCTTACCGGACAGCGCATCGACGCCGCGGAATCTCTCCAACTGGGCATATCCACGCACGTCTGCGAAGAGGAAGATCTCGACACCGTACTCAAGGATGTCCTCGACGGGATCCGCGCGACCAAGCCCGAAGCCACCACCAGGACAAAGGCCTGGCTGAACCGCGACTTGATCGCCATCGGACTACCTCGTTGCCGCGAGGCCCTGGCTGAACTGTGCGACGAGACCCTGACTCAGCCGGAGTACCACAACGCCATGGCGGCGTATTTCGCTGCAAGGAAGCTGCGATCAACGACGGCGAACGAAGTCAGCTCATGAACCGCTTCGATCATCGAACCGCCGTGGTGACCGGTGCTGCCAGCGGCATCGGAGCCGCCATCGCCTCTGCGCTCCATGGCGAGGGTGCTGAGGTGGTGTGGATCGACCGCGACCCAGCCGTCGAAGAGATTGCCAAGCGACACGACTGCGTCGGCGTCGTCGGCGATGTCAGCGATCTCGAACTCCCTCGTCGCGTCCTCGAACTGATACGCAAGCACGCCGAAGGTTTGGACCACTTTGTCGCGGCCGCGGGCATTCAGGTGCGTACAGCCGGAGTGGAAATCGACGAAGCCGACTGGGGACGACTCATCGGCATCAACCTCAGCAGCGTCTACCGGTTCATCCGGACGTTTGCCCCGGCGCTGAAGACCGGTTCAGCCGGCACACCCGGCAACGTTCTGGTGGTCTCGTCGATGGCAGCCGACCGCGCAGTGCCCGGCATCGTCCCCTATGGAGCAACGAAATCGGCCCTGTCGCACCTCATTCGTGGACTGGCCGTTGAACTCGGTCCGTCCGGCGTAAGACTCAATGGCATCGCACCGGGCTACGTCTCAACTCCGATGGTGGCGTCGCTCCTGGCCGATGACAAGGCACGGACGCGCATTCTTGAACGTCTCCCGCTGCGGCGTCTGGGTGATCCCGCAGAGATGGCGGGACCAGCGCTGTTCCTCATGTCCAACGACGCCCGTTATGTCACCGGTCAAATCTTGGCCGTTGACGGGGGCTACGCGCTCACTTGAGAAGGGCCAAGACTGTGAAAAACGTTGTTTACCTGCCACAAGAAGATCGCAACCTGAAGCGCTTGAAGGCACTCATCGAGCACGCCGACACGACCCGGCTATGGCACGACCCGGAGTTGACCGGTGGTCGAATCCATTGCTGGTCCACCACACAGCGAATCGATTTGTAACCGCATGGATATCCAGCGCTGCAGCCTCAACGCGATCACGCTTCGTTCCCTGAACCTCAATGAACTCATAACTGGGGCCACAACTCGCAGGATCCAGCATGTGGCTCCATGGATCGAAACCATCGACCCGATCGGAGCACGGGAGGCCAAGAAGTTCCTTGACGATCATGGGATCACCGTCTCAAGCCTGTGCCGGTCGGGGTTCTTTCCCGCCTCGACACATACAGAACGCATCAAGGCCCTCGACCAGGTCAAACGCGATATCGAATCCGCGGCCGTACTCGAGGCCGGCTGCCTGGCGATCGTCGCCGGCGGGATACCCGCCAAGCCGAAAAACCCAAAGGAGCTTGCTGGGAGCGGAATCCAAGGAGCGCGCGACATGGTCCGAACCGGGCTGGAGTCAGTTGTCGACTATGCCGGGGAATGCGGCGTAGCCCTCGGCTTGGAGCCCCTGCACCCGATGATGGCCGCGGACCGCTGCGTCATCTGCAGCCTTACCGAGGCAAACGACCTGATCGAGACAATCGACCACCCCTCGCTCGGGCTCCTCGTTGACGCCTACCACGTCTGGCACGACGCACAGCTCGAACAGCAAGTGCAGCGAGCCTCTGGACGAATCCTCGGATTACACCTCTCCGACTGGGTGCTCCCCATCACCGACCACCTCGGCAGCAGAGGCATGATCGGCGACGGAATTATCGACCTACGCGGGTTGATCGCGACGGTAGACAAGGCTGGCTACCACGGACCGATCGAGGTCGAGATCCTCAGCAACTACTGGTGGTCCCAGCCCCCCGACCTAGTACTCGACACCATAGTCAACCGATGGGTACTGCTATGAGCGAGCGAACCCAGGAGTGGGATGTGCGACTCCCTCCGGACGGTGACCCAGGAAGGGAGAATGCCTCTCCAGTGAGGCAGGGCCACATGTCGAACAGGCCCTATGTTTGTACGCCAAGAACGACGTCCCGGTGCAGGAACGCAAGTACACCAGGGTAGTTCGGGCTGACCCAAAACGAGACCAAGGAGGCATCGATGGCGAGAGTCGCACTGGTTACCGGCGGCAACCGCGGGATCGGGCAGGGGATCACGCGCCGCCTGCTGGTCGACGGCTTCGCGGTCTCCATCCTCGCGACCAGGGAGGAACCTGCCGACGTTATCGCCGAGCTCCGCGAACTGGGCGAGGTCCGCTATGTGCGTGGGAGCGTCGCCGAGCCGGAGGACCACCTGCGTTACGTGCGGGACGCTGTCGACGCCTGGGGCCGGTTGGACGTGCTTGTCAACAACGCGGGCGTCGGCCCAAAGGTCCGCGACGACCTCCTCGACGCCAGCACCGCCAGCTTCGACCGCGTTCTGGGGATCAACCTGCGTGGACCGTACTTCCTGACGCAGGCCTTCGCGCGCGCCGTCATCGAGTTACGCGGCCCGCTCGGCGCGCCGCCGGGGCCGCCGGTCGCCACGATCGTCAACGTGTCCTCGATCTCCGCCACGACGGTCTCGACCAACCGAGGCGACTACTGCATCTCCAAGGCTGGCGTCGCGATGGCCACACAGCTGTGGGCCGCGCGCCTGGCACCCGAGGGGATCGTCGTCTACGAGGTCCGCCCTGGGGTCATCGCCACGGACATGACCGCGGGAGTGGCCGAGAAGTACGACGCGCTGTTCGCCGGTGGTCTGGCACCGATGCCACGCTGGGGTCGGCCGGCCGATGTCGGCGGTGCCATCGCGATGCTCGTGGCGGGCAACACCCCGTACTCCACCGGTGAGATCTTCCACGTCGACGGGGGCATGCATATCCCGCGCCTGTGAATGCCCGGACCCTTGGAAGCGGGGTCGAGAACTACAGCCGTCCAACAAAGGAGAGCAGCCAATGAGTACCCACGACCCCGAGGTGCTGCGGATCGCGGGCAAAGAGGTCCCGGTCGTCACGGCCAACACCGTCGTCGTCGGCACCGGCTCCGCCGGGTTCTGCGCCGCGGACCGGTTGTGGGAGTTCGGCCAGACGGACATCGTGATGGTGACGGACAAGATCGGCGCCGGAACCTCGCGCAACGCGGGCTCGGACAAGCAGACGTACTACAAGATGACGCTGTCGGGGGGCGATGGCGACTCGGTGCGGGAGATGGCCCAGACGCTCTTCTCGGGCGGTGCGATGGACGGCGACAACGCTCTTGCCGAGGCCGCCCTCTCGGCCCGCGGATTCCTGCGGCTGTGCGAGCTCGGCGTTCCCTTCCCGCAGAACCGGTACGGGGAGTTCATCGGCTACAAGACCGATCATGACCCGCGCCGACGGGCGACCTCCGTGGGTCCCTACACCTCGCGCACCATGGTCGAGCAGCTGGAGAAGAAGGTAGCGCGCAACGGCACGCGGATCTTCGACGACTGCCGCATCGTGGACGTCATCGTGCGCGACGGCGCCGTGGCCGGGCTGCTCGTGCTGCGCACGGACGTCGGTGTCGAGCCGCCGGGCAGCGCAGCCCAGAGCCCGTTCCTGCTGTTCCGCTGCACCAACCTCGTGTACGCGACCGGCGGACCGGCCGGCATCTACGCGACGCGCGTCTTCCCGAACGGTCAGTGGGGTGCGTCGGGGGCCGCCTACCGTGCAGGAGTGCGCGGCAAGAACCTGACCGAGTGGCAGTTCGGGCTCGCGTCCATCAAGCCGCGCTGGAACGTCTCTGGCACGTACATGCAGGTACTACCTCGGTTTGTCTCGACCGACGTCGACGGCGGGGACGAGTGCGAGTTCCTCACCGAGGCGATCCCCGACTACGGGCGTCAGCTGTCGATGATCTTCCTCAAGGGCTACCAGTGGCCCTTCGACATCCGCAAAGCGCTCGAAGGGTCTTCGCTGATCGACCTCCTCGTCTACCGCGAGACGGAGTTGCGCGGGCGGCGCGTGTTCCTGGACTTCCGCCGCAACCCGCTGCGTGAGGAGCTGGACTCCACGAAACTGTCGCCCGAGGCGCACTCCTACCTCGACCGGGCCGGGGTGCTCTTCGGCACGCCGATCGAGCGCCTCAAACACATGAACCTGCCCGCCTACGAGTTCTATCTGCAAAAGAACCCGCAGGTCGACCTCGAGATCGAGAGGCTCGAGGTCGACGTGTGCGCGCAGCACAACAACGGTGGCTTGGTCGTGGACGCCTGGTGGCAGTCCAACATCGCCGGGTTCTTCCCGGTGGGTGAGGCCGCCGGCCCGCACGGGGTGTACAGGCCGGGCGGCGCGGCGCTGAACAGCGGGCAGGTCGGTGCGACCCGCGCTGCCCAGTTCATCGCCGCGCGGCGGGACACTGCGCCGCTGGAGGTCGCCGAGTTCACGGCCGTCGCCGAGCCGGTGCTCGCCGGAGCGCTCGGACTCGTCGAGAAGGCAACGGCGCGCGCCGCCGCCGGAGTGCCGGACAACACGGGTGAACTGCTGCGCGACGTGGGCGAGCTCATGAGCGCCAACGCGGGGCCGGTGCGCTCGGTGCAGTCCATCCACGACGCACTCGTCCAAGTGCACGGGTGGCTCGCAGGGTACGAGGAGTTCGTGACCGCCGACGCAGGGTCGCGGCGCGCGGTGGACCGCACCTTCCTGGTCCGCGACATCCTGACGACGGCGTACGTCTACCTCTCCGCAATGGCCGACTACGCGGCGCACGGTGGGCGCTCGCGCGGCTCCGTGCTCTACACCGATCCTGCAGGGTCGCTGCCGGTGGCCGGTCACGGCCGCGACGCCGCGACCGAACTCGACCTGCCAGAGATCTTCCGGTTCCAGCTCGATGGTGGGGCGTTGGACGGCGAGGTCCAGGAGGCCGCATGGTTCCCGGCCGTGGCCGACGGGGGGGACGCGGCCGGGTGCGCCGAGTTCACCTGGCGTCCCGTGCGCCCGATCCCGGGCGATGATGACTTTTTCGAGAACGTCTGGCGGGAGTTCCGTGAGCACCGAAACATCTACTGACCCGGCGTCCTGCCCGTCTTCTCGCCACGGAGTGCAGCGCGTGACTGACGGAATGCGTGAGGACGCCGATGGTCACGACCGACAAGGAGCACTGGAGACATGTGGAACGCCAACACCCCGGCCGCCTACGCGGATCGCCTGTTCCGCCTCGGAAAGCTCGCGGTCGTCACGGGCGCCAACCGGGCATCGGCCTGGCGGTCACGGAGCCCCTCGCCTCGCGAGGCGCGAACGTCTTACGGGTGAGCTACGACCCGCCGGACGGCGCCAGCATCCCGGCCGGGCGTTGGGGCCAGCTGCAGGACATCGGCAACGTCGTGGTCTTCCTCGCCTCGCCAGCCGCCCCTATGCGCACACGGCCAGGTGCTCGCCGTGGATGGCGGCTAGCTGACCCGCTGACCATCCGGTCAGTTCGGAACAACACCCGCATTTCACCTAGCGAAACGGATTCCCCCATGGACGTCCTACCAGCACTCATTGCCGCACGCCTCGTCCCCGTCGTCGTGCTCGATGACGCCGCCGACGCGGATGCCCTGGCTGGTGCGCTGGTCGCCGGTGGCCTGCCGGTCGCGGAGGTGACATTCCGAACCGCCGCCGCACAGGACTCGATCCGCGCGATGGCTGCCCGCGGCGACATCCTGGTCGGCGCAGGCACCGTGCTCAACCCTGCGCAGGTCGACCAGGCCGTGGCCGCCGGCGCCAGGTTCGTTGTGTCGCCAGGCCTGTCACGCGCCGTCGTCAAGCGCTGCCAGGAGCACGGCGTGCTCGCACTGCCAGGTGCTGTCACCGCGACCGAGATCCAGGCCGCGCTCGAGCTCGGCGTGAGCACCGTCAAGTACTTCCCGGCCGGGACTTCTGGTGGCGCTGCCGCAATCGCCGCGCTCGCCGCCCCGTTCGGCCAGGTCAAGTTCGTGCCCACCGGCGGGGTCGGCCCCAAAAACCTGGCCGAGTACCTCGCCATCCCCGCCGTCGCCGCGGTCGGTGGCTCGTGGATGGTTCCACGCGACCGCGTGAAGGCCGGCGACTTCGCCGGTATCCGTCAGCTGACGGCCGACGCCGTCGCCCTCGCCCGCGCCCGCGCCAACAGCTGACCTGTGCGCTCCGCGCATACCCACTGACTGACCAGACCAAGGAGTATGACGATGGCTGACCTGAGCATCCGCCCCGCACCCGAGTGCCGTTTCGACGCGGTGTCCCTGGGTGAGGTGATGCTGCGCCTGGACCCCGGCGAAGGGCGCATCCGCACCGCCAGGTCCTTCCGTGCCTGGGAGGGCGGTGGCGAGTACAACGTCGCCCGCGGGCTGCGCCGGGCGTTCGGGCTGCGCTCCGCGATCGTCACGGCGCTGGCGGACAACGAGATCGGGCGCCTGGTCGAGGACCTCATCCTTACCGGCGGGCTGGACACCTCGTTCATCCGGTGGGTGCCCTACGACGGGATCGGGCGCGGGGCGCGCAACGGGCTGAACTTCACCGAGCGCGGCTTCGGCGTGCGCGGGGCGGTCGGCGTCTCCGACCGCGGGCACACCGCGGCGTCACAGATGAAGCCCGTAGACGTGGACTGGGACCACCTGTTCGGCGAGCTCGGGGTGCGCTGGCTGCACACCGGCGGGATCTTCGCCGCCCTGAGCGAGTCCGCCGCCGAGATCGTCGTCGAGGCGGTCACCGCGGCGAAGCGTCACGGCACGGTCGTGTCCTACGACCTCAACTACCGCCCGAGCCTGTGGAAGGCGATCGGCGGTCAGGCCAAAGCGCAGGAGGTCAACCGCGAGATCGCCCGGCACATCGATGTGATGATCGGCAACGAGGAGGACTTCACCGCGAGTCTCGGGTTCGAGGTCGAGGGCGTGGACGAGAACCTCTCGGCTCTGGAGGTGGACAAGTTCGCCGCGATGATCGAGAAGGCCGCAGCGGCGTACCCGAACTTCAAGGTAATCGGCACCACGATGCGGACCGTGCACACGGCCAGCATCAACGACTGGGGCGCGATCGCCTGGTCCCCCTCCACCGGCGTCGTAGAGGCCACGCACCGCGAGCGGCTGGAGATCCTCGACCGCGTGGGCGGTGGCGACTCGTTCGCGTCCGGGCTGATCTACGGCCTGCTCGCGGGCGAGCCGATGCAGACCGCAGTCGAGTACGGCGCCGCGCACGGCGCGCTGGCGATGACCACCCCGGGCGACACGACCATGGCGACCAAGGCCGAGGTGCTCAAGCTCGCTGGCGGCGGCGGCGCAAGGGTGGATCGCTGAGCCGACTAACACGGCGCCTACCCCCACAGGAGGGGACGGGCGCCTCGTCGGTCAGCGCGGGATGTCGATACACGCCCGACGACCTACCTGGCTGCCTAACTCACGTCGTTGTGGACCCGGCCCGAAGGTCGGTGACGGTCTTCCAGAGTCGGTACTGGCGGGCGTGCTCTGCGTCGTCCATCGACGGTTCCCATCGCTTGCCCTCGGCCCCGTGTTTGTGGGGTGATGGCTGGGTTGGGTCGTGGCCGCGGCGGGCCGCTGCGAGGAACAGGCCACGTTCACGACCTCGACGTTCTCGTGGGCACTGGTCTCCGTGAGTCCGTCGGAGAGCATGACCTTGCAGAAGGGGCTGCAGACCGCGATACGGTCCGCGCCGGTGGCCAGGGCTTCCTCGGTGAGGGTGTTGTCGTTGATGCGGGCGGGTGCCGAGCTATTCCTCCAATCCACATGCGAGCGCCCCGGCGCCACAGCAGAAGGACTTCTCGCCCGATCGCGGCATCTGGCGGAGCTCGACACCAGGCAGGACGCCGATGAGCTCATGCGGCGGGGCGTAGACGCCCTCATGGCGGCCGAGGTAGCAGGGATCGTGGGGTGGGTAGCGGAACGAGGACACAACAGCCCGACTTCGAAGCAGGGACAAGCAGTGGAGAGCGGCCGCGGGCGGCCCCACCTACGATGAGATGTGCGACCGCCTGAGAACAACGGAGTACGACGATGGGCTTCGGCCTACCGCTTCGGCCGTAGGAGTTGGCACCGGCGATCGATGTGTCCGGTCGAGGAGTTGGTTCTTGACCGCGGCCAACGACTCGTTCGGGGAGAGGTCGCCCGTCAGCCGTTGAGCAGACACCGCCAGTGCGACGTGATGGGTCGCCACGGAATCGATGACGGTCGCGAGGTCGACGTTGAGGTCTTCGGCGCATCGTGAGATCGCGATCGTTGCTTGACAAACTACGCGGGTGACCGTCGACCTCGCCAGTGTTGCGGCTCCCACCTCGTGGAACAGTGCCGCGCCGCGCGTTTCACGGAGCGCCTGGACCGCGAGACCTTCACCGGAGCGGCTGCCTGCGCGCATGGCTTGCCACGCCACGGTGACCTCGTCGATGGGCGCGCCAAGTTCCGCAAGGTGTTCGACCGCCTGCCAAATGGCTGCGGCGCGTTCGTCCGTGAAGTCGCTTCTGCGCACGCGGTGCAGAACGTTGGCCCTCGCACCCGAGGGCCAGTCGTGAACCGCTGCACCGATGACGGCCTTCTCTGCCATCTGCTGGTCCATGCCGTCGGAGGTTGGGGCGGCACTCTCGCTACATGAGCCCGTCGTTCGTGAAGGACCTTCTGGGGTCCAGGGTGACCTGACCTCCCGGAGATCGGAATCGACCTGCTTGCGCTGGCCCATGCTGACTTGCCAGCGCTGGTCGAGTCCTTCGATCGTCGCGAGCGCGTTCGCGACCCTGTCGATGATCTGCTCCGGTTCGCACGTCGCCAGGGATTCGAGTCGAAAGCCCATCGCCGCGACCTCGCGGCGGATCGTGGCCTCCACCAGGATCCGGCCGTACTCGACCACCTTCGGCTTCTCGGGTGTCTGGAACTGCAGGGTGGCCAGCTCTGCGGGAGATCGGAGGCGCGGGTGGAGCTCATAGTCGCGGCCGAGCACCTGGGACATTGCGATGAGGTCGACAAGTGGGCGGCACGCTGGTGGGTTGCCCGATTCGAGGTGACGCCAGATCGCTCGGCAAAGCGGGTTGGTGAAGTCCTCGAGCTGAAGCCAAGGGGTCGCGTCGCGCCGGGTCGAGTCGTTCAGGAGAGCGCCGATGAGGGCCTTCTCGACGAACTCCACACTGGTCATGACGGACCACTCCCCGGGCGGCCGACAAGGGCAAGCCGGGAGAGCATGAGGTCCAGCTGGGCCCGTCGTTCCTCGTCAACGGGTCGCCAGTGCTCGCCCTGCATCCCGTCGGGCACGCCATACCAGCGGTCCTGGTACCGAACCGGCGACCTCGGGTCGTCGGGCAAGAGTGCGACCGCATCGCCGCTCGACAGCACCGCCTTGACGTCAGCTCTGTCCAACGCGTCCGCAGGTCCTGTGTGGCGAGCCGGGTCGGTCCTCGGCCCCCGCTCGGCCAGGAACGATGCGAAGGAGGTTTCGTCGGTGAGTGGTGGCGCCGGTCTCGACTCGGCGTGGCTGCCGCCGGTGCACTTGGCCCAAACGCGAAGCTGCACGTTGAGCCGGTGAAGGGTGGGCCACAACCAACGGTCGTGCCAGTTGACCAGCGCGTCTGATGGCGCCGTCACCTTCTGCGAGTAGGCGGCCCTCCAGGCCACCATCAGCCCGGTGAGTTCCTCCACGGCCACTGGGTGCAGGAACCAGCAGGGTGGGATCGTCTCGGCTTCGCCGCGCAGCTGGTACCGGGTGATGAGCCAGTCGACCCAGTCCCGAAGCTCGGTGAACAGGGCACGCGTCTGCGCAGGTCCGAGGTGCCGCCACGACCACGGGCCACCGGAAGGAGCCTCGACCAGCTGGTCCGTCACGGCCGCGACGAGGACCTCGAGCGACTCCAGACGCCCCGCAAGCGCCTCGAGCACTTCGGCCAACATGAGCGGGTCGAGCGGCTCCACCGGCAGTACCCCATGGACATCAGGGCCGGTCGACGGCTGCTGGTCAGTGCGGTTCATGCCGTCCGCCCAGTCGCTCGCAACGCCTGAGCCTGGCTTGACTTGAAGACCCGGGCATCCTTGCGCTCCCACCACGCCGGCAGCCGGACCAGCGCGGCGGGCACCGCGCGATAGAGCAGCAGCGCCTGGCCAACGGGTATCCGGGCGAGCGCCTCGACGGGGAGGATCCGCTCTCGCTCCATCGACGTGGATGTCGACACCTGGGCGCGCGAAACGAGCCCGCCTGGGCTGGAGTGGGACTGGCGACGGACCCGGCGGTCGCCGACCACCCGGGAGATCTTCTCGAGGTCGTCGGCCTCGGTGCACCCGCCCAGGAGCAGCTTGATCGAGCTGGCGCCCCAGATCGAGTCGGCGCCGTCGCGACCCCACCGAGCCCGCAGCTGGGCGAAGGACTGGACGAAGGCCCACGTTGACATGCCCCGGCCGCCGCCGTCGGCCATCATCATGGGCAGGTCAGGTAGGGGTGCGACGTTGGCGGCCTCGTCGAGGACGAACGTCAGCGGCGGGTCGAGTTTGCCCCCTGGTCGGGTCTGGCTCAGGCGGCGCGCGCAGCTCACGACGGCGGAGGCGAACGCGGTCACCAACGGCGCGGTGGAGATACCCTCGCCGCCCTCGCTGACCAGGTAGAGCGTGTCAGTTCCGCCCCGGACAAAGGCGTCGACGTCCAGACCCTCGCCGGCCGCGGGACAGACCAGGTCAACGACGCGGTCATCGGCCATCGCCTTGAGGATCAGTCCCAGGCTCATCGCAGTGGACGAGACGGTTTCAGGCGCACCTGCCCGACAGAACTTGCGTAGGTCCTGCAGCCACCCAACAGCGGCGCCGGGATGGCTGCGCAGGATCTCGTATGGCGCGTCGTCGGTGAAGTCCCGCGCCCAGGCCAGGACCTCGCGCATCGAGCCCCCGTCGATGGCGGCCGCGTGCAGCAGGCAGCGCAGGACGGTCTCGCTGGCGCCCTCGAAGAAGCTGGAGTTGCGGTCGCTGTTCAGGGGTCTGGCGGCGACCATCGCGCGGGCTCGCGTCATGGCCTCACGGACGTCTTCGCAGCCGGCCACGATGTCCCACCGGCAGGGTGTGGGCCAGGCCAGCATCGCGTCGGGGTCGAAGACGTGCGCCGTGCCCGTGGTCGCGCGGGCGAACGCGGTCAGCTGAACGAGGTCGGCCTTGGTCGACGTGGCCACGACCGCACCGGGCGCGTCGATCACCCGGCCGACCGCCAGCCGTGTCGTCTTGCCGGCCCGGGCGGGTGCGATGGTCAGCGCAGAGTCCTCGCCTCGGGCTCTGACGGGAACGCCGAGATAGGTTCCGAAGGCGCAGCCGGCGTCAGGCTCTCGGGCGACCGTGCGGATCTGCCTGCGGGTGGCCAGGCCGGGTTGGTGCCGCCTTTGCGCAACGCCTGCGGCGAGGAAGCCTGCGCCGATGACGGCCAGCGACAGGAGGGTTGCCACGGTGCCCCAGAAGAGCGTCGGGCTGGGCAGCAGCCTGCCGAGGGTTGGGCCATATGCCGCGGACGGTTGGCTCGGGTGGGTGACCAGATCGCCCAGCGTGGAAGGCAGTTGGGTGGCCCGCGGCCAGGCCCAGCCCCGGCCGAAGACGAGGCCGGAGAGCGCGCCGCCGGCCAGCACCGTCGTGAGGGCGACGGTGATCGCCGCGGCCAGAGCGAGTGCCGCGGCTTCGCCCCGGGTGACCAGGGCTTCATCTGTGGGTGTCATGGCGATGTCTCCGTTCCTGTTCAGGGCTGGCCGGTGGGTCGGCGGATGGCCACGATGAGGCCGCGCCAGGTCGAGATGGGTTTGATCTCAACGGTTTTGCCGGTCTGCGGTGCGTGAACCAGGAAGGGCACCGCGTTCACGAGGCCGAGGTACAGGCCAACGTGACCGGGGTTGCTGGGGGTGCCGTCCGATCCGGCGATGAAGATCAGGTCACCCGGCTCCATTGCGGCCGTCGACGTCACGGGGGCACCGGCCAGCACCTGCTGGAAGGTGGTCCGCGGCAGTCGGATCCCGACGGCGTCCCAGGCGCGCATGGTCAGCCCGGAACAGTCCCAGGCGTTCGGCCCGGTGCCTCCCCACAGGTAGGGCTTGCCCAGCTGGGCGAGGGCGAACCGCACGACCGCCTGCTGCTGGGCTTGGGATGGTAGGGCGAAGCCGGGCGGCAGCTTCGTGAGGCCGCCGCCGCCGATTCCTTCGCCGCCTTGGCCGGGGCAGTCTGCAGCGGACGCAGCAATGGACGGGGTATGAGCCGAGGATGTCGGGTGCACGGCTGGTCGGACGACGCTGCAGGCGCTGGCTGAGGCGGTCCCGGTCAGCAGCGCCGCCGTCATCACCACCGGGAATACCGGCAGCACGAGCAGGGTCATGCCGGCCGCCAGCCACTTCTTCACGAGTCGCCGCCACGAAGAGAATCGTTGGTGTCAAAGAGTTTTGCCTCAAGGGGGCCGCGAACCGTCTGAACCCGGTAGGAACGTTCGCCGACCCGCCAGATGGCGCGGCCGCGGCGCTGACGGGCCCAGCCGGAGACGTCGTCGCTTTCCATCTCGGACAGCCCGAGCAGCCCTTGCAGCTCTTGGGCGACGTTGCGGTCCTGGCCGAGCAGGACCTTGGTGTCGCACAGGTTCATCAGGTCCTTGGCGATGTTGGCTGCCATCGAGCCGGTGTCGCCGACCGAGAGCATGTCCGAGGGTTTGTGGGCCACGACCATCTGGATGCACGCGTCGGAGCGGGACAGTCTCAGGTCCGCGTCCAGGGACTGCACCGCGCCGACCCCGAGGCGCATCTGCCGCCATACCTCGTCTCGGACCACGACGGTGTGTTCACCTGCTCGGCGTGAGTCGGTCATGGCCCGTGACCAGGAGTTCAGGCAGGCCAAGGCGGTGCCCAGCGCCTGGTCACCCAGCGGCACCAGCCGGCCCAGGCTCAGCGACTGGATGGGGGCCGCCCAGTCGATGGCGATGTTCGTGGGCTCGTCGAACAACCCGGCCAGGGCGCCGCGGACCATCGCCCCCAGCGCGGACGTGACCTGGCGGGTGGCGTCGGTCATCGCCCGAGGTGATTCGTATCGGCAGGCCTCGGCGAGGTCATCGCTGGGGTCTCGCAGGGCTGCCCACACCTGCGGGATGGTGATGACCCGCAGCTGCCCGCTGCCGGCTGCCCAGCCGGTGAGCTGGGCCAGCACCGCACTGAGCGCGTCTTCGTCCGCGGCCGTGGTGGTTACGCCTTGCGCTCCGACCAGGGCCTTGAGCAGCACCAGCCACCGGCCGAAGATCACCCGCGCGCGTTGCGCCCGGTCAGTATCGGAGAGGTGGTCCCAGTCTTGGCCGAGCGGGCCCAGGTCGAGGGGGTTGATCCGCGCCGGCATACCCACTCCGAGGGCGAAGGGCTCGACCCCGACCGCGCGACAGAGCTTCTCGTACTCGTCCTTGACGTCACCGGCCACCAGCGTGCGGACGCCGAAGAGCATGAGGCGAAACAGGATTGCCTTGACGGTGGTCGACTTGCCGGTGCCTGGCTTGCCGAACAACACCAGGTTCGGGTTCGAGGTGATCTCGGCCAGTACCCAACCCATCGGGTCGACGCAGAAGCCCGCGCCGGAGCGGGTGTCGACCCCGACCGACGCCCCGGTCGGTGGCAAAGCCTCGGCGCCGACAAAGGGAAACACCCCACCGATCTCGGCGGTCGAAGCACGGTAGACGACCAGCGGGTGTGGCACCGGTGACCAGCCGCGGGCCCGCCCCGCGAACCCACGCCTGGTCCCGGTCGAACGGACCAGGCCAGCTTCGGTATGCCGGCTCGAAGCGGCGACCGCTCGGATCGGCGACGGAAGCGGGGTGCCAAAGGCGTCCGAGATCTGCGACAGGGACCGGCCCTGACCGCGGACCTGCGCTCGGAGGTTGAAGCCGCTCATCAGCGAGACTCCCGACTCGCCAGACCCACACCGATGGGCAAGCAGGCTGCGACGAAGCCCACGTCCTGTGCCAGGTCCAGCCGCAACAGGCCGTACCCGCAGGCGCGCGAAGCCGCCTCAAGGGCGGCCGCGTGGTCCTCGACATTCCAGTGGGAGGGGACGGTCACCGCGGCCACCCCTGCTACCCGAACCATCGTGTGGCCGGCGGCCAGCTGCTGCTCGTGAGCGGAAGTCTCCCGCGCGCGGCGTCGCTCCTTGCGACCAACCCGGAAGCCGCGCTTGGTGCGCATGTCCTGGCTGATCTCGCTTGCCCACATGTCGCGCTCAACCTGGCGGCCGGCGCGGGCTACCGGGATCGGCTCGTAGTGCAGGGTCAGGGTGCGCCGCTCTCCGGAACGGCTCACCGCCAGCATCCCGGCCAGTGAGCCGACCCGGGTGGCCAGCTCGGGGAACAGGAGCGCGTAGGACACCGTCGTGGAGGCGTCGTGGGTGTAGGCCCTCGGCGATGGTGCCAGTGCCGCCGATGGGCCAGCCGCGCCCAGCCGCGGGCCAAGGACGGTGAGCCGCCCCCGGGTTGCCTCCTGGAGGGCCCGTTGCAGGGCGACCGCGTCGCCCGGGTTGTAGCCAGTCCGGATCGCGGCCGCGAGCTCTCGGGTCGGCAGCCACCACACGTTGGTGACGCCCAGTCCCCGCAGCCGTTGCTCGATCTCCTGCAGGTGCCGGTAAAGCACCCGTGCTCGGCCCTCGACGCCGCCTCCGGCTTCCTTGGCGGCCCGGCGGATCTTGGACTCGGCCACGGCGACGGTCACGAACACCTCGTGTCTGACCGCGGTGGAGGCCATCAGCGACTCGAGTTGGTCGGTCGCCGCGATGACGGCCGCTGGCGCGCGTGGGTTGCGGTGGTCCGCGATCCAGGCCGCGCGTTCCGCGCCGTCGTCGGGGACGGTGCGGATCTGGATGGAGATCCTGGCGATCTCCTCGGTGGCTGCCGCTGCTGCGAGCATGCCGCCGAGCTGGGCGGCATACAGCTCTCGCATCGCTGGGTCGGCGTTCCCCAGACCCGGGTGAGAGATCGCAGCGGTGGCGCTCCACCGGCCCGCGCCCGGGTCCTGGACCACGCACACCGATGGGGTCGCGCCGAGTATCGGCCCGTCGTGAAACCGCAGTGTTGCGGCGACTCCGGGAAGATCCGGTTCGTCCAGCCGTGCCTGCGTCCCTGCTCCCGTGGCGGCGCGCGCCTGGAACTGCGACCAACCGAGCGCGCGCCCGACCGCGAACAGCAGCGCGTCCCAAAGCCACTTCATCGCCGGTCGCCGTCGGATCGGAACCACGACCAGGATGGACACCAGCACCGAGACCGTGCCCAGTTGCAGCGCGGCACCCCAGTGGTTGCGGCCCACCGCGGCCAGTGGCGGCAGCCAGGACAGGGCGAGGGCGCCCGCCTGGCGGCCGGAGAGTCCGGCGAAAGGGCCGAACTTCTCGCGGCGCCAACCTGAGTAGAGACCAGATGAATCGTTCATAACGCGATCACCGCCACGTCGGCCACCTCGGCAACTTCCGCAGCCCCGGTCCCGGTTGCCCCTGTTGTGGCTGCTGACCCCGGAGTGCCACCAGGTGCCGTTGGTCGAGGCGTGCCGGACGACCCGGAAGGGCCACCATCTGTTGACCCGGCGCCACCGTCGGGCGGACCAGTGGCGTCCAGCGTCTGGGGCGGCGAATCTGGACCGCCATCCGGACCCTCGACGGGGGCTGAACGAGTTGAGCTGCCTTGAGCTGAGGTTGGCTGGCCACCGCTTCGAGCAGGTCTGTTCGATCCTTGGCCTGCGCCATCTGTGCCGGCGCCGACGCCCGCGGCCTCCAGTACCGGTCCAGCGCTGGACATCGCCGCAGCGGTCCCGGCCGCCATCACCCGGTGCGGGGCCGAGAGCCCGCTCACGGCCGACGCCCATCGGGAGTCCACCGAGTCCGACGCGTCGCTCTCCTGAGGCGTCACCGAGCTGGACGCTCCGCCTCCTCCGCCTGCCGATCCACTAGCGATCGCAGGTGAGCCGGATCCGAAGTCGGACATGGAGGTCCGTAGTGAGTGTCCCGAAGGGGTGCCCGGGTCCATGAAGGCGAAGAGCTTGAAGAGGGCCAGTGGACAGAAGACCGAGATGAGCAACACCGCGGCGCCGATGAACGCGGTCACCGCCTGTTGGCCCGCGTCGGCGGACTGCGGGCCCCCTCCTGCTGAAGCGGAGGATGCGAGCTTGAAGCCGATGCTGATCACGATGGCCACGGCCGGTGTCAGCATGATCAGGGCGAACATCCAACGCAGCCCGGTCCAGAACCAGCGAGCCGTGGCTTCGGCAACGAGGCCGGCGGCGAGGATGGGGATCGTCGCGGCGATCACCAGGATCGAGGCCTCCCGAACCAGTGTCGCGACGATGAGCCCGATCGCCGCGGGGAGGACGCCCAGCAGCGCAATCAAGCCAAGCCCGGCGCCGGAGACGCCGTGAACGGCGTTCTGCCAGGGCGCGTTCGCCGCGGTGATCCCCTGCCAGGAGTCCGCGTGCAACCCGGTGGCCAGGATTCCGCGGGCTGCTGCGTCCGCCGCGGTCACGAGCGTGGTCAGGATGCCCAGCGCAGCTGCGGTGACGATCATGTACTGGGCGATTCCCTTGAACAGGTGAAGAAGTCCTGCGCCTCCCGACATCGCGGCCTTGCCGACCTGGATGAACGAGAGCAGCACCAGGAGCACCCCGCCCACCCAGATCGTGGCGGGCATCACGCTGGACAACGGCCCGGTCGCTGGGTCCAGGTTGGGAAGGGTCAGGTGGTCGATAACCCCGAAGACGCCCTTGAGCAGTGACAGGGAGAAGTCCCACAGGGACTTCATGGCCTGGTTGAAGGCCGACTCCGCGAGGTCCGCGAGTGACCCACCCAGACCCTGGCCGATGATGTCAATCGGGTTGGGAATGCTAGGCATTGCGCGCCTCCCGCCAGCCGGCGCGTACACAGTCGGCGCTGCCGGGCCAGGTCGAGGGCGCAAATGCGGGCTGCTCGCCGGGCCCGATCCACCAGCGACCCCCTTGCCAAACCATTCGCTGGCAGTCACCGATGCCGGCGCGGACCGTGGACCGGTAGTTCGCGTCGAACTCACCGAGCACGCATGCGACGACGAAGTTTCCGTCGTCGAGCACCCCCTTGATCTGGGCGTGGGTCAGGGTCCACGTCGAGGTGAGCTGCGTAGACCCGTCCGGAGCCCCCGCAGACGTGAGAATGGCGGATGCCCCGACCTGCGGGGTCCACTGCGCAAACGGCACCGCGCCGGGCATTACGGCCCAGTCATACGCCTTCCTGGGGTTCGAAGGGTTGAGGTCCTTCATCGCCAAGGCGTCGATGGCCGCCAGTTGCGCGACGGCTCCCTGCGGGGTGTGTGGATACCCGGTTGGTATCAGCCCTGTCGTGTCCGTCGCCTTGGGTAGAGTCAGCGGCGTTCCAGCGGTCGAGGCTGCGATGGGTTGGGGCAGGGCGTCAGCGGGTGCGATCTGCAACATCGGCTTGGCGGCCAGAGCGTTCTTCGCGGCCTTCAAGGCGACCTCAGCCGACGCCGAGGTCGACGTTGAAGGCGACGGTGAGGCGGAGGCAATGATGTTGGGCGTGACCGCTGTGCGGCCGCTGGCTCGGCTGTCTGGTCCGGTGCCCGCGAGCACCGACCAGACGAAGATGACCAACCCCCACAGGATCGCGACTCCGACGACGAGCAGTCCGGCAAGGGCTACCCAGCCCCTGGCCCTCGCTGATCTCATCAGCGTGATGGCCATGGCTCACACCGCCCCGAAGCCGCTGAGGAACGCATAGAGACCGACGTAGACGACCAGGGCGCCGACGGCGGTGACCAGCATCGAGACCCCGATCTTGCTGGCGCCGTGGTTGCCGAACACCCGCCCTCCCGCGAGAGCGCCGACGCCGGCCAAGGCGGACAAGAAGATGACGATCAGCACTCCCCATTTGACGTAGCTGATGACGGCGGCGACCGGCTGGGCCACGCCGGCCGGGGCCTGGGCCGGCGGGTTCGGAACGACACCGGTGAGGAAGCCGCCTGTCTGCTGCAGCACCCCGAGAACTTGCGCGGTCGTACTCATCGGGACTCCTTGTTTGCGATGTGGCGCCGCAGCGAGGCGGCGTCGTGGTTGCTCGAGGCGGCGTGTGCCCCCGCGAGTTCTGTTCGCCGAAGCGGCTGGCAACGGCGCGGTGCGCGGCTGGGGCGCGGCAGGGGCATGGGCTGTTGCGAGGTCAGGGGCCGTTCGGCTCTCATCGCGCATCCCGCAGGTCGAGAATCGCGCAGGCCCGACGCGCGACGGTGCTACGAATGACGGGCATGCCCTCGGCGGTCAGCTCGGCGCGGGCCTGGGCCTGAAGGGCGGGCCGCAGCCCGCCGGTCTCGGCCAGTCGAGCTTCCAGGGCGGTGAGCTCATGGGCGTCCAGGCCCTGGTCGAAGCCGAGAGCCATGGCGTCCCACCACGGGCCAGCCTCGGCCACCCTGGCCGGTGAGTGGCTCTTCCGGTCCCGAGCGACGGCCAGCAGCGCCGGTTCCATCGATGCTGCCGGCCACCCCCTGGTCACCACCGCGAGCTTGATCACGACTGCGAGGCACCGCGGCGTCCACCGGGCGGTCGGCTTGCCGAGAGCCCGACGGGCAGCCACACATCGATCAGCCAGGGCCTCGAGGTCGTCAATGCCGCACGCAGCCAGGAGAGCATCGTCGGCCTCCTGCACGGCCTTCGCTGTGGAAGACCGGCCGAGGCGTGAGGGGGCAGGGGGAGGGGGTTTGTCGGTAAGAGTCTCTGGGTTGGGCCGCACATCTGCGGCCACCCTGGCCGTAAATATGCGGCCACGGGTAGCCGCAGAAATGCGGCCACCGATGGGCGGTTCGGGGGTGGCCGCAATAACGCGGCTACCCCCGGAGACCGTCGCCGGGTGCGCGGGCGCGGTCGTGCGCACGTGGTACCGGTTCGACAGGAACTGCTCGCCGCAGCGGCGGTGCTCCACGCGGACGATGCCGGCCTCGGTGAGCTGACGCATCGCACGGTCCACCGCGTCGACCGAGCGGCGCAGGCGGCGGGCCAGGGTTGGCCGCGACGGCATCCGGCAACCGGAGCTGTTCCCGTAGCGGAGCAGGAGCGAGTAGAGGCGGAACGCGCCGTCGGAGACCGCTGCGTCGATCACCCATTCGGGCACGATCGCGAACCGCGGCTCCTCGACGAAGAGGGTGCCGGCGCTGTTGTCGTCGGCTTCGGGTGGTGGCGTTTCTGGGGTCATGACATGACCTCTCCGATAAACGAGCTGAGGGTGGGCATGGCTGGCTCGACCGCTGGCCTCCAAGGGGCAAGCGCGTCAGGAATGCGTCAGGAAATGCGCCGGAACTGCACGGACGGACCGGTTTCAGGCGTCCGAACCGGCATACGGCTCAAGGACGTTCGCGCAGGTCAGGACCTATTCAGGCCGATTCCGGCACAAGGCGGATGCGGCCCAGACTGCCTTGTAAACAGGGGGTTGGGGGTTCGAGTCCCCCCGTCGGCTCTGGTGTTTCCGCAGGTCAGCGCGTTATCGGGCCTGTTTACGCGATGCAGGCGAGGCTCTGGTCGGCAGCTTGCTAACGCTTTTGCTAACAAGCGAGCTGGCTGACTGCCCTGCGCGGACTCATTCAGCGCCGTCGTCGGATCACTCATCAGGGTCCGGGTCATGCTCGTCGACGAGCCCGGCAACGGCCTTGGCGAAGGCCTCCGCGGGGCCGAGTGCGCTCTCGTTGATGACGTGGGCGTAGACCCGAAGGGTGATTGCTGGGTCGGAGTGCCCGAGCCGGTTCGCCACCACGTGTACCGCCTCACCGGCCATGAGCAGTGTGGTGGCGTGCAGATGCCTCAAGTCGTGCAGGCGAGCCCGTGGGAGCTGGATCAAGGGCGGTGGCAGGGCCTTGCGGGGGCTGCCGCGCCGACCGGGCTGGCATGGCTGGTTGTAGTCGCGGACGGAACGGCTCATCAGCTGGGTCACCGTGTCCGGGTACAGCTGCCTGCCGTCCTCCCGGGTGAACACGAAGTCGCCTCCGTCTTCCCAAGCCGCACCCAGCCGAGCCCGCTGTTCGTTCTGTCGCAGGCGGTGCTCGAGAAGCACGGTGACGGTCTGTGGGTCAATGCCGATAGTGCGCGACCGCCCACTCTTGGGGGTGTCGGTCACTCGTTCACCGTCGATCACATCGGTCGAGGCCATCAGCGTGACCGTTCTCTCCCTAAGCCTCGATCCACCGATGTTGATGCTCCGCTGAGTGGGTCGTAACGCGAGAATGCCCTTACGTACTGGGAAAATTGGACTTATCGAAGGTCCCAATTCGACCAGCCGGAAGGGCATCCTGCAGATGCAACTTTCTCACACTCGCCCGGTCAAGTCAGCGGTGTTCGACGACCCGAATCTCGTGTCGTCTGCTGGGCTGGTCCCGCTGCTGGT
>DATCNE010000060.1:0-3534 GCA_036565395.1 Dermatophilaceae bacterium
GCCGAGGTGAGGATCGTTGGCCAGCAATGGTTTTCCGGTCGATGAGCGCTTCGGCCCCACCACCCACGAGTTGGACCCCACGCCTTCGCCTCGACCGACCATCACCGGAAGCTGGTCGAGAGCTGCGGCCACCTCGGCGTAGACGGCGCCGGCTGCCCTGCCACCAGGGGCGGACCCGGAAGCAGCCGTCGGGACGGCCCGGATGGGCGAGGCCGCGCTCTGGGTCGAGCTGGCGACACTGGGGCGCCAGTCCTGTGCGGAGAGGATCGGGTGGTGGGAGTCGATCGGGTAGGGCGGGAAGATCTGCGCCAGCCGGGCAGGGCTGATCCGCCCCGAGAGCCGGGCGCGGGTGAGCTCGTTGTCGTAGTCGCCACGCAGATCCCACGCCATCGCCTTGAGCCATGCCAGGGAGTCCGCCGGTGACCAGGGCTCGACCCGGTAGTCGGGGAACTTCTGGCCGAGAACCGTGTACTCCAGACCCATCTTGTCCGGACTGCCCGCCGCCTTGATGTAGGCGTTGACCCCGTCGGCGTACGCCTGAAGGTACTGCCGGGTCGTTGACGACAGCGTCGGCAGCTCGGCCTCGGCCACGCGACGCCAGCCCATGGTCCGGATCACGCGGTCGGTCTGGACGCCGTCCTGGCCAACCATCTCGGAGAGCCGGCCAGCGGTGATGTGCCGCCGCAGGTCCATCTCGAAGAAGCGATCCTGCGCAGCCACATAACCCTGGGCCCGGAAGAGGTCCTGTGGGTTGTCGGCGTAGATCTGCGGGGCGCCATGATCGTCGCGCAGGACGGTGACCTTCGCGGTCAGACCGGAGAGGGTGAGCTGACCAGATGTCTGTGGGAAGGACTGCCGGACCAGGCTGATGCCGACACCTGTGGCGACCACGACGGCAACGACGACAAGGGCCACGACGGCGACGGCGATACGACTGGCGAGTTTTGCTCGGGGCACCCTGCGAGACTAGGACACATCGAAGCCCTCCCCGCCTTCACCGTCTCCGACCTCGACCTTGCCCTTCTGGTCGGGACCTTGGTGCTGCTGCTCTCTGTGGCAACGGTTCGTCTCTCCGTACGCTCCGGGCTGCCCTCCCTGCTGCTGTATCTCGGCATCGGGATGGCGATCGGTGAAGCAGGGCTCGGCATCCACTTCGACTCGAACGAGCTGACGCAGGTCCTCGGCTTCAGCGCCCTGGTCCTCATTCTGGCCGAAGGCGGGCTGACGACGTCGTGGGACGGGATCCGGCGATCCCTCGCACCCGCGGCGCTCCTGTCGACCCTGGGGGTGGTGGTCTCCGTTGCGGTCGTCGGGCTGGCAGCGCACCTCGTGCTCAACGTCTCGTGGACGATCGCGCTGCTGGTCGGCGCGGTCCTGGCCTCCACCGATGCGGCGGCGGTGTTCTCGGTACTGCGCCGGGTGCCGCTCCCACGCCGGCTCACCGGCCTGCTCGAGGCCGAGTCCGGGTTCAACGACGCCCCCGTCGTGATCCTCGTGCTGGCCCTCGCGGCGCAGTCCTCCCCCGGACAAAGCGGCCACGAAGCGTGGTGGCAGCTGCTGCTCGTCGCCATTGCGGAGCTTGCGGGCGGTGCCGTCGTCGGACTGCTGATCGGGTATGCCGGTGGCCACCTGATGCGCCGGATCGGATCGTCCTCGTCGGGCCTGTTCTCGATCGGGGTCGTGTCGTTGACGGTTCTGGCCTATGCCGCAGGGTCGTTGGCGCACGCGAGCGGCTTCCTTGCGGCATACCTGTCCGCACTGATGCTGGGCAACATGCGGCTGCCACACCGGGCCGCGGTCCACGGGTTCGCCCAAGGACTGGGCTGGCTGGCCCAGATCGGGCTGTTTGTCATGCTGGGCCTGTTGGTCTCCCCCGCCAAGCTGGCGACTCACATCGTGCCTGCCATCCTGATCGGTCTCGTGCTGCTCCTGGTGGCCAGGCCGCTGTCGGTCATCGTGTCGTTGACGCCGTTCCGGGTCCCGTGGCGCGACCAGGCGTTCCTGTCCTGGGCGGGGCTGCGCGGAGGCGTGCCGGTCGTGCTGGCCACGGTGCCGCGGACCGCCGGGACACCGAACGTCGAGTGGCTGTTCGACCTCGTGTTCGTCCTGGTCGTGATCTTCACGCTCGTCCAGGGGCCAGTCCTGCCCTGGGTGGCGCGCCGGCTCGGCGTGATGGATGCCGAACGGGCGCTGGACCTCGAGGTCGAGTCGACGCCGCTGAACGAGATCGGGGCAGACGTCCTGGAGGTGACCGTCGGTCGCACGTCCCGGTTGCACGGCGTCGAGGTGTTCGAGCTGCGGCTGCCGCCCGGTGCCAACGTCACCATGGTCGTCAGAGGCGGCCAGGCGTTCGTCCCCACCCTGCGCACCCCCCTGCGCCACGGTGACCAGCTGCTGATCGTCGCGACCGCTGAGTCACGGCAGGCCGCCGAGAAGCGCGTTCGCCAGATCAGCGTGGAGGGCCGGCTCGCCGGTTGGAACACCTGACCCTGAAAACACCCATGAAATCTCACAGCAGATTCACTGAATCCATCCAGCAATCCTCAAACATCCTCAGGGACTCTTGAGTGTCCGTTCTTTGGTTGTTGTGCCATTGGGTTTGAAGTGCTGGGGTTGGGCACGCCTCACTTACCGACCGTCCACGGGGCGGCATACGTCAGGAGGGAGAGCCATGCGACGCATCGTCACCGTCTTCCTGTCAACGATCACGATGCTTGTGCTGCTCTTCAGCTACCACACCAGCACCAACAGCGGCGTGGTCGCCACCAGCCCCTTCGTACAGCAGCCTGCATCCTCCGGCTCAAGCGCACAGTCCGGCTCATCGAACAGCAACGGGTCGTCGGCAGGCAGGTCGAGCCCCGCCACCTACACCGGTGGGGTCGCGGACACCCGATGGGGCCCCGTCCAGGTCGAGATCACGGTGCAGGGCGGCAAGATCACCCGGTCCAAGGCCGTGCAGTACCCCCAGAACAACGGTCGCGACGTCATGATCAACAACTATGCGCTGCCGATCCTGGACCAGGAGGCCGTCCAACAACAGTCCGCGTCCATCGACACGATCTCCGGGGCTACGGTCACCAGCGACGGCTACCTGCAGTCGCTGCAGTCTGCGATCGACCAGGCCCACCTGTGAGTGGCCGGGCCCGGCAAGGGCATAAGGACTTTCTGAGAGGTCGCTGCCGTTACACTTGGCAGTCAGACCTTGAGAGTGCCAACAGGAGGAACCGTGCCTACGTACGCCTATGCGTGCACTGCGTGCGAGCACCGCTTTGAGATCGTCCAGTCCTTCGTCGACGACTCGCTGACCGAGTGCCCCGAGTGCATGGGCCGTCTGCGCAAGCTGTTCAACGCAGTCGGCGTCGTGTTCAAGGGCTCGGGCTTCTATCGCACCGACTCGCGCAATGAGGCACGCAAGGGTTCCGGCACCGGCTCACGGAGCGGCTCAGGCAAGGACTCCCGGAATGGCTCAGGCCCGGCAAACGGCTCTGCTCCATCGAGCGAGTCGGGCAGCTCGTCCTCAGAGTCCTCCTCCGC
>DATCNE010000061.1:0-1833 GCA_036565395.1 Dermatophilaceae bacterium
CATCTGCGCGGTGTGCAACAGCGATTCCGAGGTCGTCGAGCAGGTTCGGCGGACGGTCATTCACGAGGTGGGTCATCACTTCGGGATCGGCGACGCGCGGCTGCGCGAGCTCGGTTGGTGAGTCAGCAGGCCACATCCGCAAATTGGCGATCAGCTCGCACCGAGCTGCGTCACATCGCCGCGAGACGACCAACCTCTTGCTGATGAGCGGACGCGTGTACATGACAGGGTCGCTGACCGTCGGAATTGAGATCGAACGCTAAGGCACGGAGCAGACGAGGTGCGCTGTCGCCCGCGACGCGGCCCCAATGTTGACCACGAGCGGCGCTCCACATCCGTCCTCCGTCAGCGACGAGCCCGCACCGAACAACGTGTAGCGACCGGGCGGCAGCGACATCGTGAACCTGCCGGCAGTATCGGTGCTCACGTGCGCGATCGGGCGTGCCTCTTGCACATGCGCCCAATCGAGGTTCCCAGCAAACGCCCAGACCGTGCCTTGGTAGGGCTTGTCGATACCTGGTGCGGGTCCACCCACGATGCGGTAGTCACCATCGAGGGCGCCCTCGGTCGTCGGCTGGCTGCCGCACGCAGCGACGATGCCCATCAGGGCGACGCCGACGACGACGCGCACGTGTTTCATGGTCATTGGACACTACTGGAACGGCCTCTGGTTCCACCAAGATCGCCTCCGCCATGGAGACTCGCTAGAACCTCTGCGACCTTCGTGCTCATCGGCACGAGCATGGGCCTCGACCCGCCCCACTTCGCCGCGACAGCGGCCGAGTCAGGCCAAGCGCGATCGAGTATTCGCCTCGGCTGGCCCTCGCACGCCACGAGCCGCGCGCCTCGATGTGCCCGAGGTCGGTCGGCCGGCTCAGGACCGATTGAGGGCGACTGCCCCCCGGACCACTTCGGCGAAGGCGCTCTCATCCAACACGTCGCCCGCGTGAACATCGATGGCACGTCGCGCGCCGGCATCAAGGCTCGCATTGAAGAGACCGGACGAGTCGTCCAGCGAGGCGCCGTGGGCGAACGTGAGTTTCACCTTGTCCTTGTAGGTCTCGAGGGTGCAGACAAGCCCGGCGCAGGAGAAGGTCGGGACACCATCGGGGTTGGACGCCTTACGCCACTTGGCCTCCTCGACGATGTCGGGCTCGGCCATCAGGATCAGGGAACGCAGCTTCTCAATCGTCACGGTTCGCCAGTCATCGCCCACGCCGAGACCATACTCCGCGAGGGTGCACGCGTTGAGGTGCCGCTCGCGGCGTGGCGCAAGGGTGCGTCACACCGCCGCGTGTGACGTGAGTTTTCCGCTCAGGGGTCGGCTTCGACGAACATCCGCTCTATGCCGCGATGGGCGTGTGTCCTTGTTCGGTGAGGGATCCAGTTGCGGCACTTCTGTATGCGGGCGCGCCACATCGAGCAGGCCGTCCACTGGCCGATGCGGTGCTCCGGCGAACCCAGCGGCCGGTCGCGCAATGACCCGGCTGCGTGCCGCCGTCGGTGCTCGATGGCATCGTGCGCGGTTCCACGGGTAGCGGCCCCGTGGCCTCGGTGCGACATTGAGGCAGCCTGCCAATCCGTCACGATTGTTCAATGAGGGCGGGTCTGAAAGATTTCGCCGATGATCATGTCGAGAACCCCGTCGGCTCCACCCTTCGGGCGGAGCCGACAAGATGAACACCGAAGGATGGACCCCATGTCACATGTAAGACGTTTCGACCATGTCGGTATCACCGTTGCGGACCTCAACACGGTGACGGCGTTCTTCGTCGGGCTGGGTCTCGAGGTCGAGGGCACGCGGACGTTCGTGGAGGGCGAGTTCCTGGACAC
>DATCNE010000062.1:0-4743 GCA_036565395.1 Dermatophilaceae bacterium
GTCGCCGGCTGCCGGAGACACCGGTCCGGCTGTCTCGCTGCCGACCGCACGCCCCGCGGATGCCCGGACGGCCGCGGCAGAACCGATCGCCAACCGTGCGTTGGCCGCGGCGATACCGGCCGCGGCGCCCGGGTCCTTTACCAGCGCGATACCAGCCGCGGCGAGCGACCTCAAGAACGAGACTGGATCGACCCCGACCAGCGGGTCCTCGGCGATGCCCAGACGTTGGAGGATCGACTGACCGACCGACTCGGGGCTTGATTCTGGCTTCATGGTGCTGGACTCCTAAGCGGCCTATGAGCGAGGAGACGAGTGCGGCACTGGAGAGCGCTTACTGCTCTTCGGTGTTCGCCTCGACATAACTGCGGTAGACGCTGAGCAGGGCCCGGCGTTGAGGTTCGGTCAGTCGACGGTCGTCCCGGATGGCAATCTCGGTCGCTTCGTCGTTCTGCTTTTCGGTGCTGTTGATCAGTCCCGCATGCTCGAAAAGCGTCTCCGCTGACACGTTCAAGGCGTCTGCGATCGACCTGAGCACCCGGACGGATGGCTCGTGCAGCCCCCGCTCCACCTGGCTCAGGTACGGATTGGAGACCTCGGTCAGCGCGGATAGCTGTCGCAGCGACAGATTGGCCATCTGTCGCTGCGCACGGATGAACGCCCCCAGCAGGGTCGACTTGTCATCTGCTGCCGTCGGCGCTTCCGTGTCCTCCATCATCGAAGCAGGGTACAGATCAGACGGACTTCGCGGGGGCGAACACGGTGGCCAGCTGCAGAGCGAAGTCGCGCTGCGCCGTGAGCAGGTCGGCCGCGACGTCGAAGGTGTAGCGGGTCGCGGCTTCGACGCCAGGCAGGGTGGGCAGGCCAGGAACCGTCGGCAGCTCCATGACGGGAAGGACCGACGCGGCCTTGGTCAGGGTCTGGGCGGCGTCGATGGAGAGCTGCTGACCCTGACGCACGGTCGAGAGCAGCTGCTCGCGGAGCTTCTGGGCGACGGCGGGGATCTCGGTCGTGGGGGTGGTCTTGGTGTTGGTGGTCGGTGTTGCCATGGTGGACTCCTTGGGGAAACGCAGGTGCACGGCCTCTCCGGCACTACGCATACCATATGCACCACGTGCAAACTATGTCAAGCACGTGGTGCATCACACCTACGTCGCACTATGTCGTCGGAAACTCAGGCAACGCAATAGCCGGCTCTGCCTGAACTGTCTCCGGGAGTGGCTTCTCGTGCGGCACAGTCCGCTCCATGCCCGCCATCTGCGTGTAATGCCACCACCGCTCGTCCACGTCCGCCTGGGCGAGGGTCAGAAGATGGTCGCTGCGCTCCTTGTCGGTGCGGGCGAGCATCGAGAATCGGGTCTCGCTGAGGGCGAACTCCCGGATCGGCATCGTCGGTTTCTTCGAGTCGAGCTTGAACGGGTTGCCGTCGCCACCCTCGCTGGGGCGGAAACGGAAGAGCGGCCAGTAGCCGCTGGCAACCGCGTCCTTCTGGTGCGTCATCGACGTCGACATCTCAATCCCGTGCGCGATGCAGGTGCTGTAGGCGATGACCACCGAGACGCCGGGGTATGCCTGCGCCTCAAGCAGGGCGCGCACCGCTTGCTGCTCGTTCGCGCCCATCGCGACCTGCGCCACGTAGACATCGCCATAGACCTGCGCCATGGCGCCGATGTCCTTCTTCGCCGCGGACTTGCCCGACGACGCGAACTTCGCTGATGCCCCACGTGGGGTCGACTTGGAGGCCTGGCCGCCAGTGTTGGAGTAAACCTCGGTGTCCAGGATCAGGATGTTGACGTTCTTTCCCGAGCTGAGCACGTGGTCAAGGCCGCCAAAGCCGATGTCGTAGGCCCACCCGTCACCACCCACGATCCACACCGTCTTCTCGACCAGCTCGTCGGCCAGGCTGCGCAGGTGTCGAACGGCTGATGCCTGATCACCCGCACGGCCTTCGCTCGACACGACGTCAAGCTCTGCCTTGAGCTGCTCCACCCGGACTCGCTGGGCCTCGACACCGGTTTCGTCGCTCTGGTCAGCGTTGAGCAGCGCGTCGGCCAGATCGGCGCCGATCAGCGCATTGAGCTCAGCGACATAGCGGCGAGCCTCACCGTGCTGTTGCTCCCAACCAAGCCGCATCCCCAAGCCGAACTCGGCGTTGTCCTCGAACAACGAGTTAGCCCAGGCAGGGCCACGGCCGTCGGCGTTGACGGTGTACGGAGTCGTCGGCAGGTTGCCGCCGAAGATCGACGAACATCCGGTCGCGTTGGCGATGATCATCCGGTCACCGAAAAGCTGGGTCAGCGTCTTGATGTACGGCGTCTCACCGCACCCTGCGCAAGCGCCTGAGAACTCGAACAGCGGCTGCAGCTGGGAGACACCCTTGACCGTGTCGTGACGCACCTTGGTCCGGTCCATCTCGGGGATGGTCAGGAAGTGCTCGAAGTTCGTCCGGAGCTCGTCACGGTGATCCAGCGCGGCGACGAGGTCGAGGGACTTGTGGCTCGGGTCGAGCTTCGAGGTCGCAGGGCAGACGTCCACGCAGATCCCGCAACCGGTGCAGTCGTCGGCGGCGATCGTGATGCTGAGCATGTGGTCGGGCAGGTCCCGCGACTTGAACGGCTTGGCCTGGAAGCCCTCGGGCGCACCCTCGAGCTGATCCTTGGGGAAGATCTTGATCCGCAGAGCGGTGTGCGGACAGGTCACGGCGCACTTGCCGCAGTCCGTGCAGAGGTCCGGGTCCCAGATCGGCAGGTCTTGGGCGATCGCCCGCTTCTCCCACTTGGCTGTATCGGTCGGCCACGTTCCATCCGCCGACATGGCGCTGACGGGCAGCAGGTCGCCCTCGCCGCGCATGAGATGCGCGGTGACCTCTTTGATGAAGGCAGGAGCATCGCTCGGCAGCGCCGGCATCCGGTGAAGCGTGCTCGTCGCCTCGGCCGGGACCTTGACCTCGCTCATCTCGCTGAGCGCCTTGTCCACGGCGATGAAGTTGCGCTCGACGACGCTGCGCCCACGTTTGCCGTATGCCTTCTCGATGTTGGCCTTGATCCTCGGGATGACCTCCTCCACCGGGAGCACGCCCGAGACCTGGAAGAAGCACGGCTGCATGATCGTGTTGATCCGCCCGCCGAGGCCGACATCCTTGGCCACCGCGTGCGCGTCGATCACGAAGAACTTCATGTTCTTGTCGATCAGCTGCTGCTGAACCTCGACCGGGAGCTGGTCCCACACCTGGTCGTCCGGGTAGGGCGAGTTCAGCAGGAGGGTGCCGCCGGGCTTGGCTAGCTCAAGGACCTTCATGGTGCGCAGGAGCGAGAACTGGTGGACGCCGATCACGTCGGCCTGCTCGACGAGGTACGTCGAGCGGATCTCATCGTGGCCGAACCTCAGGTGCGAGACGGTCACGCCACCAGACTTCTTCGAGTCGAGCACGAAGTAGCCCTGCACGAACTGGTCCGTGCCGTCCCCGATGATCTTGATCGAGTTCTTGCTCGCGCCCACGGTGCCGTCCGAACCCAGGCCGAGGAACACCGCAGCGACGGACTTGCTCGGCACTACGAAGTCAGGCTCGGGGTCGATCGAGAGGTGGGTGACGTCGTCGACGATGCCGACCGTGAAGCGTCGCTTCGGCTTGTCGCGATTGAGCTCGGTGAAGATGCCGGCCACCATCGGCGGCGTGAACTCCTTGCTGGACAACCCATAGCGGCCACCGATGACGGTCGGTATGGTTCCGCCACCGTTGAACATGACGCTGTCCATGAGCGCGGTGGCCACGTCGAGGTGCAACGGCTCGGCAGGCGCGCCCGGCTCCTTGCAGCGGTCGAGGACAGCGATGTGCTTGGTACTTGCCGGAAGCGCCGCCAAGAAGGCCTCGACAGGGAACGGCCGGTAGAGCCGCACGGTGATGTAACCGACCTTCTCGCCGCTGGCGACGAGGGCGTCAACCGTCTCGCCGACCGCGCCGGCGCCTGAGCCCATGATGACGATGACCCGCTCAGCATCGGGAGCACCGTGATAGTCAACAAGGTTGTACTGACGTCCCGTGTGCCCGGCGAACTCGTTCATCGACTTCTGAACGGTCTCGGGAACCGCGTCGTGGAACGAGTTGCTGGCCTCTCGGGCCTGGAAGAATACATCGGGGTTCTGCGCGGTGCCGCGCATGGTCGGGGCGTCGGGGGTGAGCCCACGCAGGCGATACTCCAGCACCAGGTCGTCCGGCATCATGGCGCGCATCACGTCGTCGCTGACGACTCGGATCTTGTTGATCTCGTGCGAGGTGCGGAACCCGTCGAAGAAGTGCATGAACGGCACTCGCGACTTCAGGGTGGCGGCGTGGGAGATCAGGGCGAAGTCCTGCGCCTCCTGCACGGACGACGAGCAGAGCATCGCCCAACCGGTCATCCGGGCGCTCATCACGTCGGAGTGGTCACCGAAGATCGACAGCGCATGCGTGGCCAGTGTGCGGGCGGCGACGTGGATCACGCACGGCGTGAGCTCGCCGGCGATCTTGTACATGTTGGGGAGCATCAGGAGCAGGCCCTGGGATGAGGTGAAAGAGGTGGCGAGGGCGCCCTTGACGACCGCGCCGTGCAGCGCACCGGCCGCACCGGCCTCGGACTGCATCTCGATGACATCAGGGACCGAACCCCAGAGGTTTCGTCGTCCCTGCGCGCTCCACGCGTCGGCGTGCTCGCCCATCGTCGAGGCGGGGGTGATCGGATAGATCGCGATGACCTCGCTGCACGCGTG
>DATCNE010000063.1:0-3319 GCA_036565395.1 Dermatophilaceae bacterium
GTCTAGCCGGCCGCCGTTGCGCTCCGCTTGAGCGGTGGCCGCCTGCAGGACCTGGTCGGTCACCGCGGCGACCAGCGGGGCCGCGGAGATGCCATCGGCGTCTTTGGACAGCAGGTAGATCGTCTGGCGGCTGAGGACGAAACCGGCGGGGTCGAAGACCGCCAGGTCGGGCTGCGGGGTGACCCACGCCATGATCGCGGCGTCCTGCAGGCAGGCCGCGGCCGTGCGCGCCGTCTCGTAGATGCCGTCGCGCGTTTCGGGTGCTCCACCTTGGCGGCCGGCGACGGACCCGGCGACCGGGAAGTGTCCGGCCGCGCGCAGGAGCTCGACCGGTTCGGGGTTCACCGTGTTGGTCAACCAGGTGTAGACGTCGTGCAGCGTTCGGCCCGGTGTGCAGGCTGCGGCCAGGATCAGGCTGGCGAGCAGGTCGTGTGCGGCCGAGGACCAGAAGTCTCCACCCCTGGAGTCGTCGCGAGCCGTCTGCATAAAGTGCTCGGCCAAGGCGTTGGCATCCGAGACGCCCCGCACACCGGAGAGCAGGTCGAACCAGATCGCCTGCGGCTCATGCATGATCCCCATCGGGTCGAACAGGCCGGCCGGGCAGTTGGTGTCTTTTTGGCGCAACGCGCGCGTGGCCAGTACCAGGTCGGACTTGTTGGCCGTTGCGATCACGGCACCGGGTGCCTCCAGGATCGCTGGGATGGCCAGGGCGGTCGACTTGCCCGAGCGTGGCGCCATAAACGCCACGAGCACGTCCTCCCAGGACATGTGTAGCCATTGCCCGCCGACCATCAGCTTGAACAGCCGCAGGCCGCGATCCTGTTCAGCGACAGTCTTATTGGAGCGCAACGATGGCCGCAGTGCCCGTGCCTTCTTCTCTGCCTGCTTGGTCGACATTTCTTCGAGGTCCTTGCGCGAGGCCATCGCCCGCTGCGGCGCGCCGGAGCCCTTGAGCAATGCCCGCGCGGCCACCGCCAGCAGTGCCAGCGCCGCGATCATGAGCAGCGCGATCACGGCGACACAGACCCAGAGCAGGGCCAGCGGCATCCCCGGCAGCGCGGCCGCCGGTCCGTGTCGGATGACGTCGACAACGAGAAGCCAGGACCACGTCGGCGCGGCGGCACCATGCCCGCCCAGATGTGCAGCCAGCCAACCGCCGACCCACAGCGCACCGTCGCCGAGCAGGACGATCGTCGCGGCCGCAGGGATGAGGAACCAGATCGCCTCGGACCCGGCCGCCGACCGGGAGGCTGCTGTGCTCACCGCGACGACTCCCACCGGGTGTTGGTGTTGAGAACGGACAGGCCCTCATGGGAGGTGAGCTGGACGTGGAAGGGCACACCGGGTGCGTGGCCGATCTTGAGCAGGAAGTTGCCGATCGCCCCACCGTCGCCACCCAACCCGGCCGGGGTGGCCCACCGGGTGACCATCTCCTTCTCCTTCGCCGTGAACGGCACGATGTCAGCCAGCGCCCCGGCGGTGCCGTCGTCGCGGACGAACTCCTTGGCCGGTAGCGCGCCGATCAGCAGTGCACCGGCCCGCTCGATGTAGCCCTGGGCCTTGACCCGGTCGACCTCCCCCAGAGCGTCCAAGTCCCGCACGCTGTGGGAGATCATGGCCTGGCCGATGCCCCATGTCCGGTTGAGCCGGGTCACGGCGTCGATCCGGTCGACCATGCCCGCGGAGGTCCGCATCACCTTCCACAGCTCGTCCAGGACGAGGAAGTAGTGCGTCGGTTCGACCAGGCCTGCGTCGGCCATTGCCTGCCGGGCCTCGACGGTCGAGAAACCCTCCGACCAGGTCAACAGCAGTACCGCAGCGAGCAGCTTGGAGTCGGCCTCGCCGATACCGGAGACGTCGACGACGATCGCTGGGGCGTCCAGGTCCATCGCGACCGTGGTCTCGTGGGCGAAGACCTCGCCCATCGGTCCGCGGGTCAGGCCCTTCAAACTCATGATGAGCGGGTCGACGGCCGCGTAGTAGCGGGTGGAGTCCTGGCGGGCCAAGACCACCTCGGCGACCTCAGCAGGCGAAGACTCCAACAGTGCGATCAAGTCCGCGATGACCGGCGGGCGGCCGGCGAGGTCCTTGTCGTTGAGGATCATCAGCGCAGAGGTGAGTGCATTCCTTTCGGCCTCGTTCAAGCCGTCGCCCCGCGCGATGTGGATCAGGCCCTCCAAGGCCACCAGTTGCCGCCCAAGCGCCTCCTGGCGCATACCCGCCGCCAGAGTGCGCGAACGGTCTACGGCATCGCCGCCGGCGGCCGCGCCAGCAGCCTCGATGTGGTCAGCAGCAGCGAAGATGTTGCCCGGTGTCAGCGGGTTCCAGCGGCCTTCACCGCGCCCCAGCCGGATCACCTGGCCGCCAAGCTTGCGGACGACTTCGACGTAGTCGGGTTTCAAGTCGCCCAGAATCAGCGGGCGGATCCCCCGAGCCGACATGCCGATCAGCATGTGCGCGACCATCGTCGACTTTCCCTTGTGCGGCAGACCCAACACGAAGATTGAGGGGTTGTCGCACAGTCGCGGCCGGGCCGTGAACCACGCGATCGGGTCGAAGCACACCGTCGAGGAGTTCAACAGGTTCGTGCCCATCGGCACGCCGATCATCGGCGTGCTGCCACCGATCGCCCATGGGTACATGCCACACGCCTGGACGGTGGTGGCCAAGAACTCCGGTGGCATCTCGAGGATCGCTGCACGGCCGCCGCCGGCACCTGGCACTCCTTTGGTGCCTGCTCGCCGGATCAGCGTGTCCTCGTCGAGCCAGTCCTGCGTCTGCGCCATTGCCGTTCTCCCCTCTAGGAATTCGTCCGCAGCCAGGCCAGCGCGGGGTTTCCCCAGGCCGGTAGGACCACGCCCATCCCGAGACCAGCCGCGAACCCGGCGGCCTGCCCGGCATACATGCGGCGCAGGCGGATCCGCGAGCCCAGGGCCGTCTGTTCCACGGCGCGGACCGCGGCCGGAAGCTTGGCCGGATCGGCCACGGTCGCCGTAACGATCATGGACAGACGGGTCACCCCGGCACCGGCTGCCTCTTCGCTGGCCATCCGTTTGGCCTGTGCCAGGTCCTGTGTGTCGGCGGCGTAGGCAAGCCCTCGGCGGCGGCCGGTGCGGGAGATGGCTGTACGTAAAGACCTGTCGACCACGGTGGCGGACTCCGCCGGATCCAGGGGTCGGTAGGTGAGCGCCACGCGCTTCCTGGCCACATCGGGGTGAGGTGCCAGCAACGCCTTGAGGACGTCGGCGGTCACCGCGGACTTGGGTACATCGACCATCTCCCAGACCACGGACAGCCCGGAGTCATGCCGATACGAGCT